>NZ_JBIWFC010000009.1:0-184462 GCF_044762845.1 Lysinibacillus sp. NPDC096382
AGGATCAAACTCTCCATAAAAAGAAATTTGATTAGCTCAAATTGTTTTGCTGGCATCATGTTTGATGTCCAAAATTTTGTTTCGTTCACTAACTCGAGGTTAGCTAGTAAAAACTTTATTGATTACGTTTTGCTTGTTCAGTTTTCAAGGTTCATTTTTTCATTTACTGCGTCACCTCTTGGCGACTTATACATAATAACATCGATTATTCATGAAAGTCAACACTAAATCATAAGTTTTTTTAGGAACTTATTTTTTCATATCAATTATGCCTCGGCTAATTGCGTCCGGAATCGGCTTTATGCTTAGGTCTGCAAATGGTTTTTGTGCGAAAGTGTAGCGTCTGTAGCACCGATGCAGGTCAGTTAGCCGTTATCGCATGGATGCGACGTGACAAAGCTTTGGGTCAACACGATGTTCTTAGACGTTTTCACAGGGAGTAGCTTAAACCCGCATTCATCTCACCGCCCTACAGGGATAAGAAACATTTGTAGCTGACGTTCCACTTTCGCTACGAAAACATTTGCTGAAAGAAGTTAAAAATATAGAAACGAGGTCGTTAAGATGGTTCGTAAAACGTTGATTTCACTGTTTTTAATCGTAATACTATTTGTCTTTATAAAGCCGATAAATTCTACTATGATTTCTGTATTCAACATTGCTGATGCTCCAGCAGTTGTAACAAAAGGACATTATGGTACATCACTTATTGTCGAAATTTCTTTCTCTGATGACACCCTGTTGGACTGGCTTAAAACTGTAAAAGAACCTTATCCGCTTCTATTGTTAGATGCTGCATGGATTGAACGTTCACCTGAGCAACTAAAAATCATTCAAGAGCGAAAACTACCTACAGGATTATTAGGACCTGAGGATTCAGTAGATAAGCCAATTGATCTTGCCGTCGTTCAAAAAGATATTAAAATTTACGAAAAGCATTTTCAAAAAATACCACTTTGGTTTGCAACACGAAATCACCAGTATTCGCAGGATTTACAAAACAACTTATTTCAACAGCAGATGAATATACTTTCTCCCTCTCTCATCTGGAAAGGTGAAAAAACACCTAAATTACAAAAGGGAGATTTTGTTTTTATGTCTTTACACCAAAATAATAAGATCTCGTTTAAAGAGCTGAATACATTTCTACAACAAAATAAATTTATGTCGATTGAGGAAAATATATTCGGCTATAAAGTTCAAACTAAAAAATCACCATAAAAAATAAGTTGCCTCCAAAAATAGAGGCAACTTATTTTTATTATGCATTTTTAGCTTGTTCACGACGACGTGCTTTGCGGCGCGCTTCTAATTTTTGACGATCTTCTTCGGATTTTGCATTATATTTTGGTAATACTAATAATTGATAAGCATTTACAGCGAGAAGTGGGAATAGTAAAAGTGCAACATACTCGTTAATATTTTCATCACGACCCATTAATGCAATTGTCCATTCAAGTGTTGTAACGACAATCATAAAAAATAATGCCGAAATGAACACATGTTTTTTCCCCGTTAATTTTACTTTTTGAATGGCTGTTGCAATAGCACCTAATAGTAATACAATTAACAAACCAACATAGAATAACCAGCTTTGACCATCTTTTACACCTGGTATAAAGCGGAAGAATATAATATCAAAAATAGTAATAGCAATTAATAATAGCTGTACCCAATTCCATAATGTAAGTGTTCTAAAAATATTTACTCCCACTTGATGAAGCGTTAAATAAGCAAAAAAGCCCGCTTGTGCAATAACACTCATCGTAAATCCTAAGAAAACCATCCATAAAAGCCCGGCAAAAAATTCGCCCCAGTGACCGTTTGTTATGTATGGTTGGAAGAAGTCCCATCGAATAAATAAACTGCAAAGTCCGTTGACTGCGCCACCAACGAGCATTGCAAAGAAGAAAAACTTTGCCCAATTTCGTATCGTCACAACTAAAAGTCCCCCAATTTCTAAATGTATATCTGTACTTATTTTAACAATGCATTGTTAAAAAAGCTATTTCTCATCGTAACCAATACATAAAGTCATCATAAATGTGAACAATAATTGAAAGAGTCTATTTATAGAAAGGACTGACGATTGATGCGAAAATTCTTCTTACTACTAATCCTAATGCTTTTTCTTTCTGCCTGTTCTTCACCAGATAAAGCCTCTACCATGTCCTATGATGAAATAAAAAAAATAATGATCGACTCTTTACAAACCGAGGATGGTAAAAAGGCGTTGCGAAAGCTTTTAGAGGAACCAAGTTTCCGTGAATTATTGGTTTTGGAGCATGATGAAGTGAAAAAAGCTACCGAAGCTACACTGCTTTCCAAAGAAGCAGAAGACTTTTGGAAGAAAACATTCGAAGATCCAAAGTTTAAAGAAACTGTAGCTAAAAGTATGCAAAAGCAGCAACAGGATATTATGAAGGAATTAATAAAAGATCCCTCTTTCCAAAAAGATATGGAAGCTTTCTTTGGCCAGCCAGATATGCAAAAGCAGTTAGAGACTATTTTAAAATCCTCCAATATGAGAAAACAAATGGAGGAAGTCGTCAAGGAAACGATTGAAAGTCCGCTTATGCAAACGAAATGGCAGGAGCTTATTAAGAAAAGCGGTGGCGAGACAGGTAAAGCTAGCGGCGGTAAAAAAGAGGCTGGTGGCAGTGGTGGAGGTAATGAGCAAAAAGGCTCTGAGTAACCACTCATATATGAAAAACGGATTTCCTCCATTGTTCGAGGAAATCCGTTTTCATTATTTATTTAATTTATTAATGATGTTCGTCGCGATGTCTAAATAAATTTGTCCTGTTGTGTGTTTTTCAGCATAAACAGAAGGTGCAAAATATTCCTCTGACCAGTCAGGCTGACCAAGAGGAATTTGACCAAGTAGCTCTGTACGTAGTTCTTCTGCTAACTTAGGACCTCCTCCTTGACCGAATACGAATTCACGATCACCTGATTTCGATTCATACCATGCCATGTTTTCAATAACACCTAAAATTTCATGATCTGTTTGTAAAGCCATTGCACCTGCACGAGCTGCAACGAACGCTGCGGTTGGGTGCGGTGTTGTTACGACAATTTCTTTTGAAGAAGGAAGCATTTGGTGAATATCTAATGCAACGTCACCTGTACCTGGTGGTAAATCCAATAATAGATAGTCTAGTTCACCCCATTCTACATCACGGAAGAACTGATCTAACACTTTCCCTAACATTGGCCCACGCCATACAATCGGTGCGTTATTTTCAACAAAGAAGCCCATTGAAATCATTTTCACACCTAAACGATCAACAGGGAAAATCCGATTGTCTACCACTTTAGGCATATCTGTAACACCCATCATATCAGGCACACTGAATCCATAAATATCAGCATCAATTAAGCCAACCTTTTTACCTAGACGAGCTAATGCAACAGCTAAGTTAACTGAAACTGTAGATTTCCCTACACCGCCTTTACCAGAGGCAATTGAAATAACTTGGACTGTGCTAAGTGGAGATAAAATATCTTGTGCCTCAGCCTCAGTTGCTACGCCACGGAAGCTCTGTAGTTTTTCTGCTGACAGCTCTTCGAAACGAATACCTACTGTACTTGCACCTGCTTCTTTCAGAGTTTCAACAATTTTCATTTGTAGCTGTAATTGTTCAGGTGTATTAGTTTTAGCAATCGCAATTTTTACACTGACATGATTCTTCTCTTCTTTTATTGCTACGTTTGTAATACCGTCTGTTTCTGCAAATGATTTATGTAAAAATGGATCTTGTAGTTGTCCTAGTATTTCCCGTACTTGTTGTTCAGTTATCACGACGAACACTCCCCTTATATTATCTCAATGTTAGTATATCATATATGATTTGATTTACGTTGTGTTGTTGCTCTATTCAATTTTAGCTAATAAATACTCTTCTATACCTTCAACAATAGCATCTCCCATTTTTTCTTGGTATTTCTTATCAGTTAATAGTGCACGTTCCTCATCATTACTTATAAATCCTGTTTCTACTAGTGCAGCAGGTACCTCAGCTTTTTTCAGTAAATATATTTGTTGTATAGACATTGCTTCTCGATCTGTATTTTTCAAATTAGTGCGAATGGAATCTTGAATGCTCTTTGCTAAAAATTCACTTTCAGCATGTCCTTCTTTATGATAAAATACCTGAGCTCCACGCCATTTTGTTTCAGGAATGGCATTTGCATGAATTGTAATAAAAATATCCGGTTTTTCTTTTTCTACTATGTCTTTTCTTAAAAAGATGTCCTGCTTTTTTCGTTCTCTCAATGTTCCAAACTTTTCTGATGCCGCGTGCTCATCAATAACATCGCCATCTTTTGTTCGTGTCATTACAACTATTGCGCCTTTTTTCTTTAATTGCTTCTCCACATGCTGGGCAATTGCAAGTGTAATAACCTTTTCAATTACTTCGCCCTTTGAAGCACCTCCATCCTGACCTCCGTGTCCCGCATCAATGACAATTTTTATGCCACCAAGTGGGTCCGGTAAGAAGAAGTTACGGTTCGAAGCATTCGTTTCATATGCCACGACCACTATACTCATTAGCATAATTACTCCTAGTGCAAGCCAGCGCTTCACCCATATCCACCACCCTTTTACAGATAGTGTACGAAGTTAGTGATTGAACTATGCCAGAAAGTAAAAAAAACTCTCAAGTATTAAAGTTGAGAGTTTAAACTTGTAATGGAAGATACTTTATTAGTAATGCTAAAACGGCATTACTCCATTAATAATACATGGACTAAAGCCGTTAATTTTTATTTTAGTGTAAATTCTGGTTTATACTTACCTGCATAAGGTTCATGCTCAACAAATACTGTTATATCCTTACCGTCTTTATCTTTACCAGTTCTGATATATGTGAATTTCTTATTATTTAGTTCAGTAATTTCGAGTACAACCCCATATTTATTTTCACCAATTGAAACATGAGCTCTTAATTTATTTCCATCGATCACATTAAAGTATCCATAGTCACCACGACTTTTACCTGTTTCAGGATTGAAAAATTCATATTTATTCGTATTAGCATCGTATTTCGCAATGCTAATAAAATTTGTATTATATTGTGTTACATCATTTTTACTTGCATCTAATACAACTGTTCCTTGCCAAAGCGTACCAGCTAAAATTTTATCTCCATCAACGTCCTGAACAATAGGACCTGTAGAATTATTTAATTTTTTATCTGGTGCAGTAAATGTTAAGTGTTTTTCCTTATAAGGGACATGCTCAACAAATACCTCTACATCGCTACCATTTACATCTTTCCCCATTCGTTTATAAGTAAACATTTTATTTGTTAGCTTAGTGATATCCGCAATTTCTTGATAATTTTTTGTTTCTGAGATCAATATTCTATGCTTTCCATCATTCGTAATAAAGAAAACCCCTTTATCGTCGATGCTTCCAGCTGTATTCGGATCGAAGAATTCATAGCGTCCTGAATTAGCGTCATATTTCGCTAGGCCCATTAAATTTGAATTTTCCGCTGTTAAGTCTTTATTATTTTTATCGTAAACTTTTGTGGCTTGCCAATCTGAACTACTAAGAATTTCAGCATTCGCTTGACCGTCTGTTATTTCTACCTGTCTTTGGTCTGCCTTATTTCCTGTTCTTACTTCTTCAGTTTTTTTTACATCAGTCTTATTACCACATGCACCAAGAAGCGCCATTGCCGCAATGGATAATATTAATAGCTTTTTCATATATTGACCTCCATTTTCAGAATTACCAACTTGAAAATAGTATCAGCCATTTCTATATAAATTACACATCGTAATTGCTATTTATACAACAACAGTGCCACAGGATATTTTGAAACACTTGAACTTGAAGTATCAAAACATTAAAAAACCCCTTCTCGAAAATTCGAGAAAGGGCTTGTAAACGTTGATATAACAACGATATTAACGTTTTGAGAACTGAGGTGCACGACGAGCGCCGCGTAGACCTGGTTTTTTACGTTCTTTCATGCGTGAATCACGAGTAAGTAATCCAGCAGATTTTAATGCAGCACGGAAATCTGGGTCTACTTGAAGTAGAGCGCGAGCGATACCGTGACGTACTGCACCAGCTTGACCAGTGTATCCACCACCGTTAACGTTTACGTGGATGTCATAGCTTCCTGTAGTTTCAGTTGCTACTAATGGTTGTTTAATTACTTCACGTAATGCAGCGAATGGTACGTATTCTTCGATTTCACGTTTGTTGATAACAATTTTACCTGTACCTGGTACTAAACGTACGCGAGCTACAGAGCTTTTACGGCGACCAGTGCCGATGTATTGAACTTGTGCCAAAGTAATATCCTCCTCTTAATTTATATTATCCGCGAAGCTCGTATGCTTCTGGTTTTTGTGCAGCATGTGGATGCTCTGTTCCAGTGTAAACGTTAAGTTTAGTGAACATTTTGCGACCTAAAGAGTTTTTAGGAAGCATCCCTTTAATTGCTAATTCGATCATTCTTGTTGGGTACTTGTCTAGCATTTCACCAGCAGTACGAGTTTTTAAACCACCCGCAAATTGAGTATGGTGACGGTATAGTTTACCCTCTAATTTGTTACCAGTTAAATGGATTTTGTCAGCGTTGATGATGATTACGTGATCACCTGTGTCAACGTTTGGTGTGAATGTTGGTTTATGTTTACCACGTAAGATAGCAGCTACTTCAGAAGCTAAACGTCCAAGAGTTTGGCCTTCTGCATCAACTACTAGCCATTTACGGTCTACTTCGTGACCTTTAGCCATGAATGTTGTACGCATGTATATATCCTCCTAATCGATTCGATTACCGTTATTTTTCATTAGACTACACTATAAGTTTTCGGGGCTTATTTGTGGTGGTAATGAAAATACCATCTGTTATCATATAATGAATGACTTTTAAAGTCAAGCAATTTCAATAAACACCTGGCGAAGTTGTTCAGATTCATTGATTGGTTAAATTAGGGCTTTTATGAGCCTTCATTTTTAAAATAATAATGTTATTTCGTGTCAAAAATTTCATATCATTATAATGGCTCATCACCAAAACGAGTGGTTGATTTCCGTTCCGACTGGGCGCTTTCCTGGGGGCGTCCGATGAGCCGCTTCGCTACGCTGCAGGGTCTCGGGCCAACACGATGTTGGTCACGAAGGCGTTATCACAGGATGTGATGCTTTTAGCCTTCGTTCCTCTATCGCTGATCCCCGAGGAGTCGCCAAGTCTCCACTCCAATCAACTTATCCTCATGATATACGTTAAACAAATGACAGCCCAACTTTGGATAAGCCATTTTAATAGAAGACTTTCTCAAGATATAGGCCTTGTGGAGGTGCAGTTTTGCCTGCTTGATCGCGATTCATAGATTGAACGACTAGCCCCACGTTCTCAATGTCACGACGTCCTATACCAACTTCCCAAAGTGTGCCTGCAATGATGCGTACCATATTATATAAGAAGCCATTTCCTTCAATCACCATATGAAGCTCTTCACCATACCACTCAAATTGTAGTGTAGTCACTGTACGGACCTTATCTTTGACACTTGTATTGGCTGCACAAAAGCATGAAAAGTCATGTGTACCGATAATAGCCTTTGCTGCCTCCTGCATTGCCTCAACATTTGGTTTCACACCATTCGTCTCTACAGTGTATTGTCTGCGGAATGGACTTTGTACAGGCTCACATGACCATATATATCGGTACCGCTTTCCTGTTACACTGTAGCGCGCATGAAAATCAGCAGCTACTTCTTCCATCGACATTACTCGAATATCTCTTGGCAGTTGACCATTTAATGCCTTCATGTATTTATCTACCGGAATCGCTAGTGGTGAATCAAAATGCAATGTTTGGCCTGTTGCATGTACCCTTGCATCTGTACGTCCACTAGCTGTTACCTTTATCTTTTCCCCTTTATGCATAATAGCTAGAACACGCTCAACCTCAGCCTGCACTGTGCGTTCTCCAGGCTGTACTTGATACCCAGAAAATTGCGTTCCATCATAACTTATAATTGCTTTTAATCGTCGCATAAAGCTTACTCCTTTTAACTTCTATAGAAGAATAGTAAAACGGCCATTGCTACTAATAACACAAGCGAAAATGTATCACTCATATCCCATTTTAGCTTGCGATACCTCGTACGCCCTTCGCCTCCACGGTAACCTCTTACTTCCATAGCTGTTGCTAAATCTTCGGCTCGTTTAAAAGCACTGACAAAGAGAGGTACCAGTAATGGCACAACCGCTTTAATGCGATCTTTAATTGGCCCAGAAGATAAATCTGAACCACGTGCCATTTGTGCTTTCATAATTTTATCTGTTTCATCCATTAACGTTGGAATAAAGCGCAATGAAATAGACATCATCAAAGCCAACTCATGTACTGGCACTTTCACCGCTTTTAATGGATTTAACAGTACTTCAATACCATCCGTAATGGAAATTGGTGATGTTGTAAGCGTTAAAATAGATGTCATAAACACTAGAACTAGGAAACGTATCGAAATAAAGATCCCTTGACGAATACCTTCTTCGTAAATAGTAATAAACTTCCACTCAAATACTAGTCCACCTTCTTTCGTCATAAATATATGAATTAAGAAGGTAAATGCCATTAAAAAAATTACTGGTTTTAGACCATTAATTAAAAAATATAAACGAATATTTGATATTAGCACAATAAGTAAAGTAAAAGCTAATAACAAGGCATATGTCACTGTGTTGTTTGCTAAAAAAACAATAATAATGAATGCAAACACAAATATAAGCTTTGATCGTGGATCGAGCTTATGAACTGGAGAATTTCCGGGAAGGAAGCGACCAAATATCATTTTCTCCATCATGACTGTCCACGCTCCTCTCTTAGTACCCGAGCAATTTCAGCTGCTAGCTCTTCTTCGGTTAAGCAGATCTTTGAGAAGGATTTGTTTATCATTGCTTCGATTTTTTGTTGAAAGCGTACGATACGAGGTGGTTCTAAGCGGAAATTTTTTAATGTCTCTACATCTTTAAAAATTTCTTGTGGTGTGCCACTTAGTACATTTTTCCCTTCATGCATAATGACAATATTGTCTGCATAACGAGCTGCGTCCTCCATACTGTGCGTTACAAGAATCGTCGTTAGGCCGCGTTCCTTGTGTAGCTTATAAAACATATCCATAATCTCTTTCTGACCGCGTGGATCAAGCCCTGCAGTTGGTTCATCTAAAACAATAACTTCAGGTTCCATCGCTAAAACGCCAGCAATTGCTACCCTGCGCATTTGTCCGCCTGATAAATCAAAAGGTGATTTTTCAAGTACGTTCTCTGGTAAGCCGACTAAGCCTATAAGTTCTTTTGCTCGTGCTTCTGCCTCTTGCTCTGATACACCAAAATTCATAGGGCCAAACATAATATCCTTTAATACGGTTTCTTCAAACAGCTGATGCTCCGGGAATTGAAACACAATACCAACCTTATGACGTACAGCCTTTAAATCCTTCGCCTTTTTCCCAGCTACAACAATGCGATCTCCTATATGTACTTCCCCAGAGGTTGGTCTTAGAAGTGCATTGAAATGCTGAAGAATTGTCGATTTACCGGAACCTGTATGTCCGATAATTGCCTGATACGTATGTGAAGGGATTTCAAAATCTACATCGAATAATGCACGTTTTTCAAAAGGTGTACCCTGTGAATAGGCATAGCTTACTTGTTGAAGTTTGATGTCCATAAATCATTCACCAACTCTTCTTCTGTCATATGTTGTCCCATTAATGGAACACCTTCCTTTTGTAATAGCTTTGATAACTTCATGGCAAATGGTAAGTCTAGTCCAAACTCAACTAACTTGTCCCCAAGTGCAAAAATTTCACCAGGTGTACCCTCAGCAAATTTCTTTCCATCATTCATAAAGAGAACACGATCTGCAAGCATGGCTTCCTCTAAATCATGCGTAATAGATATTACCGTTAACCCTGTTTCAGCACGTAAAGTTTGAACAGTGTGTAATACCTCAGCACGCCCCTGTGGATCTAACATAGAAGTAGCTTCATCTAATATAAGGAGCTTGGGTTTCATTGCAAGTGCACCTGCAATAGCAACACGCTGCTTTTGACCACCTGATAAGTGATGTGGCTCATGATCTAAAAAATCGCTCATTTTTACTTGGTCAAGTGCCGCATGTACACGTTCTACCATCTCTTCAAACGGTACTCCGTTATTTTCAAGAGCAAAAGCAACATCATCCTGCACTGTCGCTCCAACAAATTGATTGTCTGGATTTTGGAAAACCATGCCTATCTGTGAACGGCTTTCCCATAGGTTTTCTTCACTTAATGGTTCTCGTAATATACGTACATCGCCCTGCTGTGGGTATAACAAACCATTCATAAGCTTTGCAATGGTGGATTTACCAGAACCGTTATGGCCAACAATGGCAATCCATTCCCCTTCTTGAACCGCAAAGCTTACATTTTCAACAGCATTGCGACTTTCTTTTTCTTCTGGTGTATATGAAAATGTCACATTATTTAATGATAAAATTTCTGGCATTTCTAGAACTCCTCTCTACATGCTCAGCTCTACTAACTAACTTACACTTTTTTATGTATGAATTCTACTACAATCATTATGTCAATAAAAGAAAAGTGCTAAAATCACTTTTCATTTATTTTTTTAAAACAAATAGGACTAAATATAATTTATAGAATACATCAAATATTGGTGTGGAGCACCTCAAACACTACCGTAACTGCATTCTATAAATCAGCCTATAAAAAAAAGCACCACTAAATTGGCGCTATCATACTTCCCTAAAAAATAAAAAAGCGCGCACCTCATTCGAAATGCGCTAGTCGTTACATTTTCAAGAAACACGGGTGCTCAAGCCCTTGTTCCGTTTGAATGAGGTGCGGAGAGCTAAACGAGACGCCACACAACAGTGTCCGCTCATCATAACGCTCAGCTTAATTATTTGTCGTATAAATCGTTTATAAAGAAAGAGGGTGGTGATTCCACCCTCTTCATCACTTGTCTTCTCTAATGATTAAACTAATTCAATCACTACAACAGGTGCACCGTCACCACGACGAGGACCTACTTTAAGAATACGAGTGTAACCACCTTGACGCTCTGCATAACGTGGTGCAACATCATCAAATAACTTTTGAAGTGCAAATGAAGTTGTTTCGTTACCTTCTGCATCAGTAGTTGTTACTAGTTCACGACGGATGAATGCAGCAGCTTGACGGCGTGCATGTAAATCGCCGCGTTTACCTAAAGTAATCATTTTTTCAACAGCTTTACGTACTTCTTTAGCGCGAGCCTCAGTAGTTTCGATACGCTCGTTGATGATTAAATCAGTAGCTAAGTCACGTAACATCGCTTTACGTTGAGAACTTGTACGACCAAGTTTTCTGTAACCCATGGATGTTTCCCTCCTTTATAAAAAAATATCTGATCTTGTAAGTTTTGTTTAAATCGCTTAGTCTTCTTTGCGTAACCCTAAACCAAGCTCTTCTAACTTCGCTTTTACCTCTTCAAGTGACTTACGTCCAAGGTTACGAACTTTCATCATATCGTCTTCTGACTTATTCGCAAGTTCTAGTACTGTGTTAATACCAGCGCGTTTTAAGCAGTTGTAAGAACGGACAGAAAGTTCAAGTTCTTCGAGAGTCATCTCTAAAACTTTTTCTTTTTGATCTTCTTCTTTTTCGACCATGATTTCAGCTGTTTGTGCCTCATCTGTCATGCCAACGAAGATGTTTAGATGCTCGGTTAAAATTTTTGCTCCGAGCGAAATCGCCTCTTTCGGACCGATGCTACCATCTGTCCACACATCAAGAGAAAGTTTATCGTAGTCAGAAGACTGACCTACACGAGTATTTTCCACTTGGAAATTGACGCGTGATACTGGAGTGTAAATAGAGTCGATCGGGATCACGCCGATAGGAAGATCCTCACGTTTGTTTTGATCAGCAGGAGTGTAACCACGGCCGCGTTGTGCGTACATACGCATACGTAAATGACCGTTTTTAGCGATTGTTGCAATATATAGATCCGGGTTTAAAATTTCTACATCACTGTCATGTGTAATGTCAGCAGCTGTAACTGTACCATCGCCTTTTACATCAATCTCAATAACTTTTTCTTCGTCAGAGTAGATTTTAAGAGCTAGTTTTTTCACGTTCAAAATAATTGAAGCTACATCCTCTACAACGCCTTCTACAGTTGAGAATTCGTGAAGAACACCGTCAATTTGAATTGAAGTGACAGCAGCTCCTGGTAATGAAGACAGAAGGATACGACGTAAAGAATTACCCAAAGTGTTTCCATATCCGCGTTCAAGCGGTTCTACAACAAACTTTCCATATTTGGAATCTTCGCTGATCTCCACCGTTTCAATCTTTGGTTTTTCAATTTCGATCATTTTATTTACCCTCCTTCAAAACATCGAATGTATAGGTTCTTTCCATCATAGATTCGATCGTCAATGACGTATCGTTTATTATCTGCACAAGACAGTCTGTACAAAAAATGATGTTCTCATACAATATGAGACGCACCCATTACACGCGACGACGTTTTGGCGGACGGCAACCATTATGAGGAACTGGAGTAACGTCTTTAATAGCAGTTACATCTAAACCAGCAGCTTGAAGTGCACGAATTGCAGCTTCACGACCTGCACCAGGACCTTTAACAGTTACTTCCAACGTTTTCAGACCATGTTCAAGGGATGATTTAGCAGCAGTTTCTGCAGCCATTTGAGCAGCGAATGGTGTAGATTTACGTGAACCACGGAAACCAAGAGCACCAGCACTTGACCAAGATACAGCGTTACCTTGCATATCTGTAATCGTTACGATTGTATTGTTGAATGTAGAACGAATGTGTGCAATACCAGATTCGATATTCTTTTTCACACGACGTTTACGAGTTTGTTGTTTACGAGCCATGTTAAGAAGGAACCTCCTTTACTGATTATTTTTTCTTGTTCGCTACTGTTTTACGAGGACCTTTACGCGTACGCGCATTGTTCTTCGTATTTTGACCACGAACAGGTAAACCACGACGGTGACGGATACCACGGAATGAACCGATTTCCATCAGACGTTTAATATTTAATGAAGTTTCGCGACGTAAGTCACCTTCAAGTTTGTATGAGTCTAATTGTTCACGGATTTTGTTTAACTCATCTTCAGTTAAGTCGCGTACGCGTGTATCTTCTGAAATACCTGCGTCAGCTAATACTTTCTGAGCTGTAGTTTTACCAATACCGTAAATGTAAGTTAATGAAATTACCACGCGTTTGTCGCGAGGAATGTCAACACCAGCAATACGTGCCATGTACGTTGTGCACCTCCTTTAAAATTATCCTTGTTTTTGTTTGTGTTTAGGATTTTCACAAATTACCATTACTTTACCGCGTCGGCGAATTACTTTACATTTTTCGCAGATCGGTTTTACAGATGGTCTCACTTTCATCTAACCTAACCTCCTTAGTAGTCCGGAGCGCAAAAGATTATTTAAAACGGTATGTGATACGACCGCGAGTTAAATCATAAGGTGATAACTCGATAGTAACCTTATCTCCAGGTAGAATACGGATAAAGTGCATACGAATCTTACCAGAAACGTGTGCTAGAATTACATGTCCATTTTCTAATTCTACCTTAAACATCGCGTTTGGCAAAGTCTCAACAACTGTCCCTTCGACTTCAATTACATCATCTTTCGCCATCTACTCTGTCTCCTCTCTATATGCAAATTAAAGTTCTCATCGTTACATCAAACGGATATCTGCTGCAACTATAGAAGCAACCTCGTTTCAACATATGTTTGGATTGTATGAGAGATGTTTGAAAGACGCTCGTCTGGTTTCGCTTCACACAATCCACGGAACATACAGAACCATTAAGGGCACTGAACCTCCCATGTTTACACGAATACCGGAATGTCTTTGATGAGATATTCATACCCGTTACACAGATGCTTCCACGAAACCCATTATACTCTTTCAAAAGTAATGTTGCACTTTTTAAAAGAAATATATACCGGGCACAATATGCTTTTGCAACTCTCAAAAAATTATGTTTCGTTGTTGCTCCCGCATGCCTCCCGCGGAAGCAGTATTCTGCGCCCGGAGCCGGGTATCAGCTGCGGCTGCCCTGTAATAGAGCATCAAGATCAGCAAACACTTTGTTAATATCTTGCTGTCCATCAATATTTGTTAACACACCTTTTACTTCATAGTAGTCAAGTAAAGGTTGTGCTTGTTTCATATTTACTTCCAGACGGTTTGCAACCGTTTCAGGATTATCATCCGCACGTGTATAAAGCTCGCCACCATCTTTATCACATTTTCCTTCCTCAGCTGGAGGATTGAAAACAAGGTGATAAGATGTACCACAAGTTTTACAAATACGACGACCTGATAGACGAGCAACTAGCTCATCTTTTTCAACTTGAATGTTAATTGTATGCTCAATAGCTTTACCAAGATCAGCAAGAATGCTGTCTAAAGCTTCAGCTTGAGGAACAGTACGTGGGAATCCATCTAATAAGAAGCCCTTTTCACAATCATGTTTAGCAAGTCGTTCACGAACAATACCAATCGTTACTTCATCAGGTACTAGAGCACCTTGATCAATAAACGATTTAGCCTGCAAGCCTAGTTCTGTACCATCTTTCATAGCAGCACGGAACATATCGCCTGTAGAAATATGAGGAATCGCGTACTTCTCAACAATTTTATCTGCCTGTGTACCTTTACCAGCACCTGGCAGACCCATTAAAACGATATTCATACGGAAATAATCCTCCCACAAAAGGTTTGCTGATTTCAGGAAACGATAAAACGTTCCCTAAAAACCAACATTACTTCATAAAGCCTTTGTAGTGACGTTTAACAAGTTGAGATTCTAGCTGTTTCATCGTTTCCAGCGCTACACCGACTACGATAATAATACTAGTACCACCGATCTGCACTGTGGCAGGTAGTTTCATAATGTTTATGAATATAACCGGCATTACTGAAATAACAGTTAAGAAAATCGCACCGACAAATGTCAGACGATATAACACGCTTGTTAAATACGTTTGCGTACTTTCACCCGGACGAATACCTGGAATGTAAGCACCTTGCTTTTTCAAGTTATCTGCCACATTTTCTGGATTCACTTGTACGAATGCATAGAAATATGTGAACGCGACGATCAATGCAATGTAAACAATCATCCCAACAGGTTTAGAATAATCAAACGTGTTCTCAATGAATGTTGTTACAGCACCTTCGCCAAAGAACGGAGCTAACGTACGTGGTGTCATCAGAAACGCTGATGCAAAGATTACCGGAATAACCCCTGCAGCATTTACTTTTAACGGTAAATGCGTTTGTTGAGCACCTGTTTGTTGGTTGCGTCCAGTAACTCGTTTAGCATATTGAATTGGAATTTTACGTAGTGCTTGTTGCACGTAGATAACTCCAACAACAACTGCAAGCATAACTAAGATAAGTAAACCAAGAATTACTAGATTGATAAATAGCTTATCTCCAGCGCCCTCGATTTGCTGTGCATAGATTTGGTTAATGCCATTCGGTAATGCCGCAACGATACCTGCGAAAATTACAATTGAAATACCATTACCAACACCATGCGCAGTAATTTGTTCAGCAAGCCATACTAGGAATGCTGTACCCGCCGTTAATACAATAGAAATCGTAACATATGTTAATATTCCTTCTTCTTTAATCAATGATCCACCATACATTTTGTTAAAACCAAATGACATTGCGAATGATTGAATAAAGGCAAGAACAATTGTAAAGTAACGAGTAAATTGAGCAAGTTTACGTCTTCCGACTTCACCTTGCTTTGCCCACTCAGCAAATTTCGGTACTACGTCCATTTGCAATAACTGAACAATAATTGAGGCCGTGATGTATGGATATATTCCCATCGCGAAGATAGAGAAGTTTTTCAAAGCACCACCGCCAAAAGTATTCAGGAAACCAACGAGGTTGAACTCATCAGTTACCTTTAATACATTAGCGTCAACGTTTGGCACTGGTACAAACGTACCAATACGGAAAACGATTAACATTAAAAGAGTGAAAATGATTTTATTTCGTATATCTCGAACACGCATAAAGTTAGAGATCGTCTGAAACATTAAATCACCTCAGTAGTTCCGCCGGCATTCTCGATTGCTTCTTTAGCTGAAGCAGAGAATTTATGAGCTTTTACTGTAAGCTTTTTATCAAGAGTTCCGTTTCCAAGAACTTTAATTCCAGCTTTTTCATTGCTCACTAAACCTGATTCAAGTAATAATGCAGTTGTTACTTCTGCACCATCTTCAAAACGGTTTAATGTGTCAAGATTAACGATCGCGTATTCTTTACGGTTAATGTTAGTAAAGCCGCGTTTCGGTAAACGACGGAATAAAGGGTTTTGACCACCTTCGAATCCAGGGCGTACACCGCCGCCAGAACGAGAGTTTTGACCTTTATGACCTCTACCTGCAGTTTTACCGTTACCAGAACCGATACCGCGACCTACGCGGTTACGTACTTTACGGGAACCTTCTGCTGGTTTTAACTCATGAAGTTTCATATTGGATGGCACCTCCTTGTTCGTTAATTAAAAATTAGTTTTCTTTTACAGTAACTAAGTGAGCTACTACATCAATCATACCGCGAGTAGCTGCATTATCAACTTTCTCAACAGTTTGGTTTAATTTACGTAAACCTAGTGCTTCAATAGTTTTGCGTTGTGCTGGTTTAGAACCAATCACAGATTTTGTAAGGGTGATTTCTAATTTGTTAGCCATTATCTTTCCCCCCTTATCCTAATATTTCTTCCACTGATTTACCACGTAATTTAGCTACGTCCTCTACGCGTTTTAATTCAGTTAAACCTTGAACAGTTGCACGCACCATATTGATTGGTGTGTTAGTTCCAAGTGATTTTGAAAGAATATCAGTAATACCAGCAAGTTCTAGTACGGCACGTACTGGACCACCAGCGATAACTCCTGTACCAGGAGCAGCAGGTTTAATTAGGATTTCTCCTGCACCAAAGCGACCTTGCACTAAGTGTGGAGTTGTTCCACCTACGCGTGGCACTTCGATTAAGTTTTTCTTCGCATCTTCAACAGCTTTACGGATAGCATCTGGCACCTCTTGAGCTTTACCAGTACCGAAACCAACGTGACCGTTTTTATCGCCAACTACAACTAATGCTGTGAAGCGGAAGCGACGTCCACCTTTAACAACTTTAGCAACACGGTTAATAGTAACTACGCGTTCTTCAAGTTCTCCAAGTTTGTTTGCGTCAATTCGACTCATGAAATGTGTCCCTCCTTTTTATTAAAATTCTAAACCGTTCTCACGTGCAGCTTCAGCTAAAGCTTTAACACGTCCATGATATAAGTAACCACCACGGTCAAATACTACAGCAGTAATATTTTTTTCCGTAGCGCGTTTTGCGATTGTTTCACCGACTTTAGTTGCAGCATCAACATTGCTACCAGCACTTTCAAAACCATTTTCTTGAGAAGATGCGCTAACGATTGTTACGCCTGCTACGTCATCGATTAGTTGCGCGTAGATGTTCTTGTTAGAACGGAATACGTTTAAGCGTGGACGCTCAGCAGTACCCGAAATTTTAGAACGTACGCGTGCATGACGTTTTTTACGAACCTGATTTTTATCTTGTTTCGTAATCACAAGGGTCACTCCTTTCTAATGCTTAAGCAGCATTATTTACCTGTTTTACCTTCTTTACGACGAACGTATTCGCCTTCATAACGGATACCTTTACCTTTGTAAGGCTCTGGTGGACGCACGTCACGGATGTTAGATGCAAGAGCACCAACACGTTCTTTGCTGATACCTTTAACGATGATTTTAGTGTTTGAAGGAACTTCAACTTCTAGACCATCTTCAGGTGTGAACTCAACTGGATGTGAATAACCTACGTTAAGAACAAGTTTTTTTCCTTGTAATTGCGCACGGTAACCGACACCGATAAGTTCTAATGATTTTTCGAAACCTACAGAAACACCAGTAACCATGTTCGCTAATAGCGCACGAGTCGTACCGTGGTTTGTGCGGTGTTCTTTTGAATCAGAAGGACGAGATACAGTGATTACGTTACCTTCTTGCTCAATTTTCATATCTTGGTGGAAAGAACGAACAAGTTCGCCTTTAGGACCTTTAACGGTAACTGAGTTGTCAGCTGCAACAGTAACAGTTACGTTAGCTGGTACCTCGATAATTTTTTTACCTACACGAGACATTTAGTTGCACCTCCATTCATTTATTGCTAATTACCAAACGTATGCTAGAACTTCGCCGCCAACTTGTTTAGCGCGAGCTTCTTTATCTGTTAATAAACCTTGTGAAGTTGACACTAAAGCGATACCAAGACCGTTCAGTACTTTAGGAACTTCATTTGTTTTTGCGTATACTCGTAGACCAGGTTTAGAAATACGTTTTAAACCAGTGATAACGCGCTCGTTATCTTTACCGTATTTTAAGAAGATACGGATGATACCTTGTTTGTTGTCTTCCACGTATTCTACGTCACGTACGAAACCTTCACGCTTTAAAATTTCAGCGATTTCTTTTTTCACGTTGGAAGCTGGTACTTCTAACTTCTCGTGACGAACCATGTTCGCATTACGAATGCGAGTAAGCATATCTGCAATCGGATCAGTCATTGTCATTACATTTACCTCCTTCCCAAATTAGGGGATTACCAGCTGGCTTTTTTCACGCCAGGAATTTGTCCCTTATATGCAAGTTCTCGGAAACAAATACGGCAAAGTTTGAATTTGCGATATACAGAGTGTGGACGGCCACAGCGTTCACAACGTGTATATTCTTGCACTTTAAACTTTTGCTTACGTTGTTGTTTAACGATCATAGATTTTTTAGCCACGTTTTCGCCCTCCTTGTTTAATTACTTTTGGAACGGCATACCGAATTGTGTCAATAACTCGCGAGCTTCTTCATCAGAATTCGCTGTCGTTACGATCACGATGTCCATACCGCGTACTTTTGAAACTTTATCGTAATCGATTTCTGGGAAAATTAATTGCTCTTTAACACCTAAAGTGTAGTTACCGCGACCGTCGAATGCTTTTTTAGAAACACCACGGAAGTCACGTACACGAGGTAGTGAAATTGAGATTAATTTGTCCAAGAATTCATACATACGCTCACCGCGTAATGTAACTTTAGCACCGATAGGCATACCTTCACGTAGACGGAAACCTGCGATCGATTTTTTCGCTTTAGTTACAACTGGTTTTTGACCAGTGATAATTGTTAATTCTTCTACAGCTGCATCTAATGCTTTTGAGTTTTGAACTGCATCACCAACACCCATGTTGATAACGATTTTGTCAACTTTCGGCAATTGCATAACTGATTTATATCCAAACTTGCTCATAAGAGCAGTTGAAACTTCATTTAAATATTTTTCTTTTAGGCGGCTCATTTGTGTACCTCCCTTCTTTTATAGAAATTAGTCGATTACTGCACCTGATTTTTTTGCAACACGAACTTTTTTACCGTTTTCGATTTTATAACCTACACGAGTCGGCTCGCCAGATTTAGGATCGATTAGCATTACGTTCGAAACGTGAATTGCAGCCTCTTGGCTTACAATTCCACCTTGTGGATTCAATTGGTTAGGTTTTACGTGTTTTTTCACGATGTTTACACCTTCAACAAGAACGCGATCTTGTTTAGGGTAAGAAGCAAGAATAACGCCTTCTTTGCCTTTGTCCTTACCAGTGATAACCTTAACCTTGTCACCTTTTTTTACATGCATGCTGTCGCACCTCCTTGATTGGCACTATCATGAAATTAAAGAACTTCTGGAGCTAGAGAAACGATTTTCATGAAGTTGCTGTCACGTAATTCACGTGCAACAGGTCCGAAAATACGAGTTCCGCGTGGTGATTTATCATCACGAATAATTACACAAGCATTTTCATCAAATTTGATGTACGTACCATCTTTACGACGTACGCCTGATTTAGTACGAACGATAACAGCTTTAACAACGTCACCCTTCTTAACAACGCCACCTGGTGTTGCTTTCTTAACTGTACAAACAACGATATCACCGATGTTAGCAGTTTTACGGCCAGAGCCACCAAGGACTTTAATTGTAAGAACTTCACGTGCACCTGAGTTGTCAGCAACTTTCATACGACTTTCTTGTTGGATCACTTAGGTTACCTCCCTTCGGAAATTGGTTGTTCCGAAATAGTTATTAAATAATAACCGCTTTTTCTACAACTTCAACTAGACGGAAACGTTTAGTAGCTGATAGCGGGCGAGTTTCCATGATACGTACGATATCACCGATTTTCGCTGTGTTTAACTCATCATGAGCCTTAAACTTTTTTGAGTATTTTACACGTTTACCATAAAGCTTGTGCTTTTTGTGAGTTTCAACTAAAACAGAAATAGTTTTGTCCATTTTATCTGAAACAACGCGGCCCGTGTAAACTTTGCGTTGATTACGCTCAGTCATACTTGAAAACCTCCTTTATCAGTTGTTTGCACTGATTTCTCTTTCACGAATAACAGTTTTCATACGCGCGATTGCTTTACGCACTTCACGAATACGAGCTGTGTTTTCTAATTGACCAGTCGCCAATTGGAAGCGAAGGTTGAAAAGCTCTTCTTTCAGTGATTTCACTTTCAATTCTAATTCAGAAGTGGCAAGGTCACGGATTTCATTAGCTTTCATTAGATTCACCACCAGTTTCTTGACGTTTTACGATCTTACATTTAACAGGAAGCTTATGTGATGCTAAACGAAGTGCTTCACGTGCGATCTCTTCAGATACACCAGCGATTTCGAACATTACTTTTCCTGGTTTTACTACTGCAACCCAACCTTCAGGAGAACCTTTACCAGAACCCATGCGGACTTCTAGAGGTTTTTTAGTGTAAGGTTTGTGCGGGAAGATTTTAATCCAAACTTTACCGCCACGTTTCATGTAACGAGTCATCGCGATACGTGCAGATTCGATTTGACGGTTAGTAATCCAGCTAGCTGTTTGAGCTTGTAAGCCCCATTCGCCGAAAGATACTTCTTTACCGCCTTTCGCTTCGCCACGCATGTTTCCGCGGTGTTCACGACGGTATTTTACGCGTTTAGGCAATAACATATTATTTGCCTCCTTCCACAGATTTCTTCGTAGGAAGAACTTCACCACGGTAGATCCATACTTTAACGCCTAATTTACCGTAAGTAGTGTCAGCTTCTGCGTGTGCATAGTCGATGTCAGCACGTAGAGTATGAAGTGGAACAGTTCCTTCACTATAGTGTTCAGCACGCGCGATATCAGCGCCACCTAAACGACCAGATACTTGTGTTTTAATTCCTTTTGCACCAGCACGAATTGTGCGTTGGATCGCTTGCTTTTGCGCACGACGGAATGATACACGGTTTTCTAATTGACGAGCGATGTTTTCAGCTACTAGACGAGCGTCAAGATCAGCACGTTTGATTTCGATAATGTTGATGTGTACACGTTTACCAGTCAAATCGCTAAGGTATTTACGAAGATTCTCAACTTCAGAACCACCTTTACCGATTACCATACCTGGTTTCGCAGTGTGAATTGTAATGTTTACACGGTTTGCAGCGCGTTCGATTTCTACTTTAGAAACAGAAGCGTCTTTAAGAGCCGTTTCAATATATTTACGCACTTTGATGTCTTCGTGAAGTAGAGTTGCATAGTCTTTTTCAGCGTACCATTTTGACTCCCAGTCACGAATAATACCAACGCGCAGTCCTATTGGATGTACTTTTTGACCCACGGATTAACCCTCCTTCTTCTCAGATACCACTAGAGTAATGTGGCTTGTGCGTTTGTTAATTGCGCTTGCACGTCCTTGTGCACGTGGACGGAAACGTTTTAATGTTGGACCTTCATCAACGAATACTTCAGAAACTACTAAAGAGTTGATGTCAAGATCGTAGTTATGCTCAGCGTTAGCAACTGCAGATTTTAATACTTTTTCAACGACTGGAGACGCCGCTTTTGGAGTATGACGTAAAATTGCAACTGCCTCACCAACTTGCTTGCCTCGAATTAAGTCTACAACTAGACGGACTTTACGAGGAGCAATGCGAACAGTACGAGCGATAGCTTTAGCTTGTGTCATTAGGATTTACCTCCTCTCAAAATTAGCGTCTTGTTTTCTTGTCGTCTGCACCGTGACCTTTGTAAGCACGTGTTGGTGCGAATTCACCAAGTTTGTGGCCTACCATATCTTCTGTTACGTATACAGGAACGTGTTTACGTCCATCATAAACAGCAATCGTTAAACCGATAAAAGTCGGGAAAATTGTTGAACGGCGAGACCAAGTTTTAATAACTTGTTTTTTCTCAGAAGCCTCTTGCGCTTCCACTTTTTTCATTAAGTGGTCATCGACAAAAGGTCCTTTTTTCAAGCTGCGACCCATGTAGGAACCTCCCTCCGTGATTCCACCACGGCTCTCACATAGAACCGTAGTTTAACCACTTTATTTTTTACGACTACGGATGATGAATTTATCCGATTTGTTTTTCTTCTTGCGAGTTTTGTAACCAAGTGCTGGTTTACCCCAAGGAGTCATTGGTGATTTACGTCCGATTGGAGAACGTCCTTCACCACCGCCGTGTGGGTGATCGTTAGGGTTCATTACAGAACCACGAACTTCTGGGCGTTTACCTAACCAACGGCTACGACCTGCTTTACCGATGTGTACTAGTTCATGTTGTTCGTTACCAACTTGACCGATTGTAGCGCGGCAAGTAGCTAACACTAAACGTACTTCACCAGATTGTAGACGAACGATTACGTATTTGTCTTCACGACCAAGTACTTGAGCAGAAGTACCTGCAGAACGTACTAATTGTCCACCTTTACCAGGTTTTAACTCGATGTTATGGATTGTAGTACCCATTGGAATGTTTGCTAATGGTAATGCGTTACCTACTTTAATATCAGCATCTGGACCAGATACGATTGTTTGACCAACCTCTAGACCTTTTGGTGCTAAGATGTAAGCTTTTGCTCCATCAGCGTAGTTGATTAATGCGATATTCGCAGAACGGTTTGGATCATATTCAATAGTAGCAACTTTAGCCGGAATGCCATCTTTTACACGTTTGAAATCGATAACACGGTATTGCTTCTTATGTCCACCGCCATGATGACGAACAGTGATTTTACCTTGGTTATTACGACCAGCTTTGCGTTTAGTTGGTTCAAGCAATGATTTCTCAGGCTTGTTAGTTGTAATTTCCGCAAAGTCTAAAGACGTCATATTACGACGACCATTAGAGGTAGGTTTATACTTTTTAATCGCCATTGTGTTTCCCTCCTTCTTGATTGTTCAAATCATAAATCCATAAAGGATTACATTTCGAATAATTCGATTTCTTTGCTATCAGCAGTTAATTTAACGATCGCTTTACGACGTTTGTTAGTGTAACCACCGTAACGGCCTACGCGTTTGAATTTACCTTTGTAGTTAAGAACGTTTACTTTCTCAACTGTTACACCAAAGATTTCTTCTACAGCGTCTTTTACTTGAGTTTTGTTAGCGCGAGTGTCTACTTCGAAAGTATACTTTTTCTCTGCCATAAGTTCTGAAGAACGCTCAGTAATGACCGGACGTTTTAAAATATCACGTGCTTCCATTATCCAAGCACCTCCTCAACTTTTTCTACTGCAGATTTTGTGAATACAACTTTTTCATGACCTAATAGATCAAGAACATTGATTCCATTTGCAGTTAAAACTGTTACACCAGGGATGTTACGAGCAGATAATGCTACGTTTTCATCTAGGTCAGCAGTTACGAATAAAGATTTTTTCTCTAGAGAAAGATCTTTAAGGATTTTTGTAAATTCTTTTGTTTTTGGTGCTGCTAATGTAAGAGCATCAAGAACTAAGAAGTTTTGTTCTACTACTTTAGCTGATAAAGCTGATTTAAGAGCTAAGCGGCGAACTTTTTTAGGTAATTTATAAGAGTAGCTACGTGGAGTTGGACCGAATACGATACCACCACCGCGCCATTGTGGAGAACGGATAGAACCTTGACGAGCACGACCAGTTCCTTTTTGACGCCATGGTTTACGACCACCACCAGCAACTTCAGAACGGTTTTTAACCTTGTGATTACCTTGACGAAGAGAAGCGCGTTGTGCTACTACAGCGTCGAATAATACTGCTTCATTTGGCTTGATTCCAAAAATCGCATCGTTTAATTCGATTTCACCAACTGAAGCACCTGTTTGACTAAGTACAGATACTTTTGTCATTCCTGTTTCCTCCTTTCCTTAGGTGATTACTTAGCTTTAATTGCAGTTTTAACTGTAACTAGAGCTTTTTTAGAACCAGGAACATTACCTTTAACAAGTAGTAAGTTACGTTCCGCATCAACTTTCACGATTTCTAAGTTTTGGATTGTAACTACAGTGCCACCCATTTGACCAGGTAATTTCTTTTGTTTGAATACGCGGTTCGGAGCAACTGGACCCATTGAACCAGGACGACGGTGGTAACGAGAACCGTGGGCCATAGGACCACGAGATTGACCATGGCGTTTAATTACACCTTGGAAACCTTTACCTTTAGTAACACCTGTTACATCAATTACATCGCCTTCTGCGAAAATTTCTACTTTGACTTCTTGACCAACTTCGTATTCTCCAACGTTTACGTTGCGGAATTCACGGATGAAGCGCTTAGGAGCAGTGTTCGCTTTTGCTACGTGACCTTGTTCTGGTTTGTTAGAAAGCTTAACACGCTTGTCTTCAAAACCAACTTGGATTGCTTCGTAGCCGTCTGTTTCAACAGTTTTCTTTTGAAGAACTACGTTTGGAGCAGCTTCGATAACTGTTACCGGGATTAAATCGCCGTTTTCAGCGAAAACTTGTGTCATACCAATTTTTCTACCTAAGATTCCTTTAGCCATTTGTCACACCTCCTGTAAGTTTTAAAAAAGTTATATTTTTTACCATTAAAGTTTGATTTCAATATCAACGCCAGATGGTAAATCAAGTTTCATTAACGCATCAACAGTTTGTGGTGTTGGGTTAACGATATCGATCAGACGTTTATGCGTACGCATTTCGAATTGTTCACGAGAATCTTTGTACTTGTGAACAGCACGAAGAATCGTGTACACAGACTTCTCAGTTGGAAGTGGAATCGGACCTGATACACTTGCACCTGAACGTTTTGCAGTTTCCACAATTTTCTCAGCAGACTGATCTAAAATACGGTGATCATACGCTTTTAAACGAATACGAATCTTTTGTTTTGCCATTATTTTCCCTCCTTCTCGCCTATTTTCTAGACATTCTCCACGAAAATTTTCCCACACACCGCCATGGCAAAGCGGCCGGGTGTGTCGGCAACCTCTCGTTTCATCGCAGTCAAAGACCAACATTCAACATTATACACAATAAAAAAAGAATAAGCAAGGCCTTTCGCTAAATTCTTTTTAAATGTTGCAGATATTCTTACTACTAATATTTCTCGCTTATCTAAGCCGTTTACTAGTATATAAAATTTCAATGTACTTTGCAACACATAAGGCAATTACACCAACGTTTTCGGACATTTCTAACAATTAAGTAGTACCAATATATAAAAAAGCAGTCTCTACTATTTAGAAACCGCTCTTACTATTACTTTATAAGAAGAACACACATGCAATCCAGCCAAATATAATAAGTGGGATGTTAATAAAAATGAACGTTGGCACACATGTATCCCAAATGTGATTATGCTGTCCATCTACATTTAAACCAGCAGTAGGTCCAAGAGTAGAATCTGAAGCAGGAGAGCCCGCATCACCTAAAGCACCTGCTGTACCTATTAGACAAATAATCGCCAAAGGACTCAATCCCAGCCCTTGTGCAAGAGGAACAAATAAGGTCGCGATAATTGGTACTGTCGCAAAGGAAGATCCGATTCCCATCGTCACAATTAAACCAATGACCAACATAATAAATATAGCTAGACTCGTATTCCCTTGAAGAATGTTTATCGAACCATTAATTAAGCTATCTATTTGACCTGTGGCGTTAATAACAGATGCAAAGCCATTTGCTGCGATCATAACGAAACCAATAAAGGCCATCATCTTCATTCCTTCTGAAAGAATCTCATCTGCTTCTTTCCATTTAAGTGCACCAGTGAAATACATAATCATAATGCCTGCAAAAGCACCTACAATCATCGAATCAGTATAAATTTGGGCGCATAGAGAGATAATTAAAGCCACAGTCGTAGAGACAATAACATACTTACTAACATTTACGTTTAAAGACTCTGTCTCCACATCATTATTTTGATATTGTCGAGGCTTTCGGTAAACGAAAAAGGCCCCACATAACCCAATTAGCATCCCTAGAACGGGTATAGCCATCGCTGCTGGTACATCACGTGAAGATACCTCCATACCAGCCTTAGATACTTGCGTAGATACAATGTCTTGGAATATAGCTCCGAAGCCAGCGGGAACGAAACTATATGTTCCTATTAAACCAACAGCAATTAATGTTGCGATAATTCGTCGATCAACTTCTAGCATATTTAAAACTTTTAAGAGTGGCGGTAGCAATAATGGGATAAAGGCTATATGAATTGGAATTAAATTTTGTGAGAAAATAGACATCATGAAGATCAGTAAGAAGATTAAAACCTTTACTAAACCTTTTCGATTGCTTGTACCGTTTTTATTTAATATCTTTAAAATCCATGCAATCATTAATTCAGGAATTCCTGTTTTGGAAATGGCGATAGCAAAACCACCAAGCAACCCATAGCTTAAAGCAATCGTTGCGCCTGCCCCTAATCCTTCTGTAAATGATTTTACAGTTGCTTCTATACCCATTCCGCTTGTTAGACCTCCCGCAAAGGCCCCCAACACTAGAGAAAGAACAACATTGATACGGAGCAAGCTTAATATTAACATGACAGCTACTGCCACAATTACTGCGTTCATTTCAACACTCCACTTTCGTACACTAGATTACTAATACGTTAAACTTTAACCGTCTAACAATTGAAAGTCAAGATATTTTTATAGCCCTATATTAATCTTCCAAATTTAAACGACACAAAAAAACAGTATGATCTTAAATAACCATACTGTTTTAGATTTCTTCCTATTATAATGATTCACGAATAACTTTTTTATAATAGCCGACGGAAAGTATAGCGAAAATAGCGTATAACGCTATATAACAGCTCATAGCAATCCATAATGGTGCAGTTAACTCTGAGCCGAATAAAAACCATCCTGACTTTACAGCAAAGTAACTATGAAGCAGCCCTATTATTAATGGAACACCAAAATTAAAGGCTTGTTTCATATATATACCTTTCATAATATCTTTTTCAGCGAAGCCAATCTTTCTTAATATCGTATAAGAGCCTCGCTCCTCTTCAGCCTCAGACA
Organism: Lysinibacillus sp. NPDC096382; assembly: GCF_044762845.1. NCBI lineage: Bacteria > Bacillati > Bacillota > Bacilli > Caryophanales > Bacillaceae > Lysinibacillus > Lysinibacillus sp. NPDC096382. The sequence continues at coordinate 27,481 of NZ_JBIWFC010000009.1, forward strand.
TTTGCTTAAAGTATAAAATACTACCAGTTGTCATTAAAAATGCTAAGCCTAAAAATGCTGCTGTAAAAATTGTTAAGCCTAAAATTTCTAAATTCTCTTTGCGTAGTTTTTCATAGGACTTTATATAGGATGGATTATAAACAACAGCCCCATTTCCTTTCACATGCGTACTCTCATCATATAAATTCTCCGCTAAAGCTAAATCACTTTTATTCTTTAAGTTAATAGAGGTTTGTTTATACAACAAATCAGATACATTGTAAGTAGCTAATTCTTCAAACAATGCGTCTGGAACTACGAAAACCGGTCCTCCAGGCCCACCAGTTATAGCACCACTTATAATACTTTCATGCCGAACCTCTTTAACATGAAGCGTCTCTTTCTTAGTTTCCTCTGGTCCTCCTATAGTGACATCTACATCACGATCCTTTTCAAGCGGAAACATTTCTGCCATATAGCCACCATAGTTTGTTAAAATAACGTCGTAATCCGAAATGGAAGCTTCGGGGGCTATTTGTTGATAATCAGAAAGTGGAATTGTAGTAATGCTTCCTTCTGCACCATAAAGGGGATTATCTGCATTTTGCTGACTTTCAGATAATAATTGTGAAAATGAAGCTAAAACACTTTGTGTTCGGTACTCTATTTTATCAAAAGCTATATTATTTTCTTCAAGTTCCTTTAAAAACTCCTGACCGTGATCTTCAAGTAAAATATAATCTGCAGGCACTTGGCTATATGACGACGAGCCTGTTGAATAATAAGCTATATATGCTAATGTTGTAACCCCCAGTGAAACACCCGTTAAAACCGTTATAAGCGTTAAGGATTTCGCATTACCTTTCATACGATGCATAATTGGTGTTAATGCTAATACATCACGCACAGTCAAATGTCCATTTTTCTTAAGACGAATTGAATTCATAATAAATGCTACAGAGAAACGGAAAACAAGGAACGTTCCGCCAATGGTAGTTGCTAAAATAATAATCATATTAAGCGTTAAATTACCCTGAGAGTTAATATCGAAAAGCTTAGTTGATGCATAGTAGCCATATACAATAAATACAAGTCCTAAAAAACCAATAACCATTTGTAATGGGCTGAAACGTTTTACACGCTCATCAGCTTGCTTGGAAGCACTGAATAATGACAGTAATGACACTCGGTATATCATCCAAGCCATTTGCACGAGTACAATGACTAGTAGAATGGCAAATACTATGATAGATTGCTGTAATGCCTCTATACTAAATGTCATCGTCACAAGCGCTTCTTTTTCGAGTACACGCAGTAAAATCATTGCAAATAAGCGCGAACTAAAGAACCCAGCAAGCATACCTAATACGATAGCGCCTACAAATAATAGAATACTTTCTACCGCTAATAAGCGAACAATAAGCCCCTTTGTCATTCCTATTAGCTGATACAAGCCTATTTCCTTACTACGACGCTTCATAAATAGATGATTTGCATAAAGCACAAAAAATAGGACAATAAAGTACAGCATATATGTTGCCGCAGCAAAACCCGCTGTAGCTGTACCGCTCTCCTGTACTGTAGCCAGCACTTCAGCATTATTCTGCAATGTCACAAAAGAAAAATATAAAGTAACACTAAAAATAAGTGCGAAAAAATATAAATAATAATGCTTCATATTTTTCTTCATACTGCGCAATACGAGTTTACTAAGACTCATAGCCGTCACCGCCTAGCACACTTTGCGTATGCATGATTTCTTGGAAAAATGCCTGTCTCGTTTTATCTCCTTTATATAGCTCACTATAAATGAGTCCGTCCTTTAAAAATAAAACACGGGTACAAAAACTCGCTGCTACCGCATCGTGCGTAACCATCATAATCGTTGCTTTTTTTGACTCATTAATACTTTGTAGATTTTTTAAAAGTGCAGTAGCTGATTTTGAGTCAAGTGCGCCTGTAGGTTCATCAGCGAATACAAGCGACGGATTTGTAATTAGTGCACGCGCTGCTGATGTACGTTGCTTTTGACCACCCGATATTTCATTTGGATATTTATTTAAAATTTCAGTAATACCTAATAAATGAGTAAGCTCTTTTAAGCGACTCTCTGCCACAGCCTTTGGTAGCCGACCAATAGCTAACGGCAGTAAAATATTTTCTTTTACCGTCAGTGTATCTAACAAATTATAATCTTGGAATATGAATCCTAATTGTTCACGACGGAAATTAGCTAACGCCTTCTCCTTCATACCACGTAAGTTTTGACCATTTATTTCAATTACACCTTCTGTTGCAAAGTCAATCGAACACAAAACATTTAAAAGTGTTGTCTTCCCAGAGCCTGAAGGTCCCATAATACCAACAAATTCACCTTTACTAACTTCTAAATCAATACCCTTTAAAACCTCTTGGGCTGTTGATTTTTTGCCATATACTTTTTTTACTTTACGACCAATTAAAACTGCCACTTGTAAACGCCCCTTTCTATAGTTCAAGTGTATCCTGTCTTCTTCACTAATTCGTGTGTTTTACATGACAATATAAAAAGGTAGGTGACAATTTCGTCATCTACCTGTTAGTTTGACATATTCATTTTGCAATGGAAAACGTAATGTAAATATCGAACCTTCCCCAACATTAGATTGGACAGTTATACGAACGCCGATTTTCTGCGCCACGTTATGTGCTAAGTATAGACCCATACCTGTTGATTGTGCAGACTCTCTACCGGCTGTCCCAGTATACGACTTATGAAAGATTCGAGGTAAATCCTCCTTACGAATGCCAATACCTGCATCTTTTATATGTAGTAATGTTGCTCCAGTAGCATCTACTTCCGTAAAAATCAATACCTCTGAATTTGCAGGACTATATTTAATCGCATTGGACAGAATTTGTCGGATTATAAAGGCTAGCCATTTTCCATCTGTCATCACTGTCACTGTTAACGCTTCAACATCGAAACCGATACCTTTTTCAATACACCATGCCTGCATAGCTCTTATTTCCTTATAGACCACAGTTCTTAGCTCGACCTCTGTCATATAATTATCTTTTTCAATAGAAGCTAAACGTGTTTGGTGTAGCTGCTGATCGACCAATAAATGTAGTCTTAACCACTCCGTCTCTAATTTACGACGTAGTGTCAAATCTTCTACGTGATCCAGCATTAAATTAATTGAAGTTAAAGGTGCCTTAACTTCATGAACCCACGCTAGCAGTTCATCCGAATATTCCTGCAGCTGTACTTTTGCTTGATTTAACTCTGTATTCTTATCATAAAATACATCTTCAATTTTCGTCAGGTATGCTGCTTGAAAGGGTGATAACGTCATACTTTTGCCATGCACATCCTCGAGTTGACTTTCCACATTTCCCAGGAAATCCTTTAACTGCCTTACTTCTAGTATATATCGCCAAATAAGAAAAATCATAAAACTAATAAGTACACTAATATTCATATACCAAATAGATATTCCCTCTAATCCAGCATCTAAAGAGAATAAAACATTGATCATAACAATGATAAAAGCAAAAAAGCCTATCCAAGCGAGGCGTTCTTTTAAAAATAAAATTAGCATTGTCACTCACTTCCCTTGTGTTACAGCCATATAACCAAGTCCCTTTTTAGTTAAAATCGCTTCTTGTAAACCTATATCCTCAAGTTTAGTACGTAATCGATTAACATTTACCGACAATGTATTATCATTAACAAAGCGTTCATCATCCCATAACTTTCTCATTAAATCATCTCTTGAAACTATTTGATCGGCCTTCTCCACTAAAATACGTAAAATAAAGAGTTCATTTTTAGTTAGCGAGGCAAGATTACCCTCATACATAATTTCACTGCGTGCATAGTCAATGACTGCACCATTAAACCGTGTGACATCCATAGATTCTTCTATATAATCATATGTACGACGTAAAATGGCTTGTACCTTTGCTAGTAATACTTCCATATGGAAAGGCTTTTGTACAAAGTCATCCGCACCCATTTGCATTGCCATGACCATATCCATTGGGTGGTCTCGTGAAGATAGAAAGAGAATTGGCACCTTTGAGATATAACGTATTTCGCGACACCAATGAAAACCATCATAAGCTGGAAGCTGAATGTCAATCAATACAAGCTGTGGCTTTTGTTCAATAAAATCATCCATTACCTTTTGAAAATCTTTAGGACCCACAACCTGAAGCGACCACTGTGCAAAACGTGTCTGAATCATTTCGAAAATTGATGGATCGTCTTCAATTAGCAATATTTTCATTTCCATATGCAAATTCTCCTTCCATGAAGTGTTCTTATGTATTAAATAGGCTAATCGTCATAACGTGAGGTCGATTTTCGCTCCGACTGGGCGCGTCCGATGAACCGCCCAGCCTCCACTCCAACCAATTTATATATATCATACGTTTTTAACAAATATTATCCTAACTTTTTAAAGATGAATTATTAAACGGCTAATAGTAATTAAAAGGGGTGCGATTCTATACTCTACATGCTACACTGCCTTTTAATTTTAACTTTTTTAAGCAGCTGTCCAAACATCCGTTGAAAGAAGTTAAAACTTCCGGCGGATGTCTCTGGTACTAGCTTTCACCTCTAGCGGTTTCGTAAAAAGTCGATATTTCTACTTTTTGATATTTCACCCATTATGTACACATAAAATAATCTAATTCAACTAAGATTACCAAATATTCTTTACATATTTTAACACAAAAAAACCAATCTGTAAGCGTCCCTACAGATTGGTTTGGAAAATTAGCTTGCGCTAAAATTATTTTTGGATAGAAGCAACTACGCCAGCGCCTACAGTACGGCCACCCTCACGGATAGAGAATTTAGTACCTTCTTCAAGAGCGATTGGAGCGATAAGTTCTACTGTCATTTCGATGTTATCGCCAGGCATTACCATTTCAACGCCTTCTGGTAAGTTACAGATACCTGTTACGTCAGTTGTACGGAAGTAGAACTGAGGACGGTAGTTAGAGAAGAATGGAGTATGACGGCCACCCTCTTCTTTTGATAAAACATAAACTTCAGCTTTGAAGTTAGTGTGTGGAGTGATTGAGCCTGGTTTAGCTAATACTTGACCACGTTGGATTTCTTCACGAGCTACACCACGAAGTAAAGCACCGATGTTGTCACCAGCTTCAGCGTAGTCTAATAATTTACGGAACATTTCTACACCAGTTACAGTTGTAGATTTAGCTTCTTCAGTGATACCGATGATTTCAATAACGTCACCAACTTTAACTTGACCACGTTCAACACGGCCAGTTGCAACTGTACCACGACCAGTGATAGAGAATACGTCCTCTACTGGCATCATGAATGGTTTGTCAGTTTGACGTTCTGGAGTTGGGATGTAAGAATCTACAGCGTCCATTAATTCAATGATTTTTTCTTCCCATTCTGCTTCACCTTCAAGAGCTTTAAGAGCAGAACCTTTGATTACAGGAAGATCGTCGCCTGGGAAGTCATATTCAGAAAGTAGGTCACGGATTTCCATTTCTACTAATTCTAATAATTCTTCGTCGTCAACCATATCACATTTGTTCATGAATACTACTAAGTATGGAACACCTACTTGACGAGATAAAAGGATGTGTTCACGAGTTTGTGGCATTGGGCCGTCAGCAGCAGATACTACTAAGATACCGCCGTCCATTTGTGCAGCACCAGTGATCATGTTTTTAACATAGTCAGCGTGTCCTGGGCAGTCAACGTGTGCATAGTGACGAGTATCAGTTTCGTATTCTACGTGAGAAGTATTGATTGTGATACCACGTTCTTTTTCTTCTGGAGCGTTATCGATATCAGCGTATGATTTAGCTTCTCCACCCATTTTTTTAGAAAGAACTGTTGCGATAGCAGCAGTTAAAGTAGTTTTACCATGGTCAACGTGTCCGATTGTACCAATGTTAGCATGCGTTTTTGAACGGTCGAATTTTTCTTTAGCCATTAGAGATTGCCTCCTCAAAATTATATGTTTATATTTTTTAAAAATTTATAGAATGATTGCTGATGGCGGATGGGCCCATCCACCATCCCACAATCATAGCTTACAAATTAGTTATACTTTATGCAAGATGAAAATTCAATTATTCACCTTTATTTTTTTTGACGATTTCAGCAGCAATTGATTTTGGTACTTCTTCATAATGATCAAATGTCATTGAGAATACACCACGACCTTGTGTTGCTGAACGAAGAGTTGTTGCATAACCAAACATTTCCGATAGTGGAACCATTGCACGAACAACTTGAGAGTTACCGCGAGCTTCCATACCCTCAACGCGTCCGCGACGAGAAGTAATGTTACCCATGATATCACCAAGGTATTCTTCTGGAATTACAACTTCTACTTTCATCATTGGTTCTAAGATAACTGCGTCACATTGTTTAGCAGCTTCTTTAAGAGCCATAGATGCAGCAATTTTGAACGCCATCTCATTCGAGTCAACGTCATGGTAAGAACCGAATACTAATTTCGCTTTAATGTCGATAAGTGGGTAACCAGCTACTACACCGCGGTCAAGAGAGTCACGAAGACCAGCTTCTACTGCAGGAATGTATTCACGAGGTACTACACCACCAACGATAGCGTTTTCGAATTCAAAGCCTTTACCTTCTTCATTTGGAGAGAACTCAATCGTTACGTCACCATATTGTCCACGACCACCAGATTGGCGAGTGAATTTACCTTGAACTTTTGCAGAGCCACGGAATGTTTCACGGTAAGATACCATTGGAGCACCTACGTTAGCTTCTACTTTAAATTCACGGCGCATACGGTCAACTAAGATATCAAGGTGAAGCTCACCCATACCTGAGATGATTGTTTGACCAGTTTCTGTGTCAGTGTGAGCACGGAAAGTTGGATCCTCTTCTTGAAGTTTTTGTAAAGCTTGACCCATTTTATCTTGGTCAGCTTTTGATTTTGGTTCTACAGAAAGAGAAATTACTGGCTCAGGGAATTCCATTGATTCAAGAATAACAAGGTTTTTCTCGTCACATAGAGTATCACCAGTAGTAGTATCTTTAAGACCTACTGCTGCTGCGATATCCCCAGCAAATACTTTAGAAATCTCTTCACGAGAGTTTGCGTGCATTTGTAGGATACGGCCTACACGTTCACGTTTACCTTTAGAAGAGTTTTGTACGTATGAACCTGATTCTAAAGTTCCAGAATACACACGGAAGAAAGTTAATTTACCTACGAATGGGTCAGTCATAACTTTGAATGCAAGAGCTGAGAATGGCTCTTCATCTGAAGAATGACGTTCTAATTCCTCGTCACCATCAACATCAGTACCTTTGATTGCTGGTACATCTAATGGAGATGGTAAGTAATCAACTACTGCATTTAACATTGGGCGTACGCCTTTGTGTTTGAATGCTGTACCACAGATTACTGGGTAAAATTCTACTGCGATCGTAGCACGACGGATAGCCGCTTTAAGTTCAGCAACAGAAATTTCTTCGCCTTCTAAATATTTTTCCATGATTTCTTCATCAACACTTGCAACAGCATCGATTAATTTTTCACGGTATTCTTCAGCTTGTGCGCGGTGTTCTTCAGGAATTTCGCCTTCAGTCACTGCTGTACCTTTTTCGTCGCCGTAGAAAGTAGCTTTCATTTCAACTAAGTCAATGATTGCTGAGAACTGATCTTCAGCCCCGATAGGTAATTGGATAGGGTGAGCGTTTGCTTGTAAACGTTCGTGTAGAGTTCCTACAGAATATAGGAAATCTGCACCTGTTTTATCCATTTTGTTAATGAACACGATACGTGGAACGCCATAAGTTGTAGCTTGACGCCATACTGTTTCAGTTTGAGGCTCAACACCAGATTGAGCATCAAGAACTGTTACAGCACCATCAAGTACGCGTAGTGAACGTTCAACTTCTACAGTGAAGTCTACGTGTCCAGGAGTATCGATGATGTTTACACGGTTGCCGTTCCATTGAGCTGTTGTCGCAGCAGAAGTGATTGTGATACCACGTTCTTGCTCTTGTTCCATCCAGTCCATTTGAGAAGCGCCTTCGTGAGTTTCACCGATTTTGTGAATCTTACCTGTGTAATAAAGGATACGCTCAGTAGTTGTTGTTTTACCAGCATCAATGTGAGCCATGATCCCAATATTACGAGTATTCTCTAGAGAGAATTCGCGTTTCATAAGGTATTTCTCCTTCCATATTGGGCTTATGCGATGTTTAGATTACCAACGGTAGTGAGCGAATGCTTTGTTCGCTTCTGCCATTTTGTGCATATCTTCACGTTTTTTAACTGATGCACCAGTGTTGTTAGAAGCATCAAGGATTTCGTTAGCTAAACGCTCTTCCATAGTTTTTTCACCACGAAGACGAGCGTAGTTAACTAGGTAACGAAGACCTAAAGTTGTACGACGTTCTGGACGTACTTCTACTGGCACTTGGTAGTTAGAACCACCAACACGGCGAGCGCGTACTTCAAGAACTGGCATTACGTTATTTAGAGCAGCTTCGAATACTTCAATTGGATTTTGACCAGAACGTTCTTTAACTAAATCGAACGCACCGTATAAAATCTTTTGAGAAGTACCTCTTTTACCATCAACCATCATTTTATTAATTAAACGAGTTACTAGTTTTGAACTATAAATTGGATCTGGTAACACGTCACGTTTGGAAACAGGACCTTTACGAGGCATGTGTTTTCCTCCTTTCGAATAATTATCGATTTATTTTATAAAAATTGTCTTGTCATATTTGCCGCAAAAAATCCCAATCTGCTAGCAAGATTAGAAATTTGCGACAACTACTCAAGCTCATTATTAAGCAATGCTCAATAATGTTAAATTATTTTTTTTCTTTAGGGCGTTTTGTTCCGTATTTAGAACGTGATTGTAAACGACCGTTTACACCAGCTGTATCAAGAGCTCCACGTACGATATGGTAACGAACACCCGCTAAGTCTTTTACGCGTCCGCCACGGATAAGAACAACACTGTGCTCTTGTAAGTTGTGGCCTTCACCTGGGATATAAGCTGTAACCTCGATTTGGTTAGTTAAACGTACACGAGCGTATTTACGTAACGCTGAGTTTGGTTTACGAGGTGTCATTGTACCCACACGAGTACAAACTCCGCGTTTTTGTGGAGACTTAACATCAGTTAAAGATTTTTTAAATGAGTTATATCCTTTGTTTAACGCTGGTGATTTTGATTTCGTGATTTTAGATTGACGAGGCTTACGTACTAATTGGTTAATTGTAGGCATCGATATTTCCTCCCTTCATTTATTCCTTGTTAATACCACACATCCAGGTGGTTCATTTTTTGGGTAAAAACAAAGTCTTTGTGTTTAATACACAAAAACTACTCTACAGTAATCGCAACTACCGCAGCTCCAACATGGATTCCACAGGCCTTGCCCAGTTCCTTTTTGGACTCAACAAGAATAACTGGTATACCGATTTCTCTCGCGAAAGATATGGCCGAATCGGTTACCCAATTGTCTGCATCAAGTGCCACGAAAAGTTCTTTCACTGAACCAGCTTGCATTGCTTTTACTGCTTGCTTTGTACCTATGATTGTTTGACTATCCCTTACTCTATCATAAGACATTTTCATATCCTCCGAAGTACAGACAGTTAACTATCAACCTTCAATATATTATCATTACCAATTTCGACTGTCAACTAATATCTTTAAAAAGCCCGAAGAGATGATCAAAATACATCTCTTCGGCACTTATTTTAATGATTATTCAGCAGAAATTAGGTCTTCTGTGTCAAGCTCATCTTTTTCAATACGGATTTGACGGTAACGTTGCATACCAGTACCTGCAGGAACAAGTTTACCGATAATTACGTTTTCCTTCAGACCAAGAAGTTCATCACGTTTTCCTTTAATAGCAGCATCCGTTAACACACGAGTTGTTTCTTGGAATGATGCAGCGGATAAAAATGATTCTGTTTCAAGAGACGCTTTTGTAATACCTAGGATAACAGGACGACAAGTTGCAGGGTTTTTGCCATTTAGCACAGCATCTGCATTTGCTTCTGAGAATTGGTGAATATCTAGTAATGAGCCTGGTAATAATTCTGTATCACCAGCTTCGATCACACGAACTTTACGAAGCATTTGGCGAACCATTACCTCGATATGTTTGTCTCCAATTTCTACCCCTTGCATACGGTATACTTTTTGTACTTCTTTTAACAGATATTCTTGAACTGTAGAAACGTCTTTAACTTTTAATAATTGTTTTGGATCAATAGAACCTTCTGTTAATACTTGACCACGTTCAACAAAGTCGCCTTCTTGTACTTTCAGACGAGCATTGTAAGGTGCTGCGTATTTACGTGTTTCTACTTCACCTTCAATTGTAATCTCTTTTAGACCTTCACGGATTTCGGTGATGTCTGAAACAGTACCTGCGATATCAGAAATAACTGATTGACCTTTAGGATTACGTGCTTCAAAAATCTCTTGGATACGTGGAAGACCTTGTGTAATATCATCCCCGGCAACCCCACCTGTATGGAATGTACGCATTGTTAATTGTGTACCTGGTTCACCGATTGATTGAGCCGCAATAATACCAACTGCTTCTCCAACTTCAACCTCTTCACCTGTTGCTAAGTTCATGCCGTAACATTTTTTACATACACCATGTTTTGTATTACATGTGAATGCTGAACGGATTGTTACTTCCTCGATACCAGCCTCGATAACCGCACGAGCGATATCTTGATCGATTAAGCCATCTTTTTCTAAGATAACTTCAGCTGTTTCTGGATGCATAATTGTTTTCTTCGTATGACGACCGATAATACGTTCATCTAACGCTTCAATTAACTCTGTGCCTTCCATTAACGCACCAATTGTTAAACCGCGGTCAGTTCCACAGTCATCCTCACGAACGATAACATCTTGTGCTACGTCAACAAGACGACGTGTTAAGTAACCTGAATCGGCAGTTTTTAGGGCTGTATCGGCAAGACCTTTACGAGCACCGTGAGTTGAGATGAAGTACTCTAATACCGTTAAACCTTCACGGAATGAAGATTTAATTGGAAGTTCGATGATACGACCAGCCGGGTTGGCCATCAGACCACGCATACCAGCTAACTGTGTAAAGTTAGATGCGTTACCACGGGCACCTGAGTCAGACATCATAAAGATTGGGTTTGTTTTCTCAAGCGACTTCATCAGCTTCGATTGAATTTCATCTTTCGCAGCACTCCAGCTTGAGATAACGCGATCATAACGCTCCTCTTCCGTGATGAAACCACGACGGAATTGCGCTTGAACTTTATCTACTTTTTCTTGAGCTACCGCTAAAATTTCACCTTTGTCTGGTAATACGACGATGTCAGAAACACCTACAGTGATACCAGCACGTGTTGAATATTTGAATCCTAAGTTCTTCATGCGGTCAAGCATTTTAGATGTTTCAGTGATGTGGAAACGTTTAAATACTTCAGCAATGATATTACCTAAGAATTTTTTGCGGAATGGGTTTACAACTGGTACTGATGCAAAGTGTTTACGCAGTACAGCTGTGCGTTGTGCATCAACTTTACCTTTTTCATCAAGCCCATTATAAGTAGCATCTGCTTCAAGTTCTTTTAACGTTTCTTCATCAATTGTTAAATTAACAAAGTATTTGTCTGGTGTTTCTTGTTCTAAGTTGAATGCAGTTGGCTCATTAATGTATGGGAATGATTTAGGCAAGATTTCGTTAAAGATTACTTTACCAACAGTCGTTAATAGGAACATATTATTTTGTTCCTCAGTAAATGTTGGGTTATTTAACGAACTTGCTTTAATCGCAATACGAGTATGCAAATGAACATGACCTGTATCGTATGCAATTAATACTTCGTTTGGTCCATAGAAAGTTGTTCCTTCACCGCGAGCTGTTTCACGCTCAAGTGTTAAGTAGTAGTTACCTAATACCATATCTTGAGATGGTGTAACAACCGGTTTCCCGTCTTTCGGATTCAGGATATTTTGTGCAGCAAGCATTAGAAGACGAGCTTCTGCTTGTGCTTCTGCTGATAATGGTACGTGAACCGCCATTTGGTCACCATCGAAGTCAGCGTTATAAGCTGTACATACTAATGGGTGAAGACGAATAGCACGACCCTCAACTAGTGTTGGTTCAAACGCTTGAATACCAAGACGGTGAAGCGTAGGTGCACGGTTTAGTAATACTGGATGCTCACGAATGACATCTTCTAAAACGTCCCATACATCGTTGTTTAAACGCTCGATTTTACGTTTAGCAGATTTAATATTATGAGCAAGACCACGTTCTACTAACTCTTTCATAACGAAAGGCTTAAATAGCTCAATTGCCATTTCTTTCGGTAGACCGCATTGATACATTTTTAAGTTTGGACCTACTACGATAACCGAACGACCAGAGTAGTCAACACGTTTACCAAGCAAGTTTTGACGGAAACGACCTTGTTTACCTTTCAGCATATGTGAAAGTGATTTTAATGGACGGTTACCAGGACCTGTAACAGGACGACCACGACGACCGTTATCGATTAATGCATCAACAGCTTCTTGTAACATACGTTTTTCGTTTTGTACGATGATACTTGGAGCGCCAAGGTCTAGTAAACGTTTTAAACGGTTATTACGGTTGATTACACGACGATATAAATCATTTAAGTCAGAAGTTGCAAAACGACCACCATCTAATTGCACCATTGGACGTAGCTCTGGCGGAATAACCGGTAGTACATCTAAAATCATCCATTCAGGAGAGTTACCTGAGTTACGGAATGATTCAACAACTTCAAGACGTTTAATTGCACGTGTACGACGTTGACCTTGTGCTGATTTCAACTCTTCTTTTAAAGAATGAGTTTCATCTTCAAGATCAATTTTGCCTAGCAATTTCTTAATTGCTTCCGCACCCATAGCTGCTTCGAATGTGTTGCCGAATTTTTCACGATATGCACGGTACTCTTTTTCAGAAAGCAGTTGCTTACTTTCTAAGTTTGTAGCACCTGGCTCGATTACAACGTAAGAAGCAAAGTAAATTACTTCTTCTAGTGCACGTGGGGACATATCTAAAATAAGTCCCATACGGCTAGGAATACCTTTGAAGTACCAGATATGAGATACCGGTGCTGCTAATTCGATGTGGCCCATACGTTCACGACGAACTTTAGCGCGTGTTACTTCAACTCCACAACGATCACAAACTACGCCTTTATAGCGTACACGTTTGTATTTACCACAATGACACTCCCAGTCCTTAGTTGGACCAAAAATACGCTCACAGAATAAACCATCTTTTTCTGGTTTTAAAGTACGATAGTTGATTGTTTCAGGTTTTTTGACTTCACCGTATGACCAAGAACGAATCTTGTCAGGAGAAGCTAAACCGATTTTCATATATTCAAATTCATTAACGTCTATCAAGGAGCCTACCTCCCTCTAGTATAGGTCTTTATAAAGACTCTTTTACGCAGCTCGATAATCGTTTGCAAGAATCATGTCTCTTTAGCAAAAGATTAAAAATAGAATGATTTAATCAATTATGCCTCGGCATAATTGTGTCCGGAATCGGCTTTGTGTTTCCACAAAGAATTCCTTTCCGATTCCGTGACATCCGCCGGAGGCTTTCACTTCTTTCAGCAAGTGTTTTTTGTAGCGAAAGCGAAGCGTCAGCTACAGACATTTGGACTTCTGCTGAAAGAAGTTAAAAGAAAAAGCCGGACAGGGCGTTAAATCCTGCCCGACTAATTTGAAAAATAACTTTGATCGTGTTCACAAAGTTGTGAACTAACGTTTTCCATTATTCAAAAGACTCTACTGGCTCTTCTTCTTTTTCTTGCTGTGGTGCAATGTTAAGTGCGTCAGCTGGTTGAAGATCTTCTTCTTCGTCTAAGTCGCGAAGCTCTACCTCTTCATCATTAACTGTTAACATTTTCACATCCATACCAAGAGATTGAAGTTCCTTAATCAATACTTTGAATGATTCAGGAACGCCTGGCTCTGGTACACTTTCACCTTTAACGATTGCTTCGTATGTTTTTACACGACCAACAACGTCATCAGATTTAACTGTTAAGATTTCTTGAAGTGTGTAAGCAGCACCGTATGCTTCAAGTGCCCATACTTCCATCTCACCAAAACGTTGTCCACCGAACTGTGCTTTACCACCAAGCGGCTGTTGAGTAACAAGTGAATAAGGACCTGTTGAACGAGCGTGAAGTTTATCATCAACCATGTGAGCAAGTTTGATCATGTACATGACACCAACTGATACACGGTTATCGAATGGTTCACCTGAACGTCCATCATACAGGATTGTTTTACCATCACGGTTCATGCCTGCTTCTTCCATTGTTTCCCAAACATCTTCCTCGTTGGCACCATCAAATACTGGAGTTGCCATATGAACGCCTAAGTAACGAGAAGCCATACCTAAGTGTAGTTCTAAAACTTGTCCGATGTTCATACGAGAAGGTACACCAAGTGGGTTTAACATGATATCAACAGGAGTACCGTCTGGCATGAATGGCATATCCTCTTCCGGTAAGATACGAGAGATAACCCCTTTGTTACCGTGACGTCCGGCCATTTTGTCCCCTACGCGAATTTTACGTTTTTGAACAATATAAGCACGAACTAATTGGTTAACACCCGGTGGTAATTCATCGCCATCTTCACGGTTAAATACTTTAACGTCAAGAATAATACCGCCAGCACCATGTGGTACACGTAATGAAGTATCACGAACTTCACGAGCTTTTTCACCGAAGATAGCATGTAATAAACGTTCTTCAGCAGTTAATTCTGTAACCCCTTTAGGTGTTACTTTACCTACAAGAATGTCACCATCACGTACTTCTGCACCGATGCGGATAATACCGCGTTCGTCTAAGTTACGAAGCGCATCTTCCCCAACGTTTGGAATATCACGAGTGATTTCTTCCGGTCCTAATTTTGTATCACGAGACTCTGATTCATATTCTTCAATATGAACAGATGTATAAACATCGTCTTTTACAAGGCGTTCGCTCATGATAACAGCATCCTCATAGTTAAAGCCGTTCCAAGTCATGAACGCAACAAGTACGTTACGACCAAGAGCAAGTTCACCATTTTCCATAGATGGACCATCTGCTAAAATGTCACGAGGTTTCACACGTTCGCCAACTTTTACAAGTGGACGTTGGTTGTATGAAGTACCTTGGTTAGAACGAATGAATTTTTGTAATTTATATTTTGTTAAATCGCCTTTTACCTCTTTACCGTCAACGACTTCAATGCGGCGAACATGGATAGAGCGAGCTTCAACGTGCTCAACAATACCATCATATTTCGCTACTACAGCCGCACCTGAGTCACGCGCATCAACGTGTTCCATACCAGTACCAACGAATGGAGCTTCTGGGTTAAGAAGAGGAACTGCTTGACGTTGCATGTTGGCACCCATAAGTGCACGGTTCGAGTCATCGTTTTCTAAGAACGGGATACATGCAGTCGCAGCTGACACTACTTGTTTAGGAGATACGTCCATGTAGTCCATTTGCGATTTATTAAATACTGTATTGTCCCCACGGAAACGACCTACTACTTCGTCTTTAGCAAATGTACCATCAGGATTTAATAGTGAGTTCGCTTGTGCTACATAGTAGTTATCTTCTTCATCAGCTGTTAAGTAATCAATTTGATCCGTTACTTGACCTGTTTCATGGTCAATACGACGATAAGGTGTTTCAATGAATCCGAATTTATTTACTTTGGCAAATGAAGATAGTGAGTTAATTAAACCAATGTTTGGACCCTCTGGTGTCTCGATTGGACACATACGACCATAGTGAGAATAGTGAACGTCACGTACTTCGAAACCAGCACGCTCACGTGTTAAACCACCAGGTCCTAATGCAGATAGACGACGCTTATGCGTTAACTCTGCCAATGGGTTTGTTTGGTCCATGAATTGTGATAATTGAGAGCTACCAAAGAACTCTTTAATTGACGCAATTACCGGACGAATATTAATTAATTGCTGTGGTACGATCGCAGCTGTATCGTTAATAGACATACGCTCACGCACTACACGTTCCATACGGGATAAACCGATACGGAATTGGTTTTGTAAAAGCTCACCAACAGAGCGTAGACGACGGTTACCTAAGTGGTCGATATCATCTGTTGCCCCTACTTGGTAAAGTAAGTTGAAGAAATAACCTACTGAAGATAATACGTCAGCCGGCGTAATATTCTTCACTTCTTCATCGATGTACGCATTACCAATAATATTGATTTCTTTTTGCGCTTCATCTTTTGGTGCATAAATTTTAATAGACTGGATTGTTACATCGTCTTCAAGTACCCCGCCAACTTGTGATAAAGTGCGGTAACCGATTCCTTTTGATGAATCTTCTAAATACGGTAAGATTTTATCTAAAGTACGACGATCAAGAACTGTACCCTTCTCTACTAAAATTTCGCCTGTTTCTGGGTCTACAAGCGTTTCAGCAATCGTTTGGTTAAATAAACGATTTTTGATATGAAGCTTTTTATTCATTTTGTAGCGACCAACATTCGCTAAATCATAGCGTTTTGCATCGAAGAAACGAGAGTATAATAAACTCTTCGCACTTTCAACTGTTGGTGGCTCACCTGGACGCAAACGTTCATAGATTTCTAAAAGTGCTTTTTCAGTACTTTCAGAGTTATCTTTTTCTAACGTATTACGTAAATACTCGTTATCACCGATAATATCGATAATTTCTTGGTCTGAACCGAAGCCTAATGCACGAAGTAACACTGTTACTGGTAGCTTACGAGTACGATCAATACGCACGTATACTACATCTTTCGCGTCAGTTTCATATTCTAACCATGCACCACGGTTCGGAATAACTGTCGCTCCGAAACCTTTCTTACCGTTTTTATCAGTTTTATCATGGAAATACACACTTGGCGAACGAACTAATTGTGAAACGATAACACGTTCAGCACCATTGATAATGAACGTACCTGTCTCTGTCATTAATGGGAAGTCACCCATGAAGACATCCTGTTCTTTCACTTCGTCTGTTTCTTTGTTGTAAAGACGTACTTTCACACGTAATGGAGCTGCGTAAGTAACATCTCGCTCTTTACACTCATCAACATCATACTTAGGATCTCCTAATGAATAATCGATGAATTCTAATGAAAGATTGCCTGTAAAGTCCTCGATCGGCGAAATGTCACGGAACATTTCACGTAAACCTTCTTCAAGGAACCACTCGTAAGACGCCGTTTGAATCTCAATCAGATTTGGAAGCTCAAGCACCTCGTTAATACGCGCAAAGCTTCTACGCTGGCGGTGTTGTCCATACTGAACTAGTTGACCTGTCAACTCATTCACCCCTCAATAAAGCGATATTAGGTCTTTGCAAAATCATACAAATAGTGTATGATTTCGAAAGACAAAAAGAAAACGAGTCTTCAAAAAGATCTCATTTTCGGTTAACTAAACTTATCTTGGCAAGTATACCCACATTATAACAATCATATTCAAAAAGGGCATACGACCTCAAAATAATATTTTTGCATTGTATCATGTTATCATAGCCGATTTGTCAAGTCAATAATTTATGCATATTTCACTTATTTTTTCGCGCGTACTATCCAGTACCCTTTTTTCTTCTCCACAACATCGACTTCAGAAAATTTTTCTTCCAAGTAACTTACCGTTGATGGTGCACCTTGCTTCTTCTGTATTACTACCCACAGCTCACCAGATGACACTAACTTATCATAAGCTCCATCGTAAAAGCGGAAAATTGTTTCCTTTCCTGCGCGAATTGGAGGATTGGTTAAAATAGCTGCGGCGTTTACATTATTGTCAACCATCGATAGTCCGTCACTCACAAATATCCGTACATTTTGAACACCGTTTACTTGCGCATTTTTTTGTGAGAGTGCAACAGCACGTTCATTGATATCCATCATAAGAACGGTACGGTCTGGGTTTGTTTTGGCAATCGATAATCCGATTGGTCCGTACCCACACCCCACATCAAAAATCGCACCATCAATATCAGGCATTTGAAAAGCATCTATTAAAACACGGGATCCAAAATCTACTTCGCTTTTACTAAATACACCTGCATCCGTTTCAAAGGAAAACGTATGCCCTAACAACTTGAATGTCCAGTGACGAGGTTTACTCTCGGTTTGAGGCTTACTCGTATAATAGTGATCTGACATTTCCACGCCTCCTCAGAATGAAGAAAAAAGCTCGCCACAATGACGAGCTTCCCTTTTGTTTAAAAGTAATGCGAGATTACTTAACTTCTACAGATGCGCCAACTTCTTCAAGTTTAGCTTTGATTTGTTCAGCTTCATCTTTAGAAACGCCTTCTTTAAGAGCTTTAGGAGCGTTATCTACTACTTCTTTAGCTTCTTTAAGACCTAAACCAGTGATTTCACGAACCACTTTAATTACTTTGATTTTTTCTGCACCAGCAGATGCTAATACTACGTCAAACTCAGTTTTTTCTTCAGCAGCGCCAGCAGCAGCACCTACTACTGCTACAGGAGCAGCAGCTGTTACACCGAATTCTTCTTCGATAGCTTTTACTAAATCGTTTAATTCAAGAACTGTCATAGCTTTGATAGCTTCTAAGATTTGCTCTTTATTCATTATAATTTCCTCCTAATTGGATAATGTTTTATTGTTGCGGTCAGGCCGCGGAAGTTACAGTGCGTATATTACGCGCCTTGTTCTTCTTTTTGTTCTGCAACAGCTTTTGTTGCAAGTGCGAAGTTGCGCACTGGAGCTTGAAGTACAGATAAAAGCATAGAAAGAAGACCTTCGCGTGATGGAAGTTCTGCAAGTGCTTTAACATCTTCAACAGATGAGATTGTACCTTCAATAATACCCGCTTTAATTTCTAAAGCTTCGTTTTTCTTAGCGAACTCGTTGATGATTTTAGCAGGAGCTACAACATCTTCATTTGAGAACGCAATTGCGTTAGGACCAACTAATACGTCATTGATTCCTTCAAGACCAACAGCTTCAGTAGCACGACGTGTTAAAGTGTTTTTGTAAACTTTGAACTCAACGCCAGCTTCACGAAGTTGTTTACGAAGTTCAGTTACTTGCGCAACGTTAAGACCACGGTAATCCACAACTACTACGGAAGCAGCGTTTTGGAATTTCTCAGTAATCTCTTGAACTTGTGCTTGTTTGTTTTCGATAACTTTGCTCATGATGACACCTCCTATTAGAATGGGTCATTTATACCGACAAAAGAAAAGCCTCTGGGTCACATAGACACAGAGGCTGAAAGTCATCATCTTTAAAATAAGATTCCGAATTCCGCTGTCCTCGGTAGGATCATTAAGTGACAAGTCACTCCTACTGTCTACGGTACAAATGGATGATTCACAACAGCAACCATCTTATCATAGATAGACAGCGCCGTCAACAGATTTACATAAAAACTTTAATTATTTTACTACTACACTTGAAGCGTCAACTTTAAGAGCTGGACCCATTGTAGTTGTAACGTTTACAGATTTCATGTAAGTACCTTTAGCTGCAGCAGGTTTAGCTTTTTGCACTACATCAAATACAGTTAAGAAGTTTTCTACTAATTTTTCTGTAGAGAAAGAAACTTTACCGATAGGTGCGTGGATGATACCAGCTTTATCAGCACGGTATTCTACTTTACCAGCTTTAATTTCGTTGATAGCTTTTGTTACATCGAAAGTAACTGTACCAGTTTTAGGGTTTGGCATTAAACCTTTAGGTCCTAATACGCGACCAAGTTTACCAACTTCGCCCATCATGTCAGGAGTTGCAACGATTACATCGAAATCAAACCAACCTTGTTGGATTTTTTGGATGTATTCTGCATCGCCTACATAGTCGGCACCAGCAGCTTCAGCTTCTTTAAGTTTTTCACCTTTAGCGAATACTAATACGCGTTGAGTTTTACCAGTACCGTTTGGTAACACTACTGCACCACGGATTTGTTGGTCGTTTTTACGAGTATCGATTCCTAGACGGAAAGCAACTTCTACAGTAGCGTCGAAGTTCACTGTGCTAGTTTTTTGAGCAAGTTCGATTGCTTCTTGAGCGCCGTATAATGCGTTACGGTCGATTAATTTTGCTGCATCTTGCAGTTTTTTACCTTTTTTAGCCATTATATAATTCCTCCTTGATTGTGGTTATAGCGGATTTTACCTCCCACGAATAAAGGTTGCGCGTTCACAAAGAAACTCCGCAACCTTCCAAAAAACAAATACATCATCAAGTAATGGGATTAGTCTTCGATAACAATACCCATGCTTCGTGCAGTACCTTCAACCATTAACATTGCAGCTTCTACTGAAGCAGCGTTAAGGTCTGGCATTTTAGTTTCAGCGATTTCGCGAACTTTATCACGTTTAACCGTTGCCACTTTTTTACGATTTGGTTCACCAGATCCAGATTGGATACCAGCTGCTACTTTAAGCAGTACTGCTGCAGGTGGAGTTTTTGTAATGAAAGTGAATGAACGGTCCTCGAATACTGAAATTTCAACTGGAATGATAAGACCAGCTTGATCTGCAGTACGCGCGTTGAATTCTTTACAGAATCCCATGATGTTCACACCTGCTTGACCTAATGCAGGACCAACCGGTGGAGCTGGGTTTGCTTTACCAGCAGGGATTTGAAGTTTAACAACTTTAATAACTTTTTTAGCCACGAGACACACCTCCTTAAGTCCGTGATGTGGTAATTGGGTTGCCCCTCCCACTCAATATCTGTCTGTCAGCTAATTGCCGATAACATTAAAATTATCATTGCAGACGTCAAACCAAAGTATGACAGTCTGACCTAGAAATGATACCACTTTTAATTTTTTTAAGCAAGTAGTAATTAACAAAATCTGCGACATACGTCTTAGACATATGTACTTTAGTTACTAGAACTACATTTTTTGTATTTGCTCAAAATCTAGTTCCATAATTGTTTCGCGACCAAACATATCGACAGAAACTTTCACTTTTCCTTTTTCAGTGTCAATTTCTTCAACACGTCCTTGGAAGTGAGCAAAAGGCCCTTCCAATACTTCTACTGCTTCTCCAACAGAAATATCAATCTCGACAATTTTGTCAGTCATTCCCATTTGTTGAAGTAGACGATCCGCTTCTTCAGGTAATAAAGGTGTCGGTTTTGCACCACCACCAGATGAACCGATAAAGCCAGTTACACCTGGTGTATTACGTACAACATACCATGAATCATCTGTCATAATTAGCTCTACTAAAACATAACCAGGGAAAACTTTACGCATCATAGTACGCTTTTTCCCATCCTTCATTTCTGTTTCTTCATGTTCAGGTACAATAACACGGAAAATCTTATCCTGCATACCCATTGTTTCTACACGTTTCTCTAGGTTTGCTTTTACGCGGTTTTCATACCCTGAATACGTATGAACAACATACCAATTTTTCTCCATAACTACTAGGACTCCTCGTCCGTCCCTCCCTTACAAATAAGAGTGAAAATGATTCACGATATGCTAAGTGCATTCTTTACTCTTTTCACAAACTGCTCATTAGAAAAACATAGCTTTCGCTAACAGCTAGCGAAAGCCTGATGATATATACCAAATCTAGCATAGTCATCTATCGCTACCCTCATACTATCCCTAGTAGCATACTAATCCTATTGAGAATATTTTATTGCTGTTCACTTCTTCAATTTCGCCTTGGCGTAATTGTAGCTGACGCTTCACTTTCGCGCAGATAAACAATGCGTCCGGATTTTCAATTGTGCCCAGGCCTGCAGGATGCAGGTCAGTTAGCCGTTTTCGCAGGACGCGAAGACTTTAGGCTAACATCCTTATATTCATTCCTTTAAAAATCCACGACATCCGCCAGATGTTTTATCTTCAACGAAGATAAAACAAACGAAAAAACCCGTTTATTGTAATGACGGGCTATTTCAGAAGTATTAACATGCTATTTACTAAATTATAACTCTAAGTACCAGCGGAATAATGATGAAATACCTAAGTCTACTAACACAAAAAATAAAGCCATAATTACAACAGTTGAAATTACAACGACTGTATATTTCGTCAGTTCTTTACTTTTTGGCCAGCTTGTTTTGCGCATTTCCGACATTACATTGCTGAAAAAGCCTTTAATCTTGCCCATTCTAGCCTAACCTCCGAATCAATCATATCTGTCTATTTACAAATTATTTTATAGCGTTTGTTTATGCACTGTATGTTCATTGCAATGCGAGCAAAATTTCTTTAATTCGAGGCGTACAGTTGTATCTACCTTAGCTGGAAACGTATAATTTCTCGATCCGCATTTTTCGCAATTTAGAACGACTTTTTTTGCCATATAATCACCTTTTCGGCACTTTGTCTTTTCAAGACTAACACCTATATTTGTCAATGTCAATAAAGGCATACAACCGCTAAGACATTTCTTCAAGAACTAAATGTCGCTCTAATTTACGCTTTACTCGTTGCAAAGCATTGTCAATAGACTTCACATGGCGATTTAATTTCTCAGAAATTTCATGGTAAGATTGCCCGTCTAAGTAAAGCGCTAACACTTGTAGCTCTAATTCACTTAAAATCTCACCCATCTTTTCTTCTAAGTAGCCAAACTCTTCTCTATGAATCATTAATTCTTCCGGATCATCCATAATAGCACCGGTTAACACATCCATTAATGTACGGTCTGACTCTTCATCAAAAATAGGCTTGTCCAAAGAAACATAAGAATTTAGTGGTATATGCTTTTGTCTTGTAGCTGTTTTAATAGCCGTAATAATTTGTCTCGTAATACATAATTCAGCAAAAGCTCGAAAAGAAGCAAGCTTATCTCCCTTAAAATCACGAATAGCTTTATACAAACCAATCATGCCCTCTTGCACAATGTCTTCTTTATCTGCACCAATTAAAAAATAAGATCTAGCCTTCGCTCTCACTAACAAACGGTATTTCGTAATTAAATAATCCAACGCATCTGTATTACCTTGATGCACCATTTCAATAAGTTCTTCATCATTGAATCGTTCAAAATCTTGTGTCACTTGTACAATACTATTTTTAAACATGGTATCACCTCAGCCACAACAGATAATTAGGAACAGTATAACGGAATTGGAAAATACGAGTCAATCAATCATTTCAAACCACGCCGCCATTTTTCGAAGGCCAAAGCAACATCAGGCTTTAGTGCTATGCGAGAAGGCGGCTTGCTATCCTGTTTTTGTTTCACATCATGAGAAATTTTATGTTGGATAATACCCATCTCAATTTCTAGCTCTCTCGCCGACTTTCGGAGAGCACCATTACCAAAAATAACATTTTGCTCTGCCATATCAGAGGTTGCTACGTGAATCTGTACATTTCTAGCTTTTAGTTCGTGTGTCATTTTTTCGATACGTTCATCTGCTGTTTCGTTTTTCCGTGTATAAATGACTTCGACATCATTTTCTAAATAAGTTTGCTCCACACCCGATACAAGATGTGCGTCAAAAACTATAATTACGCGCCACCCTATAGCTGCCTTATACTCAGCCATAAGCTCAATTAATCTCCTACGGGCATCTTCAAAATTAGTATCACGTAATGGTCGAAGCTCTTTCCAAGCTCCTATCATATTATAGCCGTCAACAAGCAAAATGTTGTTCATCGTCAATCATTCGCTTCTTGACGTTTACGATACACTTCGTACATTAAAAGTGCAGCAGCTACTGATGCATTTAGTGATGTGACATGCCCAATCATCGGTAAATGATATAAAAAGTCACATTTCTCTTTTAATAAGCGGCCCATCCCTTTACCTTCACTACCAATAATAATCGCAAGTGGCAATGTTGCATCCATTTTACGATAGTCTGCAGAACCTTTTGCATCTGTACCCGCAATCCAAACTCCTCGCTCTTTCAGCTCATCTACCGTCTGCGCTAGGTTATTAACACGCACGACAGGTACATGCTCAATTGCTCCCGTTGATGACTTTGCCACTACAGCTGTCAAACTCACAGAACGGCGCTTCGGAATAATAATACCATGCGCACCTATCGCATCAGCAGTTCGCATAATAGAGCCTAGATTATGAGGGTCTTCTAGCTCATCTAAAATTAAAAAGAATGGATCTTCTTGTTTTTTTGCCGCTACAGCAAATAAATCCTCTAGCTCTGCATATCTATATGCTGCAACAGAGGCAACTATTCCTTGGTGATTGGCATCTGATAATTGATCCACCTTTTTTTTCGGGACAAATTGAACGATGATGCCACGTTCTCGTGCTAAATCTAGAAGTTCATTAACACCTGATTTTTTCACACCTTCTGCAATCCATACTTTATTCATATCGCGGCCTGAACGAAGTGCTTCTAACACTGGGTTTTTACCGGCAATAATTTCACCATTTTGCTCTGCCATTAATTCGACACTCCTTTTGATTCCTCGATAATTTGAATAGCGTATGCAATGATTGCATAAACGCGTTCTAATTCATTTAATAAATACAAACTACCAAGCACAGCCTCAAAGCCTGAACTATTACGGTATGTTTGAACATCTGTATTTTTGGGCACAGAGCCGGATTTGGCATTGCGTCCACGACGGAACACAGCCAACTCCTCCTCTGTTAAAAAGCCTTCATCCATCATTCGATGTACAATCATAGATTGTGCTTTCGCTGATACGTAACGTGTTGCTTCTCTATGAAGTGTGTTAGGTTTGACACGGCCAGCACGTAGTAAATGCTCTCGTATCTTTTGTTCTAAAACTGCGTCTCCCATATAGGCTAACGCTAATGCATTCAATTGCTTAACATCTTCGTTGCGGAGTTTATCCAAGTTACTTACCCTCGTTTCCATCTAGTTCCTTGTCGCGTATCTTCTAAAATGATACCTTGCGCTTGCAAATGGTCACGAATTTCATCCGAACGAGCAAAATCACGATTTTTACGTGCATCTACACGTTCCTGTAACAGTGCTTCAATTTCTTCGTCTAATAGCTCTTCTTCTTTTGCAAATTCAATACCTAAGACGTCACCTAACACCTCAAAAGTTTCAGTAAAACTTACTAATACTTTTTCATCAGTATTCGTTTCATTTAGATAAATATTTGCGATACGCGCTAATTCGAATAATACAGAAATGGCATTGGCTGTATTAAAGTCATCATCCATCGCTTCTTCAAAGTGAGCTTTTTGTTCAGCAATTTTTCCAAGCCATTCTGCTGAGTGATCACCTAAGTTCGCAGTTGCTGTTAAACGGTGTTTCACATTGTTGTAGGCAGTACGAATTCGTTCTAACCCATTTGCGGCTGCATCTACTAAATCCTTCGCAAAGTTAATCGGATGACGATAATGCACAGAAAGCATAAAGAAGCGTAAAACTTGTGGGTCGATTTGTTTACGAATATCATTAACGAGTATAAAATTACCAAGGGATTTGGACATTTTTTCATTATCAATATTAATATACCCATTGTGCATCCAGTAACGCGCAAATGTTTTATCATTATGAGCTTCAGATTGTGCAATTTCATTTTCATGATGCGGGAATGTTAAATCTTGCCCACCAGCATGAATATCAATAGTATCTCCTAAATGCTCACGTGCCATTACGGAGCACTCAATATGCCAACCCGGACGTCCTTTGCCCCAAGGACTTTCCCAGTAAATTTCACCTGGCTTTACAGCTTTCCATAGAGCGAAATCTAACGCATCATCTTTTTTCTCGCCTGCTTCTATACGAGCACCAATTTTTAAATCATCCACCGATTGGTGAGATAATTTACCGTAACCATTAAATTTTCGAGTTCGGTAATAGACATCACCAGCTGATTCATAAGCATAACCCTTATCGACTAAAACTTGAATAAATTGAATGATATCATCCATATGCTCTGTTACACGCGGATGTACATCTGCTTTCTTACAACCTAGCGCTGAAACATCTTCAAAGTATGCGGCAATAAAGCGCTCCGTTAATTCATGAACTTCTTCTCCAAGTTCATTTGCAGCCTTAATAATTTTGTCGTCCACATCTGTAAAATTTGAAACAAATTTTACATCATAGCCTTTGTATTGGAAATAACGACGTACTGTATCGTAGACAATTACAGGACGTGAATTTCCAATATGAATGTAGTTATAAACTGTCGGACCGCAAACGTACATTTTTACTTTGCCTTCTTCCAACGGCACGAAAGTTTCCTTTTGTCGTGTTAATGAGTTGAAAATTTGAATACTCATTGTGTTTCTCTCTCCTTTTGTAAGCGTTCGATTTCCTGATTCAATGCTGCAATCTGCTTCTCGAAAGCTTGACAACGTTCTTCTACAGGGTCAGGTATATTTTGGTGGTCTAGTTTTTTCTCTAGACGAACTCCATCCTTAATCACTATTTTACCAGGAATGCCGACAACTGTAGCATTTGGCGGCACTTCTTTTAAGACAACTGAACCTGCACCAATTTTACTATTTTCGCCAATTGTAATAGAACCTAACACTTTTGCACCTGTCGCAACTAGTACATTATCCTCTAACGTCGGATGGCGTTTCCCCTTTTCTTTTCCTGTACCACCTAAAGTTACACCTTGATACAACGTTACATTATCACCAATCTCACATGTTTCACCAATTACAACGCCCATCCCATGGTCAATAAAGAAACGTCGACCGATTTTCGCTCCAGGATGAATTTCAATTCCAGTAAAGAAGCGACTAATTTGTGAAATGGCACGGGCTATAAAATAAAACCGCTTTTTAAAGAACCAATGGGCAACTCGATGTGACCAAGTAGCGTGCAAACCTGAGTATGTTAATATAACTTCGAATACACTACGCGCCGCTGGATCATTCTCAAAAATTGTTTCTACATCTTCCTTCATTCTTTTAAACACAAAAGCTCCCCCTTTTCGTTTTGATCTGCTTTAATTCCACACAACCACTTGCATCCCTGGCCATTGAAATATTATAGCTGACGTTGATCTCACCGCAGAGTCAGTGAAGTAGAATCCGGCGCATCCAGCGCTTCAAGTCACCTGTCCAGAAAATAAAAAAGCGCCCCTATCATCCCAAAAAGGAATGACAGAGACGCTAAATTTGCGCGGTTCCACTCTGATTGAAGGCGTATGCCTTCCACTCTGGACGTTCTGTAACGGGAACGAATCGATAAAGCCTACTAGTTGTTCAGCTTTATGCTCAAAGGTGCATTTCAGTTTTGCCTAGGCTCAGACCACTTGCAGCCGGTGATGGTCCTCTCTTTGGAGCATGCGCCACTTACTTCTCCTTATCAACGCTTTCTCAATGTAAATACATTTTACAACGAACTAATAAATTGTCAATCAATTTCTACTTATTGTGCAAATTTTTCTACACGGCCAATTGTTTTCTGTTTGCCAATTAAGCAAATCGCGTTAGGTAGTTCTGGACCATGCGTTTCACCTGTTGTTACGACACGGATTGGCATAAATAGATTTTTACCTTTGTGACCTGTTTCTTTTTGAACAGCTTTAATAGCCGCTTTGACAGCTTCAGGCGTAAATTCTTCTAAACCTTCAAGTTGTGCTTTAAATGCAGCCATTACCTCAGGTACTTGCTCACCTGCTAAAACTGCTTTTGCTTCTTCATCATATTCAATATGATCGTTAAAGAATAGGCGAGATAGTTCTACAATTTCAGCACCAAAGCTCATTTGATCATGATAAAGTGCGATTAAATCTGTAGCCCATGCACGTTCTTCTTCTGTTAACTCTTCTGGTAATAAACCAGCTTTTTGTAAGTGCGGTAAAGATAATACCACTACTTCTTCTAAAGATAATTTTTTAATGTATTGGTTATTCATCCAAGTAAGCTTTTGTTTATCAAACATAGATGGTGATTTTGAAAGACGTTTTTCATCAAAGATTTTAATAAATTCCTCTTTTGAGAAAATCTCTTCTTCTCCTTCAGGAGACCAACCAAGTAATGCGAAGAAGTTGAACATCGCTTCAGGTAAGTAGCCTAAATCTTTATATTGTGTGACGAATTGAATAATGGATTCATCACGTTTTGATAATTTTTTGCGGTTTTCATTAATGATTAATGTCATATGACCAAAGCGTGGATATTCCCAGCCGAATGCATCAAAGATCATCATTTGTTTTGGTGTATTCGATAAATGCTCTTCACCACGGAATACATGCGAAATTTCCATAAAGTGATCATCTAGCACTACCGCATAGTTATACGTAGGGATACCGTTCGCTTTTACAAGAACCCAGTCACCAATATCTTTTGACTCAAACGCTACTTGTCCACGTACTAAGTCTTCAAATTTATATGTTACATTTTCAGGTACGCGCATACGAATTGTATATTGTTCACCAGCAGCTTCTTTAGCCGCAACTTCCTCTGCTGATAAATGACGACAAGTACCATCATAAGTTGGAGCTGCAACACCTCGTGCTTTTTGTTCTTCACGAGACGCTTCTAATTTCTCAGAAGAACAGAAGCATTTGTAAGCCAAAACTTGCTCTAGTAGCTTCTCAGCGTGTTCTTTATAAATATCAAGACGTTCCATTTGACGGTAAGGTGCATATGGTCCACCAATATCGATCGACTCATCATACTCTATACCTAACCATTTTAAATTATCTAGCTGAGATGCTTCTCCGCCCTCTACATTACGCTCAATATCTGTATCCTCAATACGTACGATGAATTTACCGTTATGATGTTTTGCATATAAATAGTTAAATAACGCTGTACGCGCTCCACCGATATGTAAGAAACCAGTAGGGGATGGCGCGTAACGAACACGAACTTCTTTCGCCATAATTAAAAGCCTCCTAAATTTTCGATCAAAAAATTGACTTTGTTCATTTTACCACTCTGTTACAGGAAATAAAAGCGCTTTAGAGCCTGCTTTTATTTCTTAATCAATAGGATTGTCGCCATCGCAGCAATCCCTTCCTCGCGACCTGTAAAACCTAAACGCTCAGTTGTTGTTGCTTTTACATTCACTTGAGAAGGCTCTGCATGAAGCAATTCAGCAATACGATTTTGCATTTGTTGAATATACGGCGCCATTTTCGGACGCTGTGCCATAATCGTACAATCCACATTACCTAGAACATAGCCCTTATCCTCAACAATATTCCAAATATACTCTAATAATTTCGCTGAATCAGCATCCTTGAACGCGGGATCTGTATCTGGGAAATGACGACCGATATCTCCCTCACCAATTGCCCCTAACGCTGCATCTGTTACAGTGTGCAATAAAACATCAGCGTCGGAATGCCCTACTAACCCTTTTTCATGAGGAATTGTTATACCACCAATAATTAAAGGACGTCCTTCTTCAAATGCATGCACGTCAAATCCTTGTCCCACTCGAAACATATGATTTTGAAACTGTCTAATAAGATAAATAAAACAGGAAAATCCACCAACTGAAGCTCATTCACTTCAAAAAATATGCAGACTTAAAAAGCTTCTACTCAGCTTATAAGGCAGCCTCATTCACCTTCCTTCACTTATATATTTACTCTATATTATACCCTCACATTTTAACATATTTCCTAGGAAATTGAGTCGGTAGTGAACAGTACTGTGAATTAACATCAAAATATAGCAAAATGTAAAATCTCATCAGCAAATTATAATGCTGATGAGATTTTTAGTTTGTTATTATAATTTTTTTAAAGCACGTTTACGCAATATAGCTTCACCGAAAACTAAATCCTCTTGCGTCGTCATCTTTACATTCTCGTAGCTACTTTCCACAATATGCACCTCATGTCCGAGACGCTCAACAAGCATTGCTTCATCTGTGCCAAGGAAGCCTACCTTCTCAGCTACATCCTCTGCCTCTACAATCAAATCAAATTGAAATGCTTGTGGGGTTTGAATCATCCATAAGCTTTCTCGATCAATAGTCTCTTCAATAACACCATCGCGCACTTTTTTCATCGTATCCTTCGCACGAACACCCGCAATCGCAGCGCCAAAGTTATACGCACTTTGTACAAGATTCGCAATAATATCATGCGTAATAAACGGACGCGCAGCATCATGCACAAGCACAATACCAACCTGCTTCATTTCTTTCATGCACGAATGGACGGAATGCTGTCGTTCTGCACCACCATCAGGTAAACCTTTAACTTTAGTAATTCCATACCTCTCTAGCATTTCTTGAATAAATATACGCTCTTCCGGCTTCACTGCAAGCCAAATACCTGTACACTGGCTATCCTGTTCAAAAACCTCTAGTGTGTGTATGAGGATTGGTTTTTCTAAAAGATTTAAAAACAACTTATTTTGCCCTGCACCCATTCGCTTTCCGCTTCCCGCAGCAGGTAACACTACTTCATATTGCACATTTCCCACTTCCTAGTCATCCTTTGGTTTAGCAAAAATCATACGACCCGCTGATGTTTGAAGAACACTCGTTACGGTTACTGTAATTGCCTGTCCTATATAGCTACGTCCCCCTTCAACAACGATCATTGTGCCGTCATCTAAATAGGCAACCCCTTGATTATGCTCTTTGCCATCTTTAATGACCATCACTTGCATATCCTCACCTGGAATAACGACAGGCTTTACTGCATTTGCTAAATCATTAATATTCAGCACTTTAACGTGGTGGAGCTCACAAACTTTGTTCAGGTTAAAGTCGTTCGTAACAATTTGTGTATCGTGCCCCATTTTCTTTGCAAGGCGTACTAGTTTTAAATCAACCTCTTGCACATCCTCAAAGTCCTCTTCAGTAATCTGTACCTTCGTCATACGTTCATCTTGTAATTTCTTCAAAATATCTAAGCCACGGCGACCTCTTGTACGCTTTAATGTATCCGAAGAATCAGCAATATGCTGAAGCTCAGTAAGGACAAATTGAGGTACAACTAGAGTACCTTCTATAAAGCCTGTTTCAGAAATATCTGCAATACGACCATCAATAATAACACTAGTATCTAACAGTTTATAGCTTCCTCGCGCTTCTTGAGGCTCTACACCTTCCGTTAATTTTTTCTTCGCATTATTACCACGTAACGTAAATAGCTGGATTAATTCATCTCGCTTTTTAAAGCCTACACGGAACCCTAAATAGCCGAGCACAAATGACAGTATTATTGGTAAAACCTTTGTAAATTTCGGTAAATCCATACTATCAATTGCAAATCCTAAGAAATAAGCAACGATTAGCCCGATAATAAGGCCAAGTGTACCAAATAATAAATCCCCAACAGGTACTTTAAATAGCACCTCTTCCATCCAACTAAGAAGCCTTACGAAGTAATCTGAAAAGGCAAACGATAGTGTAAACAGTAAAAGCGCTCCTAAAGCTACTGATACGTAGGGATTATCAAGCCAAGGATTAGATGATAAATGAAGCAATTCGTATAATGGCGGTAAGAAAACAAGGCCTAATGCTCCTCCAATCAGTAAAAAAGCAATTTGAACAAATTTTTTCATAAACTGTCACCTCCCATTTTTAATATATAATTATACATAGTTTACTGTAGAAAATCTTTTATGAACCCATCAAAGTATCATTAATATCTCTTCTTGTGATCGACCATTTCGATTCTAATGAAAGAGGAAAATCAATTATTGAAATCCTTCACACTCAAATTAGAAATGCTTAAGCATCTGCTGGACATTAAAGATGCCTTTTCACAGACGTTATCTTAGACGCCGTTTCCCCCCTTAGAGTTTCCTACCTTCTATCTATGAATTACAAAAGCTTGCAAATCAATTATGCATCGGCATAATTGCGTCCGGAATCGGCTTTGTGCATGCACAAAGAACTCCTTGCCGATTTCCGTGACATCCGCCGGAGGCTTTAATTTATTTCAGCGGGTGTTTGTACACCCGCTGAAATAAATTAAAAGTGCATGTCAGAACATTGTCCAACATGCACAAGCTTCTTTATAGCTCTCTAAAGCAAGCATTCAATGCATCCTTTATCGTTTCCACACCAACTATCTCAATACCTTGCGGGAAATCCCATCCACCTATATTCGAAGCCGGTATGAAGGCCCGTTTAAATCCGAGCTTTGCTGCCTCAATCACACGTTGTTCAATACGAGATACACGACGCACCTCGCCTGTCAAACCTACTTCCCCAATCAAGCAGTCCGTTGCTCTGACAGCTTGATCCTTAAAACTTGAAACGATGCTTGTCAACACCGCTAAATCAATTGCAGGCTCATCAAGTTTCACGCCGCCAGCAACTTTAATATATGCATCTTGAGCCTGTAACATGAGGCCCATTCTCTTTTCAAGAACAGCCATAAGCAGTTGTACACGGTTTTGATCGACACCTGTTGCCATTCGTTTTGGATAATTAAAACTTGTTGGTGTTACAAGTGACTGAATTTCAACTAGAATTGGCCGTGTACCTTCCATTGAGGCTACGATTGTTGACCCTGCCGCTCCCTGTGAACGCTCCTGTAAGAACAACTCAGACGGGTTTAACACTTCCTTTAAGCCCCCCCGAAGCATTTCAAAGATAGCAATTTCATTCGTAGAGCCAAAACGGTTTTTTTGGCTGCGTAAAATACGGTGATTATGATGTCGTTCTCCTTCAAAATACAATACCGTATCAACCATATGCTCCAATATACGTGGCCCTGCAATTTGTCCCTCTTTTGTTACATGTCCAACTAAGAAAATTGCAATTCCCTTTGTTTTTGCAATTCGCATAAGTTCTGCTGTACATTCACGCACTTGTGATACACTACCAGGTGCACTCGTTACCTCCGGATGAAAAACAGTTTGAATAGAATCGACAATAACAAACTTTGGCTGCACATCGTCAATGGTCTGATTTAAAAACTCTAAATTCGTCTCAGAATATATATACAGCTCCTGTGATACCACCCCTAAACGTTCTGCACGTAGCTTTGTTTGACGGATGGATTCCTCACCAGAAATATAAAGCACACGATGCCCTTTATTCGAAAGCAACGCAGATACTTGTAATAACAACGTCGACTTCCCAATCCCAGGATCTCCCCCAATTAATACAAGAGAACCCGGCACGATGCCTCCACCTAACACTCGGTTAAGCTCACCCATTTCTGTTGCAACTCGTGATTCCTCAGCTGCTTCAATTTGCATAATAGGGAGAGCCTTTTGGGTAACCGTAGCAGAATGTTGGAATGCACCACGTGGCCCTTTCGCGACCACCTCCACCTCTTCAACCATCTTATTCCATTCCCCACACCCTGGACATCTTCCCATCCATTTTGCGGATTCATAGCCGCAGCTTGAGCATACAAATTTTGTTTTTTTCTTCGCCAAAATGCATCCACCTCGAATATTTGTTCTTATATATATTGTACATCAATTTAAGCCTTGGCGTAATTTCGTCCGGATTTTAAATTGTGCCCGCACAATTTATTCCTTTTAAAATCCGTGACATCCGCCGGGGGCTTTGGGCCAACGTGATGTTGGTCACTCAGTCGTTGCCACAGGACGTGGTACTCTTAGACTGAGTTCCTCTATTTCAGTAGGTGTTTGAATACCCTCTAAAAAGGAATCACATTTGCATTCATCTCACTACCTTCAGAGGTGGGAGTCTTCTTCTAAATGACGATAAAAAAGAACAGCTTGGCACTATAGCCTGGCTGTTCTTTTCAAATAAACATTTAATGGGCAGATGGAGGACGAAAGCCCCCACTGTTGAAGATTATTTAGAAGTAGAAACTTCCTCTTTTTTCTTCACAACAAACTCTTCATTCACGTAATCAATGATAACTTGATTACCCTTCTCTACATTGCCTTTCAGCAGCTCTTCCGATAAACGGTCTTCTACTTGTTTTTGCAATGAACGACGTAGTGGGCGAGCACCGTATTGAGGATCGTAGCCTTCCTCTGCAATTTTCTCGAGTGCCGAATCCGTTAACTCTAAGGAAATGTCTTGCTCTTTTAGACGTTTTGTTAAAGCATTCGCCATCATTGCGACGATTTCTTTTAAATGTTCTTTTTCTAGTGAGTGGAAGACAATCATTTCGTCGATACGGTTTAAGAACTCTGGACGGAATGCTTTTTTCAATTCCTCGAGCATTGTACCCTTCATATCTTTATACTTCGTATCCGTACCACCTACATTAAAGCCAAGGTTTTTCTGATATTTTAAAGCATCTGCACCGACGTTTGATGTCATAATAACAACGATATTGCGGAAATCGACCACTCGACCCTTAGAATCTGTTAAACGGCCATCTTCAAGTACTTGAAGTAAGATATTGAAAACATCTGGATGAGCCTTCTCAATTTCATCTAGTAATACTACTGAATACGGTTTACGACGAACCTTTTCTGTTAGTTGACCGCCATCATCAAAACCTACATAGCCTGGAGGTGAACCAACTAAACGTGAAGTCGAATGTTTTTCCATGTACTCAGACATATCAACGCGAATCATTGCGTCCTCATCGCCAAACATAACCTCAGCTAGTGCTCTTGCAAGCTCTGTTTTACCAACCCCTGTAGGGCCTAAGAAAATAAATGAGCCAATTGGTCGTTTCGGATCTTTCAAACCAGCTCTTGCACGACGTATTGCGCGAGAAATTGCCTCTACTGCTTCTCCTTGACCTACAACCCGTTTGTGCAACTCTTCTTCAAGTTGTAATAACTTAGAAGATTCTTCTGACGCAATTTTCGAAACTGGAATTCCAGTCCACATAGATACTACCGCTGCTACATCATCCACTGTCACTTTTGACTCGGCTTTACCCTGTTCTTCCTTCCAATTTTTTCTTGTAGTTTCGATTTCATCTTTTAGCTTTTGCTCTGTATCTCTTAATGATGCTGCCTTTTCAAATTCTTGACCTGAGACAGCTGCATTCTTTTCAGAGCGCACATTTTCAAGCTTATCTTCAAGTGCCTTTAAGTTTGGTGGCACTGCGAATGAACGTAAGCGGACTTTAGAACCGGCTTCATCGATTAAGTCAATCGCCTTATCTGGTAAGAAACGATCAGAAATATATCGATCACTCATTTTTGCTGCCGCTTCAATTGCTTCATCAGTGATTTTCACACGGTGATGTGCTTCATAACGATCGCGTAAGCCTTGAATAATTTGAATCGCTTCTTCTACAGTTGGTTCATCAACTTGAATTGGTTGGAAACGACGCTCTAATGCCGCATCCTTCTCAATATATTTGCGATACTCATCTAGTGTCGTTGCACCAATACATTGAAGCTCACCACGTGCTAAAGATGGTTTTAAAATATTTGATGCATCTATGGCACCTTCTGCACCACCTGCACCGATCAATGTGTGCAATTCATCGATGAATAAAATAACATTTCCTGCTTGGCGAATTTCATCCATTACCTTTTTCAAACGGTCCTCAAATTCACCACGATATTTTGTTCCAGCAACAACTGTCCCCATATCAAGTGTCATAACACGTTTATCACGAAGAATTTCTGGGACTTCATTATTAATAATTTGCTGTGCCAAGCCTTCAGCAATAGCTGTTTTACCAACACCTGGCTCCCCGATTAATACAGGGTTATTTTTTGTACGACGTGACAGAACCTCAATAACACGTGTAATTTCCTTGCTTCGACCAATGACTGGATCTAAAGTGCCTTCACGAGCAATTTGCGTTAAATCACGCGCAAGGCTATCTAATGTAGGTGTATTGGCAGCCTGTGCAGCTTGTTGACCAGATTGAGCATTATCGTTATTACCTAATAACAATAGCACTTGCTGACGAGCCTTATTCAATCCGACACCAGCATTATTTAATACACGGGCCGCTATACCTTCACCTTCACGAATAAGCGCTAATAGTAAATGCTCTGTGCCGATATAGGAATGACCTAATTTACGTGATTCATCGACTGATAGTTCTATTACCTTTTTAGCACGAGGTGTGTAGTGGACAATTGGACCAACATCTTCTTTACCTTTCCCTACAAGCTCTTCAATACCTGATTCAATCATTTGAGGACTAATATCAATGGCTTCTAATGCTTTTGCAGCAATACCGCCACCTTCACGGATAAGCCCTAATAGAATATGCTCTGTTCCAATTGATTCGTGTTTCCAACGAATTGCCTCTTCTTGTGCAAGCTGTAATACTTTTTGCGCGCGTTGTGTAAAACGATTAAACATCAAATGAATCCTCTCCTTTTCTCCGAATAATAGGCTTACTCATATTTTCTCGAGATAGTGCCTCACGAAGCATTTCCGCTCGTACGCGATCTCGCTCAGTAGGTGGCAAAACGTCACCTGCGTAATTCTGTAAAAATCCAGGTTGCATACTAACTACGCATTCGTTTAATTTAGTCGCTTTAATACCTTCAATTAACCGTAAATCTACTCCTAAACGAACATTGGAAAGACAGGTAGCAGCTTCCTCACTCGTTAAAATTCGAGCATGTGTTAATGTCCCTAAAGCGCGGTATACACGGTCTTCTAAGGCAAGCTCTGCTTTTTCCATTAACTTACCTCTTGCATGTCGTTCTTTTTGAATTATTTTTTCAGCGACACTTTGGATATCGGCTATAATATCATCCTCTGTTTTCCCTAGTGTAATCTGATTTGACACTTGGTAAACATTCCCTATATTTTCACTACCCTCCCCATATATTCCTCTTACCGTCATTCCTAATCGTGTCATCGCATTAATGATTTGATTCATCTGACCCGTAAGTGTAAGGGCAGGCAGGTGCATCATGACAGATGCTCGTAAACCAGTACCAATATTTGTTGGACAACTTGTTAAATAACCAAATGTATCTCGAAATGCGTAAGGCAAAGCTTTCTCTAAGGTACGATCAATTTTATTGGCTTGCTCGTATGCCTTTTGAAGTTGAAAACTCGCTGTCATACATTGAATGCGTAAATGGTCTTCTTCGTTCACCATAATGCTAGTTGATTCTTCATCAGATAAGAGCATGGAGCCAACTCGCTCTTTTTTGGCAAGCTGAGGACTAATCAAGTGCTTTTCCACAAGTATTTGACGCTGTAAAGACGTTAAGTCTTTAATAGCAAAATATGAATAATTTTCTCGAAGTTCTGTACTATCCTTGATTGCATGTGTAACTGCCTGTTCCACCTTTAATGCTTCATCCTCTGTAAAGGCTAATGGAAAACGATAACCATCTAAATTTCGAGCAAGGCGAATGCGTGTACTTATGACAATATCTGAATAATCGTCCTCTACACTCATCCATATCGGTGTAGCACGCTCTAAAAATGACTCAATCATCACGACACATCACCACCTTCAAATTGTAGCTGCTTCTCAAGTTCCTTCGCTTCATCACGAAGCTTTGCGGCCTCTTCAAATTGTTCTTCATCTACAGCGATCTTCATACGTTTACGAATATCTTCAATTTGCTTTTTGATAACATAGACATTGTTTCGGGCACCGGGCATTTTTCCTATATGTTGAGGACCAGCCTGTATACGGTTAAAGAGCTTCGGTAAGTGTTCACTAAAGGTGTCATAGCAGCTAGGGCATCCAAATTTACCTTCTTTTAAAAATTGTTTATACGTAAATCCACATTGTGGGCATGTTTGCGGTTGTGGTGGTGCCTGCTGTTTTTCACCCGCTTGTTGTTGCTGCCATGTAGGGGAGCCAAACCAATTGGATAATAGCTGCTGAATAGATATTGGCTCCTGCTTAAATTCAGCATGAAATGGATGGAACTGCGAGGCACAGACGTCACAATAATGATGCTCTACTTTTTGACCATTTTGAACTTGTGTTACGGTAACTGTCGCATTACGCTGCTTACAATGTTCGCATATCATTCCCATCACCTCTTTTATTTTTGCCGTTCATATTTAATCGTTGTTAGCATCGCTTGTAAAATTCTTGCTCGAATGATATCCCGTAACGGGAGTTGCAAATCGATAGTTGAGCGATCAACTGCTGCTAACATTAATTTCGCTTCTCTCTTTGAAATTACCTGCTCATCAATTAGTCGATACACTAAATCTTCTGCCATTGTTTGCGATGCCCCACCTTCTATTTGCGTGAGGACATCATCGATCAAATCAATTTGTGAATTCGCGCGGACACGTAAAATTCGAATGTATCCACCACCACCACGTTTGCTTTCAACAAGGTAACCTCGTTCGACAGTAAATCTAGTATTGATTACATAATTTATTTGTGAGGGCACGCATTGAAATTTATCTGCGATTTCACTACGTTTTATTTCAATATGCCCTTCTCCACCTAATTCAAGCACTTGCTTTAAGTAGCCTTCTATGATGTCTGATATATTACGCATTTTAGGAATACACCTCGCTTACTTCACTGACTTTGACTATCTTTGACTTTCTTTGAGTATATTATACAAAACGCTTGAAAATAATTGCAATTAATTCGCACTTAGAAAAAATCAATTATGCCTATGCCGAGGAATAATTGCGTCCGGAATCGGCTTTGTGGTTAGGCCAGCAGGATGTTTTTTGCGCGAAAGCGTAGCGTCAGCAGCTTGATGCAGGTCAGTTAGCCGTTATCGCATGGAAGCGATGATTTTAGGCTAACATCCTTTACTAACCTCCTTTGCGATTGACATCCGCCAGAGGCTTAACTTATTTCAGCGGATGTTTGGACAACCGCTAAAAAATAAGTTTCTTAGTTATAAGGTACCCTTTTCAGCTATAGAAAAAACGCAAGCATATGCAACTAGCATATACTTGCGTCTATAAAAATTATACCCATCGACCAACTATTGGATAACGCCAAGGCTCATCAGATAGAGCCTTCACAATACCGATAATTGGCGCAATAAAATACATGATACCAAAAACAATTAAGAACGGTATACCAATAAGTAGGAAGCTTAAAATCCCCGAAATTGTAATTAATACCCCCATCACAACTTGGAACAATAAGGCTTGCACGGAAATACTTTTTACCTCTTCATCTGAGCTAATTAAGAAAAATATAATCGGTACTAACCATGGCGCAAAAAACGCACTTGCGTGTATGATTACCTTAGACCATTTAGTTTCCATTTATACCAATCCTTCCATTTAATTTTTTATTTTATGTACTACTATTTACGGACCTATCCCTTAAATAGTTTCAAATATAAATTGGATTTTAAAATTTTTTGAAAGGCATGTGATAACCAATGGAATTTAATAACAAACTTGTAAACGAATACGAAAAAGGTATTCGTCGCACGCTCCCTAGCTATGATGCAATGCTACGTTTGACACAAACCTTTTACCAATCTGCGTTACATGAAACAGCTGAATTTTTAGTAGTTGGCTCCGGAAGCGGCAATGAGATTTTACAGCTTGCTGAGAAAAGTCCTCATTGGTCATTTGTTGGTATAGATCCGTCAGAAGCGATGCTACAAATCGCTGGTGAACGTTTAAAATCTCTACCTAATAATATTTCTTTATATCAAGGAACTATACTGGATACTCAGTTACCTGCAGTGAAGTTTGATGCAGCAAGCTGTGTATTAGTACTTCACTTTATACAAAATGATCAAGAGAAGCTTGCAACATTAAAAGAAATAGCGAATAATTTAAAGCCTGGTGCTCCCTTTGTCCTGGTCTCAAAATATGGGCAGCAAGGTTCCTTAGAAACTGAGCTACAATTTGATTTATGGCGTGCTTATTGGCTACAGCATACAAAGCTAACACCATCGGAAGTAGCGGAAATGGAGAAATCCATACGTTCTCTTTCATTTATGCGTGAAGAGGACATTTTATCACTATTACAGCAGGCAGGTTTTACAAAACCATCTAGATTCTTTGCGACTACTTTATTTGGTGGTTGGATATGTTATAAAGAAAGTTTGTTGTGAAGATATATATACCTGTTAAGTTATAATTAACAGAATTGAGGTGAATGCTGTGATACGTACAATTGGCATTACAAAAGACCAAAAGCTTATAAAGGATTTTCCGCTTGAAGATATACACAAAAACGAATTTGAATGGTACTGGGTCGATTTTAATTGTCCGACCGATGAGGAAGAACTACTGTTAGATACATTTTTCCATTTTCACCCACTTGCTATAGAAGATTGTTTAATGCGTTTACAGCGGCCAAAGCTCGATTTTTATGATGATTTCCATTTCTTTGTTATCCAAAGAGTTAACGAAGAATTAACAGCTGAAGAAGTAAACATTTTTGTTTCTAATAAATTTATTGTCACATTTCATAAAAATTCAGCACCGGAGATAGATCGAGTACAAATGATGTTAGAAAAACAGCCAAAGAATTGGGAACGTGGCACAATATATTTAACATACCAGGTAATCGATAAAATCGTTGATAACTATTTCCCACTTGTCTATAAGATTGAGGATCATTTAAATGCACTAGAAGATGAGCTTACCTATCAAAGTAACCTCAACGCTATGAAAATTGTGTTTGAATTCCGTAGTGATTTGCTTGATCTACGTCGCACCATATTACCAATGCGTGATCTATTATATCGTATCCTTAACTCTTACCGATTTTCACTAAAAAAATCAGAACGAGCTTATTTCGGAGATATTTACGATCATCTGCTTAAACTCACCGAAATGATCGAATCCAACCGTGAGCTCACTGCAGATATGCGTGATAGCTATATGGCGATGAGCTCTAGTCGCATGAATGGCATCATGATGACCCTAACAATTGTTTCAACAATCTTTATTCCGCTAACATTTATTGCCGGTGTTTATGGAATGAATTTCGAATATATGCCAGAGCTACACGGGAGATTTAGCTACTTTATCGTACTCGGAATTATGATTTTTATCGCTTTATTTATGCTGGCAGTCTTTAAGCTTAAAGGCTGGTTCAAATTATTTAAACCTTAATTCCTTCGGGACCATCGTCATCGATGACGAGAAGAGCCCGCGCAAAGCATTTGCTCGGACAACATACTAAAGGCACCTAAGATTTTTCTAAGGTGCCTTTCCACTGTCAGTAAGGACCACGATCATCAATTTTATCTTCGCCTTGCTGTGGAAATAAAAAGTAAGCGAGTACCCCAGATACTAATGGTGCACAGATAGTAATTAATAGCTGATCAAAGTCTGGTACTTCAGCATAGTAGTTTCTTAACATGTAAACCGAGCCAATCGCTACAATTACCATAACCGGAATAACAAATTTGAAACGCTTCTTTTCCATGTAATACCTCCTCAAAACTATTGTTACGTTCAATCTAAACAGTTCGTATTTTACAGGTTTCCTATTTCAAATTCAATTTACCTATTACCTTTTTAATAGTCTATTTCATGACTTTTAATCGACGGTCGTCTATAATGCCTATAAAAAAATAAAGAAATACACTAAAATTTTAACCAAATTTACGACAAAAAATAGTAGAATAGACTAAATACCATATATTCCAAAAAATTAACAAACTAAGCAATTCGATTTTTTATATACTACTATGCATTTATAAAGAATGGAGCAAAAGACAATGAGTTGGTTTACAAAAAAGAACGATTCTAGCTACTCAATTACATTAGCACCTGAAAATTATAAAAACAATGTACAATTGGATGTATCAAACTATCCAAAACTTCAAAAACAGTTGCAACTTTTAGATTTAACAATTGAGGATTTAGCCATCATTAAACAACTACAACCTTTAGCTAAGGATTTAGTTCCTGAAATGGTGGATCAATTTTATGCAGCTATTAGTTTGAGCCAAGATTTGTTAGATATTATAAACAGAACGTCACAAATCAATCGTTTAAAAGTTACTTTACATAAGCACTTGAGTGATATTTTCGAAAGTCATATTAACAACTCTTATATTGATGAACGGAAGGCAATCGCTGAAACCCATGTTCGAATTGGTCTACAATCAAAGTGGTATATCGCCTCATTCCAGTCATTAACAACGACATTTACACGCTTTACAAATGAGTTGGATTTATCGAAACATGATGCCATACGTGCTATCAATGCCTTCTGCAAAATCATTAACTTCGAGCAGCAACTTGTAATCGAAGCCTATGAAAAAGAAGAGGAACGCATTCGAGCAGCTGATGATGACACAAAACACGCACTTGTCACTACCATTCAAAAAACGGCAGAGGAGCTCAATGGGATTAGTGAAGAAACAGCAGCTTCTTTATTAGTCATTTCTTCTCAAACGGACGATATCGCAGTAGCGACTAAGCAAGGCTTATCCTTCGTTGCTGATACACAGGAAAAATCCAGACGCGGACAGCAGCAGCTACAAGATCAAAATGATTTAATACAAGTTATTTTGCAAAGTGTAAACAGTCTCGAAGTTACGATGAACCAGTTACGCACATCTTCTCAAAAAATATCAGAGATTGTAGGGCTAGTTACAGGAATTGCCGATCAAACCAACTTATTAGCATTGAATGCTTCTATCGAGGCAGCCCGTGCAGGTGAGCATGGTAAAGGTTTTGCTGTTGTAGCAGAGGAAGTTCGTAAGCTTGCAGAAGAGACAAAAAATGCTGTACAAAATGTTTCTCATCTCATTAAAGAAACAGAAAGTAATATTACAACAATGTCTAATTCAGTTATTAACGTGGATCAAAAGATTCAACATAGCGTAGATACACAAAACAGTTTATCTAAATCATTTAATGATATCGCCGACGCTGTTTCTGGAATTCAACAGCAGTACGTAAATACATCCAGAGATATTTCAACAATCTCTAACTTGATTACTGAACTGTCACAAGGGGCTACACTAGTTTCTTCTTCTTCCGATTCACTGATTAATGTGGTAAATGAGTTAAAAATGTAAGCACAAAAAGGGAAACTGACAGTATACGTCAATTTCCCTTTTCACTTTTAATG
Organism: Lysinibacillus sp. NPDC096382; assembly: GCF_044762845.1. Taxonomy (NCBI): domain Bacteria; kingdom Bacillati; phylum Bacillota; class Bacilli; order Caryophanales; family Bacillaceae; genus Lysinibacillus; species Lysinibacillus sp. NPDC096382. Next base: position 70,260 of record NZ_JBIWFC010000009.1, read on the forward strand.
CGGTAATTCCCGCTTTTGCTTACGATGTTCTCGTCTTGCAGGGCCGGTTTCAAACAGACGTTTTTCTGCATCTGTTTCAGGATAAATTGCAGGAACTGGCTTAGGTTTACCGTCATCATCTACTGCAACCATCGTTACAAAGGATTCCGTCGTTAATTTTTCCTCACGAGTTTCAATGTTTCGTGAAATAACCCGAACGTAAACTTCCATTGAAGAACGTCCAGTTGACGAAACAATACTTTCAATTTCTAAAATATCCCCTACATGTGCTGCCGATAAAAAATCGACTGAATCAATAGAGGCTGTAACTACATGCCCTTTCGCATGCTTCATTGCCGTAATTGCAGCAATTTCATCAATATAAGCTAACACTCTTCCACCAAAAATGGAGTTGTGATTATTTGTATCTGGCGGTAATACGAGACGCGTTTGAACAGTACGTGACTGACCCATCGGTATTGCGTTGTTTGTCATAGTTCTTGCAACTTCCCTTCATGAATGTTCTTTCGCCATCGTATCGTAGAAAAAGAGTTGATGCAAATTAGAACGATTTTTTCATTGTTATAAATTTCATATCTGTCATTTCCTCAATTGCCCACTTAATACCTTCGCGTCCGTAGCCACTCATTTTTACGCCACCGTATGGCATATTATCGACCCTAAATGTCGGAATATCATTAATAATAACAGCACCTGCTTGTATTTCATCTGCTGCACGTAATGCATCAGGTAACACATTCGTATAAATGCCAGCATTTAAACCAAGTTCCGACTCATTCACTAGTCGAATAGCGTCGTCTAATGTTTCATATGAAACAATTGAGACGATTGGCGCGAATGTTTCCTGGCAAACAACTTTCATATCCGACGTCACATTCGTCATAACAGTTGGCGTTAAAGTACGTTCCGTGAATGTTCCTCCTGTTGCAACTATCGCACCTTGTGACTTTGCTTCGTCAATCCATTGACGAATACGTTCAACTTCTTTTGGATGAATCATTGCACTAACATCCGTATTTGTATCTAGTGGATCACCTACCAATAATTTTTCTGTCTCAGCTACAAATGCCTGTGTAAATTCATCAATTATAGATGCGTGTACATAAATACGTTGTAAAGAGATACAAACTTGTCCAGCAAAATTAAAAGCACCACCGACACAACGCGCAATAATTTTATCAATCGGTGTCGATGGCTCGACAATTACTGCCGCATTGGAACCAAGCTCTAAAGTGACTTTACGCAAGCCTACTTTTTCTTTAATGCCCAAACCAACCTTACCACTTCCCGTGAATGTCACCTTTTTCACAAGTGGGTGGGTCACTAGTGTATCACTTAGCTCCCCTCCGCTACCTGTAATAATTTGAAGCGCACCATTAGGTAGACCCGCTTGCTGGAAAATTTCCGCCATCACGATAGAGCTTAATGGCGTTTGCGTCGCTGGCTTTAAAACTACCGTATTTCCAACTGCAAAAGCAGGTCCTAATTTATGTGCCACTAAATTGAATGGAAAATTAAATGGTGTAATGGCTGAAATTACACCTAGAGGTTCTCGTTTTGTCCAGCCGATACGATCTCCTGCCCCGGGTGCAGCATCCATCGGTACCGTTTCACCATTTGCTTGCTTAGCACCCTCCGCAGCAAATTGATAAGTTGCTATTGTACGTTCTATTTCAGTTAAACCTGCCGATATTGGCTTACCTGCCTCTAATGCCAAAATTTCAGCTAATTCCTCTTTCCGCTGGCGCATTATGTCAACCACTTTATATAATATTTCGGCACGTTCGTAGGCTGTTGTCTTTTTAAATGTTTGGAATGCCTCCTGTGCACCTTCAATTGCTTGCTCAACGTCAGAAATTGATGCCTTAGCTACCTTTGCAATAACCTCACCACTATAGGGCGATCTCAGTTCATATGTTTCCTTTGCGTTCTGCCATTGGCCATTCATCCAAAGCTTTGTTTCCTTCATCCTTCAAATGCACCTCCAAAATCAAGTTCTTCTTTATTTTATCACGAAGAACTTGATGCTACAGCTGCTGCACTCATTGCTGCGAACATCGCTGCTTGCTGTGCTTGAATCAATAATTCAATTGATGACATGATCGTCATTGATAAGGATTGTTGTACCTGCGCCATATCATAAATTGCAATTTGTATAGCCATAAATAACACAAATTCACGATGCCATTTTAAAAGTTTCATATCCTTTAACTCATTATATAAATCAACAATCTGTTGAAGCTGTACTTGATTCACTTTAAGGATTGCTAAAAAACCAAGTAAAGGATAATGCATCGTCTTGACCTTTACATCCTGATTCTTTAGTGTGTCACGGATTGTTACAACACTTGGCACTAGATTATTATCATATTGAGCTGATAAGAAAGTCAGTAATTGCGATAGCCATTGAAGCTCATTACCCGCATTAAAATTATACGTACGTAATTCTTTATAATAACGATTCATTGTTTCCGCACGTAGCTCTACATCATCAGATGAGCTACTTAGCAATACTGCATAAGGAATATCATCGTATGACGTTAAAAACTTATGATGTTTACGGATTGCATCAAATAATGCACGTGCTGCCTGTGCATGTGCACGCTTCTCACTTTCCTCTTCAGTTAAAAACTGTGCACCAATAAAACTAAAGTTCCCACTTCTAAATTTCGCTTCCTTCATTATATTAACGTTGTTCAGTAAATTTTTTACTGCTTGTTCTGTATCTTCTTGCTCCAATAAATTTGCAGCAATACTATAACCTATCGTTGTTCTTAACGGAGATGTCCATGAAGTTTGCTTTTTCATTTCTTGTAATACTTCTTTATATTTAACAGAATCAAAAGGTTTTCCAGATGCCACATATTTGCCAGCTATAGCTAACACAATTTTACGATCCACTGTCCGGCCAACAGCCTTCGAGACATCCTCCACCATATTTGTAAACTGATTTTCAATCATAACGAAATCCATGTTTAACACGCTCCTTTTCCATATTTACGTAATTAAACAAAAAAGGATTCATCCATTTTGGCTCATCATCATAACGTTGGATTGGTTTCATTCCTTCTAGCGTAGTGCTAACGAAGCGACAGCAGCAAATGTTTTTTGCGCGAAAGCGTAGTGTCAACGAAGCGACAGCAGCAAATGTTTTTTGCGCGAAAGCGTAGTGTCAACGAAGCGACAGCAGCATTTTTTTAGAAAAGCCCTATCAAGCAGCAATATAGCCTCACATAAACTTTTCAAATAAATCAACATAAAAAAACAGCGGCAATACTTTTTGCCGCTGTCACTAAAGTCTTTAAATTAAACCTAATTCCTTTAACTCCTCTGTTGAAAAGGCTCTTGATCTTGTTAAGAATCGTTTCCCTTCAACGCCTTCAAGTGAAAACATACCACCTCTACCCTCGACAACGTCCAAGATTATTTGTGTATGCTTCCAGTAGTCATATTGATTTTTATGCATATAGAAGGGGGCACCACCAATCTCTCCTAGGCAAACATCTTGATCACCTAATAGTAAGTCGCCCTCTGGATAACACATTGGCGAAGAGCCGTCGCAGCATCCACCTGATTGATGAAATATAACAGGACCATGCTTTTCTTTCAATAATTCTTTTAGTGCTAGCGCTTCTTCTGTTGCTATAACTCGCTCGACCAAGCTCATGCACCTCCCTATTGATTAGAAGAAACCAAGTTTGTTTTCACTGTAGCTAACTAATAGGTTTTTCGTTTGTTGATAGTGAGATAACATCATCTTATGGTTTTCACGACCAACACCCGACATTTTATAGCCACCGAATGCTGCATGTGCAGGATAAGCGTGGTAGCAGTTTGTCCAAACACGTCCTGCTTGAATACCACGACCAAAGCGATAGGCTGTATTCATATCACGTGTCCATACACCTGCACCCAAACCGTATAATGTGTCATTCGCAATTTCTAACGCTTCTTCTTTTGTTTTAAATGTTGTTACAGCAACAACCGGCCCGAAAATTTCTTCTTGGAAAATACGCATTTTATTGTGTCCTTTGAAGACAGTTGGCTTAATGTAGTAACCATTTTCAAAGCCTGATCCTACATTATTTTTCTCTCCGCCAATTAGACATTCTGCACCTTCTTGCTTACCAATATCTAAGTAAGAAAGGATTTTTTCCATTTGCTCACTTGAAGCTTGCGCACCCATCATCGTATTCGGATCAAGTGGATTTCCAACTTTAATCGCTTCAACACGCTGTAGGACGCGCTCCATAAATTTATCGTAAATAGATTCTTGAATTAATGCACGGGAAGGACATGTACATACTTCACCTTGGTTTAATGCGAATAATACAAAGCCCTCTACTGCTTTATCTAAAAAGGCATCATCTTCGTCCATAATATCCTCAAAGAAGATGTTTGGCGATTTGCCGCCCAATTCTAATGTAACTGGAATAAGATTTTGTGAAGCATATTGCATAATTAAGCGACCTGTCGTAGTCTCACCAGTAAAGGCAATTTTACCGATGCGTGGATTGGATGCTAGCGGCTTCCCTGCCTCTAAGCCAAAGCCATTGACAACATTTAGTACACCTGAAGGCAATAAATCTTCTATTAATTCAACGAGCACCATAATTGAAGTTGGTGTTTGCTCTGCAGGTTTTAACACCACACAGTTTCCAGCTGCAAGTGCTGGTGCTAGCTTCCAAACAGCCATTAATAACGGGAAGTTCCATGGGATAATTTGACCTACTACCCCAATTGGCTCATGGAAATGATAAGCGACAGTATCATTATCGATTTGGCTTACTGCGCCTTCTTGTGCACGTAAAGCTCCCGCAAAATAACGGAAATGATCAATTGCAAGAGGGATATCTGCATTTAATGTTTCACGTACCGCTTTTCCGTTATCCCATGTTTCGGCAACGGCTAGCTTTTCTAAGTTTTGTTCTATGCGGTCCGCAATTTTAAGTAAAATGTTTGCACGCTCTGTTGCGGATGTTTTCCCCCATGCATCTTTTGCGGCATGTGCTGCATCAAGTGCAAGTTCAATATCCTCAGTAGTAGAACGAGCTACTTGTGTAAAAACTTGTCCAGTAACAGGTGTCACATTGTCAAAGTATTGTCCTTTCACTGGAGGTGTCCATTCCCCACCAATGTAATTTTCATATTTCTCTTTGAATTGAACTACCGACCCTTCAGTGTTTGGAAATGCATAAACCATTTTACTTCTCCCCTTTACACAAAATGATGAGAAAATAATCTACAAATATCGTCATTTTTTATCGAAATAACGATATTTTCATAGATACCCTCTTACACAATATATTGTCAGAAACGAAAAATAATTTCAACTTTTTTAAATTTTTTTAGATTTATATTAAAATTCGTTTGTGATTAAGGAAGTAAGTTGGTATGAAAGCACAAGGAATGAAGTATGAACGACGAGGAGACCCACGAAAGTTGTTTTCCTAGAGTGAGTTATATTTCCTAGAAAAGCTTCTAGAATTCACGGTGTGACCAACTATAATGTATACTTAAAAATAATATAAATGTATAGGAGAACAGTATGCGCATTAATAAATATTTGAGTGAAACAGGCATCGTATCTCGTCGCGGTGCGGATAAATGGGTAGAAGAAGGTAAAGTAACAATTAATGGTGAACTTGCTACAGTCGGTAGTCAAGTAGAAGCTGGTGATATGGTTTGTGTTGATGGAAAAGAGGTAAAGAAAGAAGAACAGCTCGTATATATTGCCTTAAACAAACCAGTAGGAATTACAAGTACAACTGAACGTCATATAAAAGGAAATGTCGTTGATTTTGTCAATCACCCTCTTCGCATTTTCCATATTGGACGACTAGATAAAGAGTCAGAAGGGCTATTATTACTGACAAATGATGGTGACATCGTCAATAAAATTTTACGTGCTGAAAACCATCACGAAAAAGAATATATCGTGCAAGTCGATAAACCCATTACGGAGCAATTCATCAAAGAAATGGGAGCGGGTGTAGATATTTTAGATACTACAACCCTACCTTGTCATGTTGAAAAAATATCTGATAAAGTCTTTAAAATCATTTTAGAGCAAGGTTTAAATCGCCAAATACGTCGTATGTGTTCAGCACTTGGCTACTCCGTTAAGCGTCTACAACGCATTCGTATTATGAATATTAAGCTTGGCAATTTAAAAGTTGGACAGTGGCGCGATTTAACAGATAAAGAACGCACAGAACTATTTAGACTACTTAAATACACACCAAAATAAAGCAGTTTAAGGGGATAGAACTATGCTGTCAATTCACAGTACTGAGCAGTTAACTGGAGCACGTGTTAGCGGGGATTTTTGGGATTTAGATGAGCTTATTAATGCTATTTACAAAATAACTGGTGATGAAAACAAGTATTATGATTATCAAGGAGCGCGCCTTCGCATTCTTAGTGTTTGTTATAATCTACGTCAAGCTGCCCAGGGAGAGCATCAGCTTGAGTTTGTTAGCAATGGACTCAATAAAAGTGTTTTGCTACAGCATGAACTAATTTTTCCACACAAAAATGCTTATTTCGCAGCAGAGATTCTTTGGCCTGAGCTGATCTTTACTGCTATCGCTTTAAACGATTTCATTCGCCTACATCAGGAGCTAATTGATTCTTCTGATTGGAATATCGATGTTGCCGCCATTCGTAAATTCCAGGCAGCGGTTGCTAATTGTTTAGAGCAGGAGCTTAATGAGGAAGAATACTTAGTATTTTTAAGAATGCTCCATACTAAAAGTCCATTAACATTCCGGTATGCAACACAGTACATCGATGTTTTGAACTTAGAGTATATTCAACTAAGATCGGAGGAACGTAAAGCTCATTTAGCATCATTTGCTCTCCGATTAATGTTAGAAGACGATGAATATGTAATGCTAAAATCACAACTCATGGAAGCCGCGATTACTACAAAAAAATCGTTACATGAAATCGAAATTAAAGCGAAATATCCTGAAACTATTTTGTGGTAAATAGGAAGCGCCGTCTCAACTAATTTTGAGACGGCGCTTGTAAATAAAGTATGGCGATTGGGCTAAACGAGTAGCCCGGAACGAAAACTATCCTCATCTAGGTAAACAATATTTCCTTGATCATTTTGTCTTTCAACACTATGAGCCGACTCACCTAACTTTGAAACAGCTATCTTTCTTCCTTTAAATTGTTGTGTAAGCCATTTTTCTAATAACTTCCTCGTGCTGTGGATAGTCCTCTAAAAGCTCATCTTGTGTAAATAATTCGAAGTCTTCAAAATCAAAGCCTGGTGCAACCATACAGCCTACTAAACTAAATGCATCTGCATCTTCTACGGATGAGCCAAATATAGTATTTTTCGGTACTGCTATTTGTGGTACTTCTCCTGACTCGACATCTAATCCAAGCTTCTTCGCCTCATATGTACCATCAGGGAAAATCATATGGACTGTTAGCGGACTGCCAGCATGATAATACCAAAGCTCGTCCGATTTTAAACGATGCAAATGCGATATATCCTGTGAACGAAGTAAGAAATAAATACTCGTATAAATTGGTCTCTGTACATCTCTTACAGCCATATCCTCAGCTGCTCTAAACGAGGATATGTAATATCCTCCCTCAGGATGCTCTGCTAAATTTAATTTCTCAATAAAATATTGTGCTGTATACTTCATAAAACATCACTCCTTTTGTCCACATTACCAAATAATAAATGATGAATGCTACTGCTATCTGTTATTTTCAAACATCTATCTATAATATAAAAGGCATCTCATCTTCCGAGATGCCCTCATCTTTTATAAACCACCTAAATAAGCAGCCTTTACTTGTTCACTCTCTTGAAGCTCTTTTGCTGTGCCCGATAATACTATACGTCCTGTTTCAAGTACGTACGCACGATTTGCTACTGATAAAGCCATATTGGCATTTTGCTCAACAAGTAGTACGGTTGTACCTTCTTTATTAACTTGCTCAATAATATTAAAAATATTTTTTACCATGAGTGGCGCAAGCCCCATTGAAGGTTCATCCATTAATAACAATTTTGGTCTTGCCATTAATGCTCGACCCATCGCTAGCATCTGTTGCTCACCACCAGATAATGTACCTGATTGCTGTTTACGGCGCTCCAAAAGACGCGGGAATAATTCATACACATGCTCTAGATCCTTTTTGATGCCTGCTTTATCGTTACGGAGATATGCTCCAAGCTCTAAGTTTTCTTCAACGGACATATTTGCAAAAACACGGCGCCCCTCTGGAACATGTGAAATTCCTGATTTTACAATTGTCTGTGCAGCTTTCCCTGCGATAGAGAAGCCCTCATATTCAATGATGCCACCCTTTGGTTTTAATAAGCCTGACAATGTTTTTAATAATGTACTTTTACCAGCACCATTTGCACCAATTAACGTTACGATTTCACCCTCATTTACTTCTAAAGAGAGGCCCTTTAATGCTTGAATGTTATCGTAAAATACATCTATATTTTGTACTTTTAGCATTAGCTGATAACCTCCTCGCCAAGGTAAGCTTCAATTACCTTTGGATTGTTGCGGATTTCTTCTGGTGTCCCATCAGCGATTAATTGACCGTGATCGAGCACGTATATACGTTCACAAATTCCCATAACTAAGCTCATATCATGCTCAATTAGAAGAATTGTTAAGCCAAACTCTTTACGAATAAACGCTATTAATTCCATTAAATCATGCGTCTCCTGTGGGTTCATCCCTGCTGCTGGCTCATCTAATAAAAGTAGCTTAGGTTTCGTAGCTAGAGCACGAGCAATTTCTAGACGGCGCTGCATCCCATAAGGTAAATTTTTCGCAACTTCATCCTTATAAACATCTAAGCCAAAGATTTTTAGAAACTCAATAGATTGATGCTCCATTTCTGTCTCACCTTTAAAATGATTCGGCAAGCGGAAAATAGAAGACCACATGGAATGCTTTGCAAGTGAATGGTTCGCTACCTTAACATTATCTAAAACAGATAGCTCTTTAAATAAACGAATATTTTGGAATGTACGACTAATACCTTTTTGCGTTACTTGATATGGCGCAAGCCCGTTTAACTTTATACTGTCAAATGTAATCGTGCCCTCAGTTGGCTTATACACCCCAGTAAGCATGTTAAAGCTCGTTGTTTTACCAGCACCATTAGGCCCTATAAGACCTACTAGTTCTCCTTGATTTAGGTACATATTAACGCCCTGTACCGCCTTTAAACCACCGAATTGAATGCCCATGTTTTCAACATTGATAAGAAGGTTTCCAGTCATTATTTTGTACCTCCTTTTTTACCGAATTTAAACAAATCTGTAACTTCTTTCGTTCCCATCAAACCCGTTGGACGGTACAGCATTACCACTATTAAGACTAAGCTATAAATAATCATACGTGTTTCTGGGAAGTTTGCTAAATATGCTGAGACTACTGTTAAGAAAACCGCAGCTATGACAGATCCTGAAAGACTGCCTAAACCACCAAGAACTACATAGATTAAAATATCAAAAGATTTTAAGAAACTGAAAGTTGTCGGTTGAATAATGTAAAAATTATGTGCAAAGATGGCCCCTGCAAGACCAGCAAAGAAGGAACCAATTGCGAAAGCTACAACTTTATAGTAGGTTGTGTTAATACCCATTGCATCTGCCGCAATTTCGTCCTCACGAATCGAAATACATGCGCGTCCATGACGAGAATTTGTAAAGTTCGAGATTACTAAAATTGTTAAAACAACACCTATGAATGCATAAGTCCAATTAGATAAATATTCAACTTGCATCCCTGCTGCGCCACCAACATAATCCGTATTTAAAAAGATAATACGTATAATTTCCGCAAAACCAAGCGTTGCAATTGCTAAATAGTCACCCTTTAAACGTAACGTCGGGATACCTACAATTAAACCTGCTACTGCTGCTGCAAGTGCCCCTAAAAAAATAGCTAATGGGAACGGAAGCATTAATTTAGTTGTGATAATGGCAGAAATATATGCCCCTACCGCTAGAAAGCCTGCATGCCCAATCGAGAACTGACCAGTAATACCAATGACAATGTGCAAACTGACCGCAAGCATAATGTTAATACACATTGTGATCAACATATTTTGATAGTAAATATCGAGAAAGTTCGTTGAAATAAGCACCTGAACAACTGCATAGATGACTAGCGCTAATACTGCATAGCCCCAGAAAACTTTAGATTTTTTCATAATCACCACTCACCTACACTTTCTCACGGGCATTTTTACCAAAGATACCCGATGGTCTGAAAATTAAAATTAAAATTAAAATAACAAATGCTGCTGCATCACGCCATAGAGAGAAACCAAGTGCACTTACGAATGATTCCACAACACCGAGCAACATACCACCAACCATGGCACCAGGAATAATACCAATACCGCCAAGTACTGCCGCTATGAATGCTTTAACCCCTGGAATAACACCCATTAATGGATCGATTTTTGTGTAATATACCCCGAAGATAACACCTGCTGCACCCGCTAAAGCTGAACCTATTGCGAATGTCGCTGAAATTGTATTATCTACATTAATACCCATTAATCGTGCTGCATCGGCATCATGAGAAACCGCGCGCATCGCTTTCCCGATTTTTGTTTTATGTACGATGAATTGTAAAAGAATCATCAGTACAATTGAGACAGATAAAATTAATATTGATGTACTACTGATTTGAACACCAAAAATATCAAATGATTTACTTTTAATGACATCAGGATATGCCGCAGGTTGCGCACCTCTGAAGAAAATAGTTGTATATTCGATTAATAGCGATACACCGATTGCAGTAATTAAAGCAGCAATACGTGTGGCATTTCGCAAACGCTTATAAGCAATACGTTCAATTAAAACACCAAAGATTGCACAGACCACCATTGCCAATAACAGTGCTGGAAAGAAACCAAGCTCCCATTTAGCAATTGCATAAAAGCCAATAAATGCCCCAATCATGAAGACATCTCCGTGGGCAAAGTTAATCAGCTTAATAATCCCGTATACCATCGTATACCCCAGCGCTATTAATGCGTAGATACTACCTAGTGAAATACCATTCACAAGCTGCTGTATCCATTCCATGAGCGTTCACTCCTTTTTATTTTTTGAAAAGTGCAAAAATAGTACTTACTTCTACATATTATTATTGAAAATAGAGTAAATTGTGTCCTCTTAAAAATTTTTTCATAATCTATCCATTTCGCCTTGGTGTATCTGTAGCTGTCGCTACAGATACACCATATCCGCATTCATCTCATCACCTTCAATAGTTGGAGCCTTTACTGAATAAGAGAAAACATAAAAGGGAAGGCGTGTTTACCCGCCTCCCCTTGCCTAAAAAACATTAAGGATTAACTTTAGAGTTGAACACTTGTTTACCGTCTTTAAATTCAAGAACTGTTGCTGTTTTAATTGGGTTATGATTTTCGTCAACTGAGAAAGTACCTGTTACTAATGAAAGATCTTTTGTGCCAGCTAATGCATTTTTAATTGCTTCCCCATCCGTAGAGCCTGCACGTTTAATAGCATCAGCAATGTAGTAAATTGAGTCATAGCCAAGTGCATTAAATGCATCTGGTGCTTTATCATTGTTCGCTGCTTTAAACGCCTTTACGAAGTCTTGAATTTTTTGATCTGGGTCTTCTGCAGAGTAGTGGTTTGTGATGTACGTATTATTTAGCGCTTTCCCACCAGCTAACTCTACTAATGTTGGTGAATCCCAACCGTCAGCCCCCATCAGTGGTACATCAATACCCATTTCACGTGCTTGTTTAACAATTAAACCGACCTCTTCATAGTATCCTGGGATAAAAATAAAGTCTGGCTTCTCGCCTTTAATATTTGTCAACTGTGTACGGAAATCAGTATCCTTCGCTACATAAGCTTCTTCCTTTACAACTTTCCCGCCATTTTCTGTAATTGTTTCTTTAAATGATTTCGCTAGGCCTTTTGCATAATCAGATGCATTGTCCGCAAAAATAGCTACATTTTTAGCTTTCAATTCATTAGAAGCGAAGTTTGCTGCTACAATCCCTTGGAATGGATCGATGAAACAAGTACGGAATGCATACTCATTAATGCTACCGTTATCATTTACTGTAATGTTTGGAGCAGTACCAGAACCAGTAACGATTGGGATTTTATTTTTATTCGCAATTTGAACAGTAGCAACTGTATTACCAGAAGTTGCTGGGGCTAACATTGCTACTACTTTATCTTGCGTCGCTAGTTTAATAGCTGCTGCAGTAGCCTCCGCGTTTTCTGATTTGTTATCTACTTTAATAAGGTCAATTTTTTTACCATTGATTCCACCATTATCATTAATTTCTTTAACAGCAAGCTCTGCACCCAGAGCAATTGACGAACCATAGGAAGCTACGTTACCCGAAAGTTCTAAGTTTGCACCGATTTTAATAGTATCACCGTCAGAAGAACCGCCACCGCCTGATGATGATCCACCTCCTGAACTTGAACTACCTCCATTACCACAGCCCGCAAGAACGGCTGCAAGTAATGAAGATGCAACTAAAAGTGAGCCAAACTTTTTAAGTTTTTTGTTCTCTCGCATAATTTTATTCCCCCTAAGTTTTTTCAAATGTTAGATATTTCTGATAATTATAAACAATCCGCGGCATTTCCTCAATAACAAAAATAACCAAAATGATAATTTATAACTATCTATACTAATAGATATATTATTCAATTAAACCTTTTACATTGTAAAACATTCTTTATTTTTAGTCTAGAGTGATTTTTCTGTATAATTAGTAATTTAGGAATTATCTATTAATTTTGAGTGAACACTACTATAAAACGATCATTTTTGAATATTTTTTTCAATAAAATCTCGCCCTTTTTTCAAGAATACAAAGGCTAAAGCGTTTTCGCGAAGTATTAATACGGAATTAGAGTACTTAGAGGGCGCAATCGGAGTAAGATTTTTTTCTAATTTGTCATAGTCGAATCCAAAAAAAAGCTTAGAGCTAGGTATTTCTACAGCTCTAAGCTTTTTTCAATGCAAACACACAGAGGCGTTCGTTAATATTTGTTTCATTTTCAAGATGAACCTCATGGATTAATTCAAAAGGCGTCCCATGATGTAAAAACTGTAAATAATCATACGGTGGGTAATATAAAATAATATGAATTTCACGCATATGCTGCTCATAAGACTTCCATATATTATGAATAACTGTACGAAAAATATGAATTGAAAACGGATTAAAAAAAAAGAAAACTGTGTCGCTTGGCTGAATAGCATAGTCCTCCGCTATTGAATGAATAAAGGAAATCGGAGCTTGAGCACTCTTTTTTTGAAGATAGCTCCTTTTATTATTTTCAGCCTCTGCATAAAAACCTGCATCCATTTCTACCCCAATTGTCGGAATATGAAATTTATCATGTATATAAATAGGAACTCTCCCTTTTCCACATCCCATATCGATAAACACTGGATTATCAGGCATCTCATACTCTGCAAATAATTGATCTAAGCCAACATACGGTGTTGGCTCATAGCGATGATAATGAGCTAGTTTAGGGAAGCCGTATTGTTCACCTACTGTGTTAATATGTAAATATTTATCAAATTGATGTTCATTCATACTATTACTCCTAAAAAAAGAATGATTAATTTTAGCACGATAAAAAGAAAAAACCATACTCAAAAGTTTTGAGGGCACTGAAAAATTGGAGAGGCTTTTGTGTTGTTAGCGATTTTTTGATGTTTATCAGCGATTTATCTGGTTTTATCAGTGATTCTTTGTTGTTTATCAGCGATTTATCCGGTTTTATCAGTGATTCTTTGTTGTTTATCAGCGATTTATCCGGTTTTATCAGCGATTCTTTGTTGTTCATCAGTGATGTTAAAAGTTTTGGAATATGGTTTTTTAACGTCCTCCTCCGATAAATTTTAAAACAAAGAGCAGTGCAACTATTAATAAGGCAAGCAAACAAGAATCGTAAAACTGTTCCTTGCCTTAGTGCTCATCGCCTTTGTTAGGCCACATGGGTCCTCCATTTTGGTCAGGTCGTTGTATTGGACCACCATCATTTGGTCTTTCCCCCTGCTTATCACCATTTTGACGCTATTTGCAATTTACATTGCTCTTCTATTGACAATGTCTTCCCAGGCGAATTATCATTGATTGCGAATGATAATCATTGAAAATTCATTCATATGATTAACTAAAAAATGAATAGGGGGGAAAGTATGATTATTGTTACAAATCGTATTCAAGTAAAACCCGGCTTTGCTGCAAAAATGGCACCGAACTTTACAAAACCAGGACCTCTACAGCAGTTTGAAGGCTTCCATAAAGTGGAAGTATTAGTTTCAACTGATGATCCGACTTATGACGAAATGAGCGTCAATATGTACTGGGAGTCTAAGGAACATTTCCAAGCCTGGCGTAATAGCGATGCATTCGCTGCAGCTCATCACCGTCCTGGACAAAGTGCTGAGGGAGGAAAACCTGAAAACAGTCCACTTATCGGTAGCAAAATAGTTATAGCCGAATTAGCTTCTTCGATTGAAGCATTACGCTAATTTTTAACTTCTTTCAGCAGCTGAAAGAGTAACAACTAAAATATCTTCTGATTCTATCTAAAAAATCCTGCATTTTTGAAAATGCAGGATCTTTTTGAATTATTGCAGGAAAATAACTAGAAAATAACCAAGTATCGATAAGCAAACCGAACCGATAAGTCCTGCAATAAACGCTTTTACGCCTAATTGTTTAAAGGTTTTTATCTCTACATTTAAACCTAGTCCAGCCATCGCCATCCCAATTAAAATATAAGCGATATATACAAATGTTTGTGCTACATTAGCTGGTACAATCCCTAACGAATTAATAGCACTCATCGCTAAAAAACCAAGAATAAACCATGGAATTATCGACAGCGAAAACCTTTCTTTTTCCTGCCCCTTATCAATTCTTCGAAATAAAATACCGATGACAATAGCTACCGGTACAAGCAATGCGACACGTGTTAGCTTCACAATAACTGCCGTATCAACGGCTTCATTTCCACCAGCTGAGGCTGCTGCAATAACATGAGCAATTTCATGTAGAGTGCCCCCCGCAAAAATACCATATTCAGTAGGAGTTAAGTTAAATACTGAGTATAATACCGTGTAGACTAATGTGAATACAGTCCCTAGTAATGCGACTATCGCTGCACCCACTGCCGTCTCTTTTTCATTCGCCTTAATTTGAGGAGCAATAGCGACAACAGCAGCAGCCCCACAAATAGCCGTACCACAAGCTGTTAATATGCCTAGCTTCTTATCTACATGAAATACCTTCGTTAAGCCGTATACAACCACTAAAGCAAATACTAGATTAATAAAAGCAATAAGAAAAACATTCGCTCCAGCATTGTAAATATCCGCTAAGTTTAAACGCATCCCCAGAAAAATAATGCCGAGGCGTAACAATTTTTTACTTGAAAATGTTATACCTGTTTGCCAAGAATTCTGCACCCTAAAGGCTGCTCTCCAAGCCATACCTAATATAATGGCAATGACAAGCTGCCCTAATATTGAGAAGAACGGGAATGTCGAAATATATTTTGCTACTAAAGCAATAATGAGTGTCAACAATATCCCCTTCATAAACGCTGGGGTCAGGAAACTTTTTAACCTATGCTGCCTATTATCCATGTTGTTCACTTCTTTCATCCTTGATGATTTTACTTTATTAGAAAGTTAATCATCAGTAAAATACATATATATAATCATAATTATTAATATTTCTAATGATAGGAGTGATGATATGCAATTTGATGCTTTAAGAACGTTCATCACACTGGTGGAGGTCAATAATTTTACGAAAGCCTCCGAAATACTTCATATTTCGCAGCCAAGTGTCAGTTTACACATTAAAAATTTAGAGCAAGAATTTCAAACGACCTTATTTATCCGTTCGCCAAAATCTGTACAAATCACACCAACTGGAGAAATTTTATATAAACGAGCTAAGCAAATGATGGCCATTGCCGAGGCAGCAAAAGAAGATATTTTAACCTATCACCATGAAATTCAAGGTACACTTGTGATTGGCGCTAGCTTTACTATTGGGGAATATATATTGCCTCCTATCATAGCGAGCTTGCAACAGCAATTCCCTCAGCTAGAGCTTCAAGTTATTATTGGCAATACGAAAGAAATCATTCAATATACAAAATTGTTACAAGTCGATATCGGTCTTATTGAAGGTCAAGCACACGACCATGAACTTCTTATTAAACCGTTTATGCAAGATGAATTATTTATTGTCAGTGCGAGTAATCACCCTCTTGCAAAGAAGTCAACGATTACGGTTTCGGACTTGCAGCAACAAAATTGGGTTGCACGTGAAGAAGGCTCAGGCACACGTTATTATTTAGATCATTTATTTAGAGCAAATGGGCTCCAAGTACGTTCACTTCTTACTATTAGTAGTAATCAAGGTGTGAAAGAAAGCGTTATACAAGAGCTTGGAATTTCATTACTGTCCGCTAGTGTCATTGAGCGTGAATTAAATAATGGCGATATAAAAATCTTACCCCTCGAGGAACAGTATTTTATACGAACATTTTCTTATTTGTGCTCGCCTACAATGAAAAATAAACGCAATGTTGACATTCTTTTAGAGGCACTACTAAAGAAAGCTTAGCGGATTAAGTCGCTAAGCTTCATATTGTTGAAAAGCTATTATGTGTCAGAAGATATATACTATGTGAAGTGGTTGATTGGCATGGAGCCTGGGCGACTCCTTAGGGATCAGCAATAGCGGAACGAAGGTTAAAAGCATCACATCCTGTGATAACGCCTTCGTGACTAACCTCCTGTTGGTCCGAGACCCTGCAGCGGAGCGGCTCATCGGACACCCCAAGGAAGCTTTGCTTTGTGCGAAAGCGAAGCGGCAGCAACAAGTTTTCTGTGCGAAAGCGCAGTGTAACGTAGCGGCAGCAACAAAAAAGCGCCCAGTTGGAACGGAAATCAACCTCTCGTTTTGCAGAAGAGTCATACTTTATTGAATGTGACATAGATTCCCTTCACCATTTTGTTTTTCAACACTACTTGCTAATCTCACTTTATAATTCTTGGATTTAGACGTTTAAGCTCCTGCTTATGCTCAATAATTTCTACAAATTTCAATGCTGCTCGTGATAAAGGTACGCTTTTCAAATAACACATGCCAATGCTTCGTGTCGGTATACTTTCTGTTAATGTTAGCTCATATAAAAATCCTCGCTGCAAATAATCATTAGAAAATTCTTTCGTTACACAAGCAATTCCTAAATTACTGCGTGCAAATTCTAGCACTAGATCATGTGAACCAAGCTCAAACTCAGGTTCAATGAAGATCCCTCTTGCAAATAAATAATCTTCTACATACTTTCTTGAATTTGATTTTTTCTCTAAAAAAATAAGCGGAAACTTTAACAGATCCTCAAAGCTTAAGCTTTTTGATGCCAACGTTTTGTACTTCTCGCCGCATACAAAAATATCCTGAACCTCGGTGCAAGCGGTTAACTGTAATGTCTGATCTTCTATCGGAAAATTACAAAGTCCTATATCAACCTCACCAGATTTAATAAAGTTACAAATTTCCGAAGTCGTTCCATTTAACATTTGTAATTTTATATTTGGATACATTGTATGAAACATCTCTAGATAAGGCATTAAATAAAAACGAGAAATAGTGTCCCCAACGCCAATTTTCAATTGACCTGTTGTTAAATTTTTGAATTCTAGCAGCTTCTCCTCACCAGCATCTAAAAGGCCTAACGCGGAATTTGTATACTCATATAAAAGTTTACCCTCCGTTGTTAACGTCACCCCTTTAGGTGTGCGGTTAAAGAGACGTGTACCTAGCTCCTTTTCTAATTGCATCATGGCTTGGCTAACAGCTGGTTGAGTCATATATAAATCTTTGGCCGCACTTGAAAAGCTATTATTTTTAGCAACAATACTAAAAACGCGATATAAATCTAATTTCCCTATCATATAAGCACCTCTTATAGCTATTATACGAACTATTAATTTTACTTATATCACTAAAGGGGCGTATAGTAAAACTATATTGGTTTTATTTAACATAAATTTACCCGTTTAATAAGGAGAGATTATTTTGGAACGTGTAGTTGGTACAGTAGTAAGAGGTCTTCGTGGTCCAATCATTAACGAAGGCGATAATATTGAGCAAATCGTTGTTGATACAGTATTAAATGCAGCAAAGACTGAAGGTTATTCCATTGAAGATCGTGACATTGTCACAGTAACAGAATCTGTCGTAGCGCGTGCACAAGGTAACTATGCATCCATTGATGATATCGCAGCTGACGTAGCTGCTAAATTTGGTGATGATACTGTTGGTGTTATTTTTCCAATTCTAAGCCGTAATCGTTTTGCTAACTGCTTACGTGGTATTGCAAAAGGCGTAAAAAAAGTAGTTCTTATGCTTAGCTATCCATCTGATGAGGTGGGGAATCACCTAGTTGATATCGATGAGCTAGATGTAAAAGGGATTAATCCTTGGACAGATACTTTAACTGAGGTTGAATTCCGTGAGCATTTCGGGTATAAAAAACATACATTTACAGGTGTAGATTATATCGAATATTATAAAGAACTAATCGAAGCTGAAGGCGCTTCTTGTGAAGTTATTTTTTCAAATAACCCAAAAACAATTTTAGACTTTACGAAGAGTGTGTTAACTTGTGATATTCATACACGCTCACGTACAAAACGTATTTTAACGGCAAACGGCGCTGAAAAAGTATACAGTCTTGATAATATTTTATCTGAATCTAATAATGGTTCTGGCTTTAACGCGGAGTATGGTCTACTTGGTTCAAATAAAGCAACTGAAGATAGCGTAAAATTATTCCCACATACATGCCAACCGATTGTTGATGGCATTCAAGCAAAAATCAAAGAAGCTACTGGTAAAACAGTGGAAGTAATGGTTTATGGTGATGGCGCATTCAAAGATCCTGTAGGTAAAATTTGGGAGTTAGCAGACCCGGTTGTTTCACCAGCTTTCACCGCTGGATTAAATGGCACGCCAAACGAAGTAAAACTAAAGTACTTAGCTGATAACGATTTTGCGGATCTTCGCGGCGAAGAATTAAAAGTAGCAATTTCTGAGTATATCCAAAACAAAGATGAAGATTTAACTGGGAAAATGGCTGCTCAAGGTACAACGCCTCGTCGTTTAACAGACCTAATTGGCTCTCTTTCAGACTTAACTTCAGGTTCAGGCGACAAAGGAACACCGATGATTTATATTCAAGGTTATTTCGATAACTATACAAAGTAATTTTAAAAAAAGTGCGAGCTGGTTGCTCGCACTTTTTCCTATATACTAATTTACTTTTGAAGCACTAAATATTACACCAGCAGCTTCATCATATTTTAAGTTATACCGAATCGTATCTTTCTCTACAGTTGTTTCATTCTTTTGATAGTCATAACTTTCGTCAAACAAACGTAAATCCTTCAACACAGCGCCAATATCGTTTTGGCTTAAGCCCGGGTTTGTCATACCAATTAACAATCCCATAGAAAGTATGATATCCATCCCTTCACCTTGCCCCACCATAATCAACTCATGTACTGCGCCTTTTTCATCAATATTTTCAATTAAAGTAATATCCTTACCCAACTTTGAAGTAATTGTTTCTTCTTCTTTCTTTGTATTTTCAAGGGAATATGAGAAGTCTAGTTTTTTTACTTCTTTATTGAATGCCTCTATAAATTCTTCTTGATTATTATAAAGTGGCAGCGTTGTTGCCATTCCAATTATCATCGGAGAGACAAAGTAGACACCTGCTATTACGGTAGCTATAGTACGTTTCTTCTTAGTAAGCCGCCCCTGTTTCCACATAAGAAATACGCCCAAAGGAGGGAAAATGATTAACCAAAACCACATAAACCAAGCTGTTTTAACAATGGGGGTTCTAAGTTTTGACTCTGCTTTATGCATCATCTTTCTTTCCCCCTTTTAACAATTCTTCAATTTTAATAGTAAATATATATTTCCTAGCATTATCTGTACCTACATGCAAGGAGCCTTTTACTATATTTACAATATTTTTATCATATGGTGTGTTCTTTTCATCTTCCATTAAATGATTAAAAAGAGACTTCCCTTCAAAATTAGCCGTCTTAATATGAAAGCTTTTTTGTAGTAATTGTTCCCCTTCTAATCGTTGAAGTTTCTTTTGATATTGTGAGATTACGGTTGGTGTTTCTGTTTTTTTGATCAATAATTTATAAAGCTTTTTAGCATCCCCATATTGCTTTTGGTGAAATGCTTCTTCTGCATCGCTCGTTAAAGACTCTACCGTTTCATTATAAAAAGATTTAATCTTATCCAACTGTTTTATCTTCTGAGCCTCTTGGATAATGCTGAAAGTTTCTTCGTAATCTTTTTCATCCCTAGCATTTGTTGCTTTATAAAGTAATTCATCGATTTTTTCATCGTCTTTCATTTGGTTTAATAAACCACTAGCTTTTTGCTTAATCTCGTCATTAGAACGTCGATTTTCTTTAATATAAACTGCATAATCTTTAGCTACAGAATATTCCCCTGCATTAACCTTAGATTCAGCTAATTCATAAATAGCATTCACAGACTTTTGAATAAGACTATCTGTTTTACTACTACCTTTATTCAACTCGTAAATCTTTTCAAGTTCACTAATAGCTCCCTTATAATCTTTACTATTATATAAATTCGTTGCCATTGTGTAATAGTTTTCCGCCTTCACTTGATCCTCATCTATTTTGGGCTCCGGTGTTGAAGGCACAGGTTTTTTTGGAGCAGGTTTTGATATATTGCTACTGCCATTAGATGTACTACCACCATTATGATAATGATATTCTCCGTATTCTAATCCCCATTTTTCACAGTTAGTTCGACAAGTATGTCCTCCATTACTATCCGTTCTACCTGGATGGGCACTTGCTGTAAACGGTAATAGTAGTAAAAAACTGCATACTAAAACACTAATTTTTGACAAATAACCACTTCTCACCACTTATTCCTCCTATCTATAATAATTGACATATTTTATCTTATATCATATTTCCCATGACGCATAGTACGATTTTGCTATTTCTGTGTTGATTAAAAAAATCAAAGATAAAAGAGAGAAATAGGAGCGTATTTAGTTTTAAACCAAGAAGACGATTGTAACGATAAAAAACTCCCTAAGTGAGGATGACAGGAATCGAGCCTGCATGTCCCATTCTGTAAAGGGATACGCCACACTGCTTACTTCCTCATCATTATAAATTATTAACTTCATGTTAAAGAATTACATCTTTCTCAGCTCTTTTGTTTTCTATTAGATTAAAACCTTTTCAAATCACATTTATTTCAATTGATTAAAGTTTTACTTCATCATTTAACCAATGTTCGCTTGTTCGAACATGATTCTGTCTCACAAATTTCCCTAGGTATTATTCATAATGAACTGTTTTCATACATATATTTATAAAAAGCTCCTCATATGTGGGCCGGGTCTGGATTAGTGAAATAACTTGCTCTTTTTAGATTTCATACAGGCTCGCTTTATGCACCATATGAACCTCTTAAAACCCCTCCACAATATCAGAAACTCTAAATCCCTTCTCATTTTCTCCATTATTACTTTCGGAATTCTCCTCTTTTTTTATTATTATTTTGATACACATCATGAATATGGTATATCAAAATAATAATAAATAAAATTAGAACATAAGGATATTTCACCTATCTTAAATATCCTGCGCTCCATTCAATATTTTCCGAATCAACAATAACAAATTGATCTTTAATCATATTTAAACACCCACATAAAATACGGAATACCATTCGCAATTTCTACCTAGCGGCGTCCCAAAATAGCTCTTAACGCATAGCATCACTTGAAAGAATAAGCATTTTCCCGTCATTTCTTCATTCCCTTTCAAGTGTCTATATCATTTATAAAAACACATTCTTTTAACAACTATTCTTCTTATATATCAAAAATTAATCATCAAGTATGGAAATTAATTTCAGAAGGTTAAAATGATTTAAGTTGGGTGTGATATTTGTTCAAACAATACCCTGAATATAAGTCAGTTTGAGGGCGACTCTTCAGGAATCGGCGTCGCAGACGTGACCTGGGAACGAAGATCAACTTATAGACATACTAACACGATAGAATCCAACCACCTCCCACAAAATCAAAATTTTACTAAATCAGGAATCAAGCAAAAAAAAGACTGCCCCCAATTTTTCGGAACAGTTTTTTGTTAAATATTTGATTTTCTTTTACAACTTTATTATAGCATAAATTTGCCATAATTACTAGACTATACTTCTTTCTGAACTAGCTGTATGATAAATTTCCCGCATCAAAAACCATGCAAATAATTATATGGAGAGGAATGTGAGTAACATTGGAAAAACAATATGAATGGACAGAAGAAAAACAGTATCTTGTTCTTTGTTTAAACACAGTTGGTCACAAAAAGGAGGAGTTACTGCAAAAGGAAAAGGATGTTAGAGACAATGTTTTAACATTAAAGAGAACCTTTTGGGACGACGTCAGAGTGAACTTAGATACTCCGGAGGATATAGACGAGACCTATTATGCTATTAAACAACAGGCAGAGCTCTTATCAGATTCCCAGCATGCTCAGCAACGTGTCATCAAAGATGTAAAAATATATGACCGTTTACAGCAATCACCTTATTTTGCTCGCATTGATTTTTTACAGGAAAGTCATAACGAACCTTTAAAGATTTATATCGGTGTAGCAACCTTAATGGATGAAGAGAATGAAAACATATTAATTTATGATTGGCGAGCCCCTATATCAAGTATGTATTATGATTTCACGCCTGGCCCAGCTACTTATGACACGGCAACTGAAGACATTCAAGGTGAGATGCTTTTAAAACGGCAATTTATCATTAAGAATGGTCAATTACAATCGATGTTTAATACAGGTTTAACGATTGGTGATGATTTATTACTCGATATTCTCGCTCAAAATGCAAACGAACATATCCGTAGCATCGTTGCAACGATTCAAGCGGAGCAAAATAAAATTATTCGACATGTCAACACTCCTTATCTAATCGTAGAGGGTGTCGCAGGTAGTGGAAAAACGGCAGTCGCTCTCCAACGTGTTGCTTATTTGTTGTATCATTATCGAGATCAAATTACTGCTGATCAAATTTTATTGATTACACCTAATCAACTTTTTAATCAATATGTTCATACCGTTTTACCGGATTTAGGTGAAGACAATATGCAGCAATTAACCTTCTCCGAATATGCAAGAAAACGTTTAGGTCGACAGTTCCAATTGGAATATCCTTATGAACAATTGGAGTCACTTTTAACAGAGGGAGATGACTCACTCTACCAAACGAGGCTTACGATTATTTCTTTTAAAGCTAGCCTTCACTATCGAGAATTGCTGGACACATATATTGAACACCTTGCAAATGAAGGTTTGCTATTTAAAAATATTGTTTTTCGCGGAGAAAGAATTATTACCGCTCAAGAAATTGCTGAATACTTTTATTCATTCAATGCCACAATGCCCATCCCAAATCGACTGCAATTAGTGAAAGAATGGTTATTACAACAATTATCGAAAATTGAAAAGGCAGAACGGGCAAAAGAATGGGTAGAAGAAGCCAGCGAACTTTTAGACATTGAAGAGTACACAAAAGCCTATAGCGAGCTTTTGCATGAAGGTCGGTTTTCAGAAAACTCTTTTGATGATTTCGAGCAAGAGCGCAAGAAAATAACTAGCCAAATTGTCAAAAAGCAGTTCAAGCCTCTTCGTCAATCTGTGAAACAATTGAAGTTCGTTCATATGTTAGGCATTTATCGTCAATTGTTTGACATGAACAAATCTATTCATCGGCAATTGCAGAACCTTTTACCTGACCATTGGGAAGAAATCTGTCAGCATACACTCCCTAATTTAGCAAAGCGTATTATTTCGTATGAAGATGCCGCTCCATTTCTATATTTACAGGACAAAATAGAAGGTCAACGAACAAATACGATGATTCGTCATGTTTTAATTGATGAAGCACAAGACTATTCTCCATTTCAGCTATTTGTCTTACAACAATTATTCCCACGTGCACGTATGACTATATTGGGCGATGGGCATCAAACCATCCATCCTCATACCTTTAAAAACCCTTCACTGCTGACACCACAATTATATGGTGAACAAGCAGAAAAAATGATATTAACGAAAAGTTATCGCTCAACAAAACAAATTATTCACCTTACTTCGAAGATTTTACACGAGGATGCAAAAGTAGAAGCCTTTAATAGAACCGGTCCCGAACCAACTATCACCATTGTGTCGAGTGAAATACATTTAATTGAACAGCTTGTCGAAAAGATTAACGGCTTGTCCCTAAATTTCGAAACAATTGCAATCATCTGTAAAACAGAGCAAGAGTGTACGATGGTTTTTAATACAATGAAAGACCAAGTAGATATTCAACTCATTACCCATGATACAAAACAATTTAAAAAAGGCATTTTACTGTTACCTGCTTATATGGCAAAAGGAATTGAATTCGACGCTGTCTTGATATACAATGCCTCTCCGGCTAATTATTCGAGGGAAACAGAACGTAATTATTTCTACACAGCTTGTACACGAGCTATGCACGAATTGCATATCTATTCCATTAATGAATTAACACATTTTTTAAAGCTTTAATTTCAAAAAAAGAAGAGAATCCGCATGTTTCCATAGACACTCCATGGAACACTTGCAGCTTCTCTTCATCTATCAATTATGCCTCGGCATAATTGCATCCAGGATCGGTTAAAAGAAGTTAAATGTAGAACGTATAATCCTCTGGAATAACACGTTTTAAGAATTTCTTCGTGCGTTCCTCTTTCGGATTAACAAATATATCATGAGGATTTCCTTCCTCTACAACGACACCACCGTCCATAAAAATCACCCGATTTGCTACGTCTTTCGCAAAGCCCATTTCATGTGTGACTACAAGCATTGTTGTTCCTTCTGCTGCAATGTTCTTCATAACCTGAAGGACTTCTCCTACTAGCTCTGGGTCCAGTGCAGAAGTCGGTTCATCAAATAAAATAATATCAGGATTTAATGCTACTGCTCGTGCGATACCGACTCGCTGCTGCTGACCTCCTGACAATTGACTTGGATAGGCATCATATTTTTCTGATAAGCCTACTTTATCAAGCGCCTTTTTACCAATTTCAATCGCTTCTGCCTTCGGAATTTTACGTCCTATAATAAGCCCTTCTGTAACATTTTCTAGCGCCGTTTTGTTCGTGAAAAGATTGTAGTTCTGGAATACAAAGGCTACACGCTGACGAATCGAATGTACGTCCTTCTTCTTCACATTTTGAAAATCTACTTGGATATCGCCAAATGTCGCATGTCCTTGGTCAGCCTTCTCTAAAAAGTTAATGCAACGTAATAATGTTGTTTTTCCTGAGCCGCTTGGGCCTAAAATAACAACAACATCACCTTTATCAATGGCTAAATCAACACCTTTTAAAATTTCATTGTCACCAAATGATTTATGAATATTTTTAATTTCTAACATACTCGTTCACCCCTTAGGCTTTTGCCACTTTGAATTTACTTAAATGTTTTTCATATCGTTTAAAAATGTATTCAACCGTACTACATAAAATTAAGTACACAATGAAAATATCAATATATGCTTCTACGTAATTGTAACCAACATTAGCAGCTACCTTAGCCTTTAATGTAATTTCAGGTAAGGACATTGCATAGCCTAAAGACGTCGCTTTAATGAGATTGACTGTAGCCGTACAAATATTCGGCATAGCTACTACTAAAGCCTGTGGAATAATAATACGGCGATAGGCTTGAAATGTTGTTAAGCCTATTGCATGAGCAGCCTCTAGCTGTCCTTTTTCAATCGTACTTAAAGCAGAACGAAATACCTCAATTAATATTGCCGTTGTACTAAATGCGAAGACGATAAATGCATACCAAATCGGATTGATTTTATAAATATCGTAGACAATATTATATTTCTCAAAAGTCATTTTAAGTAGTAATGGGATACTACTATAAATAATAAAGATTTGAATGATTATAGGCGTACCTCGGACAAAGGAGACATAAATTTTCGCTATATGATGTATCACTGGGATTTTATTGATTCGTGTTAGTGCTAGTAGAAAGCCGAGTGGTAGAGCAACAAGCATAGCAACAATTGTCACAAGGAGTGCGATAGGTACACCTGATAATGCAACAAAAAATGTTTCAACTAAAAATTGATAATTCATGATTTCGCCTCCTTACGTTGTTTCTAATGTCTTTTTCCCTTTACCAAAGAACTTTTCTAGCATAGCGAAGAATTTTTCTATAATAATCGACAGCACCCAATAAACAATCGCTAAAGCAATATATATTTCTAATGCATGCGCATTAATATTACTTGCAATAATTAAATTTGCCTTTCCGACAATATCAATTAAGCCGATTGTATAAGCGAGCGCCCCTTCTTGTAATAAGGCAATCATTCCATTCCCAAAGTTCGGTAAGGCGATAACGAGTGCCTGTGGGAAAATAATACGTCGATAGGCCTGAAATGGTGTTAATCCCACACTAACAGCCGCTTCAAATTGCCCTTTATCAATCGCTAAATAAGCAGAACGAATAACTTCCGACATAATCGCCGCAAACTGTAAAGTAAACGTTACAACTACGAAAATGGCTGTTTCGATTGAATGGAGATTGATGCCGAAGTTTTCCGCTAACGCTGGAACACCATAATATACAAGGAATAATAAAACGATAGATGGTGTACAACGCATAATCGTTGTGTATAAGTTTGCTAATTTTCGCAGCAATTTTATTGAACTTAACTTAGCAGCCGCTAATAATAAGCCAAATATTGTGCCTAGTACAATGGAAGAACCTGCGACTAAGAAAGTTACTTTTAAAAAAGGCAATAATACAGGAATTGAGTTCCAAATGTATGATGCATCAAAATACTTCTCCATTTCCTCACCAACTTCTATATTTCTATAATTCTCTTTCTAATCATTTATTCCTCGGCATAATTGCGTCCAAAATCGGTTTTGTCCTTAGGCCTGCACGAGGGCCGACACGATGTCGGTCATTTCGGTAATGCCACAGGACGTGGCGTTTTTACCGATGCAGGTCAGTTAGCCGTTATCGCATGGATGCGATGGTTTTAGGCTAACATCCCCTAAAAACTCCTTTCCGATTCTGTGACATCCGCCGGAGGCTTTGGGCCAACGTGATGTTGGTCACTCAGTCGTGTGTTGTTGTTGTTGCTGTCGCTTCGCTTTCGCACAGATAAAACCGTGTTGCTGTCGCTTCGCTTTCGCACAGATAAATTGCCACAGGACGTGGCGGTCTTAGACTGAGTTCCTCTATTTCAGCAGGTGCAGGTGTTTGGACACCCGCTGAAAGTAGCTTAAATCTGCATTCATCTCACCACCTATAGGGATGGGAGGCTTCTGTTGCTGTCGCTTCGCTTTCGCTACAGAAAACTGCCGTTTCACTTTCGTTACAGAAAACATTTGCTGAAAGAAGTTAATAAAGACTGCTGAGTATACTGACTCAACAGCCTTTTATTTGATTGTAGCTGCTAACACCTTCTCTTCTAAAGAGGATCTTCTTTGATCAGCTACCGCCTATTAGCGCTTCACAGAATCTAACACTTCAAATAAATCTCGACCGTAAAACTTAGTGCTTAATTCATTTGTTTTCTTTTGCTCTTTAATTTTTGCTATAGCTTTATCGTAAGCATCTGCAAATTCTTGTTCCTTTTTATTGAACAACGGCCATGTTTTAATAACGGCAAATTCGTTGTAAACTACGTCATCCTTTAAATTATGATATGGGCCATCTTCTGCTAAAACTTGTTGTTTAAATGGACCTTCAATCATGACACCACCATCGACACGTTTTTCATTTACCCATTGCACAATATCGACAGTGAACGCATCACCAGCCTGTAATTTCACTTTATTGTCTGGGTTTGCTTTATTATATTCATCAATAATTGTGTATTGAGCATTATTCGCAGCAATTGGTGCTAATGAATAACCCTTTTTTGCAAAGTCGGCTAAAGCTTTTATCCCTTCATCTTCTTTACGTAATACTAAACCCGCACTACTTAAGCCTAAAAATTCTTTAGGGAAAATAAACTTCTCTGTCCGTTCTTGCGTAAAGAAGGCATTTTTTACTCCTACTTGATATTTCCCTTGCTCAACGCCAATTAGTAAATCATCACTAGTCGTGCCTACAAATTCAAACTTATATTCAGGTAACATCTCATCCACCAGCTTCATGACTTCCACATCGTAGCCTGTTGGATTTCCTTTATCATCTAAATAACTAATTGGCTTTGTCGCCTGGTCAAATGCAACCTTCACTGTACGTACTTTCGCGCCATCTTCTGAATCTTTATCAGAAGCTTCACCTGAATTACAGCCGGCTAAAATAGCAAGTGAAGCCACCCCGATTGCTGCCAATTGGAAAATTTTTTTCTTCTGTTTAAACATATATCATGTCCCCTTATATGGTTTTTTTCATTGATTTTCATTCGATTTTTGCTGTTCAATTGCGACATTTGCCAATTTAATAATTGTCATATCATCCATCGGTGGATTATGAAGTCCTGCACGAACATTTCGATAATAGCGCTGTAATGGGTTTATTAAATGTAAGCTTTTCGCACCTACCACACGCATTGCCTTATCGACGATTTCAATCGCCAAATTTGTTACTGTATGCTTAGCAACCGCCATTTCATTTGCTAAAAGTTCAAGTCTAGCCGGGTCATCGTAAGCGTCGGCAACTCCATACAGTACAAAGCGAGCTTGATATAGCTTCAATTCAATATCACCTAGAAGCTGCTGCACATTTGGTAATGTACTAATCGGAGCATTCAAGCTATTAGGTTGATGATGATTTGCAAAATGCAGCGCATAATCACGCGCTGCTTGCGCAATACCTAAGTATGTTGCTGGGATATGTAGAATCCAACCATTTATTTTGCCACCACTTGGATGATTCGGTAACTCTACTAAATGATTTGCAGGGACAATTACATCCTTTAAAACTAGGTCATGGCTACTTGTGCCTCGCATTGCAGACATTTCCCAGTTTTCTTCAATTGAAAGTCCTTGAGCATCTTTATGAATAAGGAAATAACCAATTTTATTTTTTTCCTCAATCCACGCTGATGTTAAGAAATAATCTAGCACCGGAGAGGCTGTCGTAAATATTTTACGTCCGTTTAAGAGCCACCCTTCCTCTCTTGAAACAGCATTTGTTCCTGGTCGCCCTCCACGTGTTGGACTCCCAGTTGCCGCTTCACTCGCAGCCCTATTTATAATGGCACCGTTCTTTATTTCCTGAGCAAATGAACTTAGTAAATCGTCCGACCAAAGCTTTTTCTCATATAGTTCGCCTACAACGCCTAATGTCCATCCTAGCGAGAGTGAAGCATTCTCGTCATAGCTTGCTAACGTTTCTTGAATGAGTACCATATCATAGACTGATAATCCTTCACCGCCATATTCTTTCGGTAAAGTTAGTTTGGGATAACCAATTTGCAGAAGCAGTTTATGTGCTTCGAATGGAAAACGAGATTGTTCATCTACTTCTTTAGCCTCAGCCTTGATTGACTCAGAAATAGATGCTAGCTGATCTAGCCAATACTGTTGTTGCTTTGTTTTAATAAATAAATTCTTCAAGAAAATCTCCTTCTTCCCAAAATGTATAAAACATATATATTTACTAAGAATTAAAGTTGTAAAAAAATCTCTAACTACGTATTCGTAGCGAGAGGATGCGTGGTACTGAATTTTCTGATTCGTTGACATTTATGATACTTTTCACATTTAAAAATGTCAATGGGTTAATTACAAGTTTTTTTATAAGTTTTATATCCATTACGAACACGTCTTCTTTTTTCACCAAGCCATGTTTACAACATATGCTACAACTAAAGAAAGAGGTGCATGTATGACTAATAATATGAATCCATCCTTGAATAATATGCCTATTTCAACTATGGCCCCTCAGGTTATTCAGACGAAATTTGGAGATATTAATGGAGATGGCTTACTTGAAACTGTTCTTTTGATGGGAACTAAAACTCCAGATAGCCCTTTGTGGAAAGACCTAACGCTTGCTATTTTTTACGGACAGACGCACCCATTCGAAAAAATAATGCTAAAACAAAGCGTTGGCTATAACCCAACTATATTTTTAGGTGACTTTACAGGTAATCATCTAGAAGATATTCTAGCTATTTCTGACACAGGTGGTAGTGGAGGCATTATCAACGGTGAAATATTTGCTTCAATAAACGGCAAAATACGCTCAATTTTTGATGCAATTTCTTTTAATAATAAGCTAAAGTACAGCGTTAATTATCAAAATCAATATAAAGTAGCCGTTCGTAGCATGAATCCCAAAAAGCAATATATCATCGACTTACAATACAAGGGTCCGGATTATTTAGCTGAAATTTACAATCAAGACGGTACACTAAAGCAGCCTATTGAAGGATGGGTAGATCCAATGAGTGGATTGTATCCAGTGGACTATGAACGCGATGGAATATATGAGCTATTAGCTTATCAGTCTATAGCAGGCCGATTTCATGCCGATGGATTAGGTTATGTAGAAAATATTTTAAAATGGGATGGTAATGAATTTATCGTTGATCGCCAAACTGTAGGGATTTTTGGAGAAGATATAAAATAAATTGCGTGCACTTAAATAGGAAAAATCTGTCCAATTCCCGCACAGAATAATCGAAATTGGACAGATTCGAACTTATTGACGAGATTTATTTTTCCACTAATGCAAAATAATTATTTTCGTGATCAGCAAAATTAAAAACCCTACCCATTGGCATCATTACTAAATCTCCTACTTTAACGCCCTTCGCTTGAAAATCCTGATATAGATTTTCTATATGATCGGCATAAAACATAATAGAAGGTGTCCCTAAATTTAATTCAGGCTGCATTTTCGCAATGATTTCTTTATTGTGTAGGACAAAGGTAGTTTGAGCTTCTTTAGTTGGAGAAATTTCAATCCAACGTACTCCTCCCTCTTCCTGGTCAGCAACCACAACAAATCCAACTTTTTCTGTCCAAAATTTAACGGCAGTTTCTTGATCATTTACATATAACATTACTTGTCCAATTTGTCGAATCATGAAACAATTCCCTCCTCTTTTGGCATTAGTATATATCAAAAAGTAGCTTTATATGTCATCTAATGGTTATTGTTTCAAAATATTAGTTTTTTAATGAACAGTTATAACAAAATACTTAACTTTTATTTTATTTTTGATAAAATGAGCCTAGTCGTCTATTATTTGCCTTAATCGGTAAAGTATATACTTTTACCATAACGTAGGGTGTCGATTATCCGATGTACCTCTTAGGATAGTAGGAGGTTGGTCACGAAGGGCGATATTACATAAGTTTTAAAATACAATATTATAGTGAGGATAATTCAAGTGAAACAACTAAGTTTAAGAAAAAAGCTCATTTTTTCATTTTTAGCAATGCTTATCATCCCAACACTGTTAATTGGAATTGTGTCTTACCAAAGTGCTGGAAAGCAAATTTCAGAAGAACAACAAGCAAGCGCAACCGAAAGTGTGCGTATGCTTAATACGAATATTACCAACACGATTGAGCCAAGAGTGAAGGACGTTCAATATTTTTCAAAAAAGCTCAATCAATCTTATTTACAAGAAGGTAAAATTTCAGAACTTAAATCTCTTTTCCACGAATATGTCAACATGCATCCAGAGGTAGAGCTGATTTATATTGGAACCTCTGATGGCAGACTACTAGATGAGCCTGCACAAAAATACCCTAGTGGGTTTGATCCTCGTACGAGACCTTGGTATAAACAAGCTTTAGATAACAAAAACCAAGTGTCTATTACAGCGCCATACATTACACAGTCAACAGGTGATATCGTTCTTACGATTACTCAAGCTTTACCAGATGGCTCAGGAGTAATAGGGTTAGATTTAAATATTTCTACACTAAGTACCATTACGAATGATATACGCATTGGAGAAACTGGCTTTGCTTCACTTTTAGATAGCAATAAAATTTATATTGCCCAATCAGATAAAGAAAGTGGTTCTGAAGCAGCAGAAAGCTATATTACTAAAATCTATGAACAAGATAGTGGTAACATTATTGAAAAAGATCGTCAGCTACAATTTGTTACAAATAAGCTAACAGGTTGGAAAGTTGTTGGTACAATGTTTACAGCCGAGGCTGCAGAAGCCGCAGCTTCGACCTTTAATATCAACTTAATAATCATCGCTATTTCTATTATTGTTGGCATTATTTTTATGCTATTCATGATAAAATCGATCGTTAATCCGATCAATCGACTTAAACAAAGCGCTATAAAAATTAGTGAGGGCGATTTAACAGAGTTTATTGACATTCATTCTAAAGATGAGGTTGGACAGCTAGGGGAGGCCTTTATCGCAATGAAGGTTAGCTTAAAAAAACTTATTCGCAACGTTGATCAAAGCTCCCAACAAGTACAGACTTCGGCGCATGGATTATCTGCGAATGCCGAACAAAATATAGCTGCTTCAGAGCAAGTTACAAAAGCTATGCAACAGGTTGCTATTAATACAGAAAAACAAACAACAGGTATTGACCAGAATGCTGTTTCTATTGAAGAAATCGCAAAAGGAGTCGTCGAGGTCGCCGATAGCTCTATGCAAGTTTCAGATTTATCTAGCCATGCTATAAAATTGGCCGATGAAGGCGGGCAAGCGGTAGATCAAACTGTGAATCAAATGGTTTCTATTCATGAATCTGTGGCACAATCAGATACAATGATTAAATCACTCTATGATCGAACAAAAGAAATCGGGTCTATTTTAGAAATTATTAGTGCTATTTCAGATCAAACAAATCTGCTTGCACTTAATGCTGCTATTGAGGCAGCACGAGCTGGAGAGCATGGGAGAGGCTTTGCAGTAGTTGCCGATGAAGTGCGCAAGTTAGCAGAGCAATCTCATCAATCAGCCGAGCAAATTTCTGCCCTAATTACAGGCATTCAGCAAGATACGGCTAAATCTGTTCAAACAATGATTAAGGCTTCAGCGGATGTCCAGGATGGTTTACAGCTAACAGAAGATACAAGTAAAAAATTCACCAACATTATTAAGAGTCTACACGATATTGCTCCGAAAATGGAGGA
Source organism: Lysinibacillus sp. NPDC096382 (assembly GCF_044762845.1). Taxonomy (NCBI): domain Bacteria; kingdom Bacillati; phylum Bacillota; class Bacilli; order Caryophanales; family Bacillaceae; genus Lysinibacillus; species Lysinibacillus sp. NPDC096382. The sequence continues at coordinate 103,565 of NZ_JBIWFC010000009.1, forward strand.
TATATCTGCTTCCGCTCAAGAGATGTCAGCAGTAGTCGAAGAAGTTTCTGCAACTGCTATCGAGCTAACAGATCATGCAAAACTAAATACAGCAGCGTCAGAGGAAGTTGCCGCTTCAACTGAACAAACGTTGTCCTCGATGCAGGAAATGGCTGCAGCCTCAAAAGCACTTCTCGATATGGCTGATGAATTACAAAGCTATGTAAATCGTTTTAAATACTAAAAAGAACAGCACGATGTTAATGGAGATTTTCCAAACATCGTGCTGTTCAATATTAACTACTTTTTAGTAAATACTCATTGCTCTTTATTTATTTTCCTCATAACTAAATTGCCATTCAATACCGAATTTATCAGTAAGGGAACCGTAACATTTACTCCAAAACGTTTCTTGTAGCTCCATTTTAACCTCGCCACCCTCTTTAAGACCGTCAAAAGCTTTTCGCATCTGCGTCTCATCGTCTGAGACAACGGCTAATGTTACATTGTTCCCAGTCGTGAATGGATTGCCCGGGAATGTATCTGAGAACATTACTGTACTACCAAAAATCGAAAGTCGCGTATGCATCACAAGATCTTTTGCTTCCTCTGGTAATGGATAATTTGGATTTTGAGGTGAATCTCCAAATGTCATAATTTCAGGCTTGTTCGCATTAAAAACTTTCTCATAAAAAGATACAGCCTCTCGACAATTTCCATTAAAAATTAAATAGACTTCTACTGCCATTTCCAACACTCCCTTTGTCATTTTTCGAAACAATTCTATTTTACATGGATAGCAAATAGTAATACAAATTTTAGATAAGCCGATCAATAATCTTGCTTTCCTACAAATATTGCAGGATTTTTGCTAAGTACTTTCTTTTGAAACATTACGCTTATCCATCTATAACAAAAAATAGTATATCTTTATATTTCGGTTAATTCCCGTTCTTTCCTGCTAACTTTTTATTTATTTAGATAAAAGCTTTGACATTTACTCAAAAATAATGTAAATTACCAAATGACGAACGATTTAAATCAAAACTTAAAAAATATTCGTATTTTAGGAGTGTTTATAATGGATAATGTATTTGACTATGAAGATATTCAGCTAATTCCCGCAAAATGTATAGTAGAAAGTCGCTCAGAATGTGATACTTCTGTTACTTTAGGTGGTCATATATTTAAACTTCCTGTTGTACCAGCAAACATGCAAACAATTATCGACGAAAGTCTTGCTGTGAAGCTTGCTGAAAACGGTTACTTTTATATCATGCACCGTTTTAACCCTGAGACACGTATCAATTTCATTAAAGATATGCAAGATCGTGGATTAATCGCATCCATTAGTGTTGGTGTAAAAAATGAGGAATATCCTTTTATTGAAGAATTAGCAGCTGCTAATTTAGTGCCTGAATTTATTACAATCGATATTGCACATGGTCATTCAAATGCTGTCATTCGTATGATTCAACATATCAAAAAACTTCTACCAAATAGCTTTGTTATTGCCGGTAATGTAGGTACACCTGAAGCGGTACGTGAACTTGAAAACGCTGGTGCAGATGCAACAAAAGTTGGTATTGGACCAGGTAAAGTATGTATTACTAAAATCAAAACTGGTTTTGGTACAGGTGGTTGGCAGCTTGCCGCACTTCGCTGGTGTGCAAAAGCCGCAACGAAGCCTATTATTGCTGATGGCGGTATTCGTACACATGGTGATATTGCAAAATCGGTTCGCTTTGGTGCTTCAATGGTGATGATTGGCTCATTATTTGCAGGTCATGAAGAGTCCCCTGGCGAAACAATCGAAATCGACGGTAAAACTGTGAAGGAATACTTTGGATCCGCTTCTGAATTCCAAAAAGGCGAACGTAAAAATGTTGAAGGTAAAAAGATGTTTGTTGAACATAAAGGCAGCATCAAAGATACGTTAATTGAAATGCAACAAGACCTTCAATCATCTATTTCCTATGCAGGCGGCAATAAACTTGATGCCATTCGAAATGTAGATTATGTAATTGTGAAAAACTCTATTTTTAATGGAGATAAAGTATACTAAAAACTAGAAGAACCCAAACAAGAATGGAATAAATTCTTGTTTGGGTTTTTTGTTGGTTCCGTTTCTCCTGGGCAAAAATACTGAGCAATTTTTGCTCTTATCTGATCAATTTTCCGTACTACCCGAGCGTTCTCGGCTCTTGATTGACCGATTCTTTTGTTGAAAACATATCTTTTTGGCAAAAGAAAAAATGCTACCAATGAAGTGTAGCATCTCCCTTTAGATTATAGTTTGTTAATAACAGCGTGGATCGTTTCTTTTAATTCTTCATCATGATCAGAAAGGTCTACAAGGTTTGCTACACGCTCACGTAATACTGGACGTTCAATTACAAGCTTTTCATCAAGTACTTGTACTAGTAACTCGATAATAAGACGATCACGTACGTTTAATGCTTCTTCTAAACGCTCTGGTGTAATTTTTCCTGTTTTTGCTGCTTTAGCCATTTTTAAAACCCCTTTTAAATTTTATATTCATGCACATCTATTTTAGCATACAGCTAATTTATTTTGAAAACTTTCTTTCGCGAAAATATACCAAAACTTTACAAATATACACTATTATATTTACGGTGAAATGTTATATTCATAAAAAACGATTTATAAGATTGGAGGAATTCGATGAGCCATAAGGACTCGACTTTTTTACAATTAACAAAGGCTATACCTAAGATTTTACAATCATTTCTAAATATATGCCTTGTACTTCTAGCGCTCATTTTATCCTTCTTACTTAGCAAAGAGCTCATCCATTTTTTTAAAATTTCCATTTTCAATAACGAGGGTGGAGACTATAAGCTTTTTCTTGCTAATATTCTTATTTTCTTTTTGTATTTTGAATTTATCACTATGATTATTAAATATTTTAAAGAGAATTATCATTTTCCACTAAGGTACTTTATTTATATAGGGATTACAGCCATGATTCGATTAATTATCGTGGAACATGATCATCCCATTAACACCTTAATTTATTCACTTATTATTTTAATATTAATTGTAAGCTATTTTATTATTAATATTACGCCGCTGGAACGGCCTGTACGCTCATCACTCTTTATGAAAAAAGAACAATAACTTTATCCTATATAATTTTCCTAAAATGCTGTAATGCAAGTTGGTTTATCAAGGACAAAGAAGAAATGGTGCAATGACTGTACGTACTGTCCATCGCTAATCTTCACCTTGCTGAGCATAAATAATTCTTGTACTGTCACAACTCCTATGACAAGAGAAGAAAGCTCTGCGATATCGATCACCATTTCTACATCATAGTTAGTACTAGTAGAAATTTTTATATTACCATCAATAGCCTCGATAACAATTTGCTGATTATTTTCAGCCAATAACGAATCTTTCACAGTTAACTTAAATGTTAATGTTTGACCATTAAAATTATGTGTTGTAAGCTCCTCAAAAAAACCTCGAACATTAATAATGCGATACATTAAACCAACACCAGAAACAGCACTTGCATGATAGACACTTGGGATTAAATGATTTGTTCCATTACGTATATCTCCTAAAAAGAAGTGAATATTTTCTTCTTGTGTGTTCCATTCAATACGGTTCACTTGATCCACCTGACTATTTAAAAATGTACTGAACTCTAATAGAGCCTCTGATGTCTCATAGATCCATTCTTTAATGACTAGATTATTAAGTAAAAAATTCGTTTCACTTTGCTTATTGAAGGAAAATACCATATAACCTTGTATTGAGTCTCCCTTTTCAACAGCAATAATATAGTTTTGAGGGTTATTAAAAATTGATGCGAGCTCCGATTCTGTTTTTAAAAACATACCATGCTTTCTTAATGCAACTCTTCTATAGCAATCGGCTAATTTATGCTGATCCTGTGCTGTTAAAAAAGTAAGATGTTTTTTTGTTGCCCCTTTCGGAAAGCTTGATGGTTCCACTGAATATTGATGCATTTTCGGTCCGTATCCAAAGCCCATTTTTTTATAAAAGTCAGGTCTAAACGGATATAACGCAACAAAATGAACATTTTTCTCTAAAAAAACCTTAAAAAAATGATCGATTAATTCTTTGGCAACCTTTTCTTTTTTACGGAGTAAATCAACTGCAACTAGTCCTACTCCCCCGATTGGAATCATTTTAGAGAAGAGATTCATTTCAAAATCATGGAGTCGCATGCCACCAATTAGTTTGTTATCTTCCCATAGCCCATAATAATGAATAGCTTTGTCATTGTTTTGATTGTGCATAAAAAGCGCCTTTAGCTGCTCTTTTGTTGGTTGTAAACTACTCATCCTTCCTGGATAAGCACCAACCACAATATCAACAAAATGTATAAAATCCTCTTCCTTCAATAATTTTTCAACGACTTTCATATACATCCCCATCCTACACTAAATTATTTTAAGGCACGCTCTTTTCATAATTTTTTTCACATGAATTTCAACCCTCGATAATAACATATATTACCACATGCAAATAGTACTCGGTGGGCTCCTTATTTACAGAAAGGAAGCATGAGGCGGAACATTTAGTGCTTGTTGTTTTTGCATACAATGTTTTATAGCTACACCCTTATTCAACTTCTCAAGCAAGTTGGTAGTAACTAAAATACATTACTCTCGTTGGCTCGTTGATTAGGGCATCAAGAAGTGATTACAAAGTGGGATACAACTAAAGGTAAAGCCCGGAAATACGATGTGTTGCGCACACATATGACTTAACTAAAAAGGAATGGATTGAATTATTGAAGGGAGACGGAAAGAGTGAATCTGATTGATGCATATATTCATGAAGTAACTAAAAGGATAAGCAAGGATAAGCGTGATAAAACCCGTCTAGAACTAAAATCTACTATTGAAGATATGTTATCTGAAGATTACTCAGAATCAAATATAAAGGAAGTTCTAAAAAAACTCGGTAATCCTGTAGAAGTTGCAGCAAGCTATCAAAAAACGCCACGATTTATAATTGGTCCAGAAGTGTTTGACACTTATATTAGGACAATAAAATTAGTTATTCCTTGGGCAATTTTACTTACAATTATTGTACAGATGATAGAAAGTATTGTGCTCTATAACGGAGAAGGTGCACTCCTGACTGCTATTATTAAAACTATTTCTATCACTATCTCTCATATTATTTCAGTAATCATCTACGTACTGTTCTGGATTACAGTTGCTTTCATTGTCATCGAACGTTCTGAAGGAAAAAACGTTCGAATGCCCCTTATAAAAAATCATCCAGAATGGACACCGGATAATTTAGCAAAAGTTAAAATAATCCCTAAAGAAAAAACGATTTCACTTAATGATAATATTTTAAGCTTCTTAGGTATTGCTATTTTCTCCTTTGCCTATTTCAATGCTAATCACCTGTTAGGAATTTATACTTCTTACAATAAAGGCGGGTTGAAATTTGTTATGCCTATATTCAATCAGAATGTCTTACTGTCCTTCGCTCCAATCGTTTTATGTTGTATCATTTTAAGTGTAGCTTTAACATTATGGAAATGGAAAACTGGTCAATGGACAATGTTAGTCGCCGTAACTAATGCACTTCTTCAATGTACAGGAGTCATTGTTTTTATCCTTATGGCTATTCACCCTGATCTTATACACAGTCCAGCCGTACCTTATATTGCTGCAATTACGGGAACGACCTCTGCTAAGATTTTGTTTGCTATAGACCGAATATTATTCGTAAGCATTGCTATTGCCATCATTGCAAATGCATTTGATATTTATAATGGCTTTAAAAAGGCTAGGATTTGAAAAGAACTATAAGTTTTGAGAGCTGACTCTTTCTTGTTAGCTCTTTACTTATTCATCTATTTTCCACCTACATTCTCCTTAAAATACCGTTATTCCCCAATTTTTTGTATAATAATAACGTTCATACATTCCTGCACTAATTCAAACAGAATAAGGGGAATAATTATGACCATTCTTCTTGTAGGTGACAATCAGGTCAATCTAGAAAAAGTATTAAAATATGCAGGTTAGGATAACTGTGTTTCTCATCTGCCTATGAGTTTTTGATTATTTACAGTTAAGCTCGCGGAAGCACTCGATATCGGAGGAGTAGATTATATGACAAAGCCGATTAATATCTTTCCGACAAATACTTAACAAAATCTACTCATTTAAAGTTAATAAGTCCCCTATTTTTTTCATATACATTTTATATTGGACTACTTTAAATTAAGGAGAGAATAATTGTGGACATTTACGTAAGACCAGGGGATTCTCTTTGGCGTTTCAGTGAAGTGTTTAAAATACCTCTTCAACTAATTAAAGATTCGAACCGAAATATTAATTCTCAATTTTTAAGGGTTGGACAGCGCATTCGAATTCCGGGATTTGTTACGGTCAATTATCAAGTAAAACAAGGAGATAGTTTTTGGCAAATAGCCCAAAGCAGAAATCTCCCATTAGGAGCCATCTTGCTTGTCAACCCCGGGCTTAATCCAAATCAATTACACATTGGACAGACAATCCACATTCCCCAACGAATCACATGGAGGCTCGTCAATGGTAAACAAAATTATACTTACACGATTATGATGAATGATATCAAAAAGCTTCTCGATGCTTATCCATTTCTACAAAGCTCTACTATTGGACATTCTATTTTACAACATGAAATCCCAGAGCTTCTCATCGGGAACGGAACTAAGCGTGTCCATTATAACGGCTCCTTTCATGCGAATGAATGGATTACGACTTCGATTATTTTAACTTTTATAAACGACTATCTACTCTCTCTCACCAATCAAAGTACAATTCGCGGTTTATCTCCATTACCACTTTACCAGCAAACAATCCTATCTATAGTTCCGATGGTCAATCCCGATGGTGTCGATTTAGTATTACAAGGGCCACCTAATGACGAAGTATTAAGAAATCAGCTTCTTACTATGAATAACGATAGCACCGATTTCTCAGGTTGGAAGGCTAATATAAATGGTGTCGATTTGAACGATCAGTTTCCTGCAGAATGGGAACTCGAACGTGCACGAAATCCAAAAATACCTGGGCCAAGAGATTTTGGCGGACAACGACCTTTGTCCGAGCCTGAGGCCATTGCTATGGCTGACTTAACAAAGAAACGCGATTTTGCCAGAGTTCTTGCGTTTCATACACAAGGTAGGGTGATTTATTGGGGTTTTGAAAATCTCGAACCACCAGAGTCAGAAATCCTTGTTAATGAGTTTAGCCGGGTCAGTGGCTACGAGCCTATTAATTCAGCAGGCAGTTATGCGGGCTATAAAGATTGGTTTATTCAGGATTGGCGTAGACCTGGCTTTACAGTTGAGTTAGGTAGTGGTACAAATCCACTTCCGCTTAGCCAATTCGACGACATCTATGAAGAAACATTAGGTATATTCCTTGCAGCATTGTATATGTAATAAAAAGAGCCGTTCAATGCTAAATAAATATCCCCAATCCCCTTTTACTTCTGATGTAAAAGGGGATTTTTTGACCTCTAATAATTACACCTTGGTGAAAATATGGACGTATTTGGAAAAATTACTTTGACAGGCAGAGTAATGTTTGCTAATATTACTCTAACAGATAGAGCAATAAAAATTAAGTAGGTGACTTATGGTTCGAAGTGACATCATCCGCGGACACTTGGATTCCATTATTTTAAGGTTAATTTTAGAGAAAGACCGTTATGGTTATGAAATTTCTCAGGAAATAAGTATCCGCACAAATAATCGATTTCAAATTAAAGAAGCAACTTTATACGCAGTTTTTCAACGTCTTGAGAAAAAGGAAATTATTGAAGCCTATTATGGTGATGTTTCACACGGAGGCAAAAGAAAGTATTACCGTATTACCCCGTTAGGTAAAGCTTATTTAAATGAGCTAGTAAAAGAGTGGTCGGAAGTAAAAGAAATTATCGACTTATTTATGGAGGGCTTAGAATGAAAAAGATAAAAAATCATATTGATGAGCTTTTTAAAGACATTCCTCGTAATAAAGAAACAGAGATGGTGAAACAAGAAATCATTCAAAACCTTGAAGAAAAAGTATTTTATTTAATGGATCAAGGGAAAGAACAAGAGGATGCCATCAACAAAGCCATCGTGGAGTTTGGGGATATCGAGGATTTAAAAAAGGAATTAGGTGTTAAGGAGCCCGAAAAGAAAAACATGTCTAAATTAAATTTAGAATTCTCTATATGGGGTAGTGGCTTAATTATTGCATTTTTTATTTTTATTAATCTTTACTATACACCAAATACAATTTGGGCAATCTATCCAATCTTCGCAATATTATGGTGGCCATTATCTATGTACTTCGTTTGGTCACGTAAGAAATGGAGGGAATAAAACATGAAGAACCTTATTAGCTTTTCGATTGTTGGTAGTTTGATGACAATGATTTTTTTAGGAATCGTCAATTATACGACTTCACCTCAGACGATTTGGTTTATGTACCCGTGCTTTTTAGTTTTGCTATGGCCTATAACTTTATTTTTCATGTCTAAAAGAATGTATAAACAATATTCTCTTGTTTGTAGTGCCATGATTATTGCTTTTCTAATCATTGAAAATTATTTATACTCACCCGATTATATATGGTTCATTTATGCGATTTATCCAATTATCTGGTGGCCTATTCTTATGTATTTAGAGGAAAAAGCAAAAACATTAAAAATTGCACTAATAGGCTGTGCAAGTACCATTATTTATTACTCCTTATTAAATATTATTTTATCTCATCCATACCCTTGGGCGATCTATCCATCATTTTTAGTAATTTGGTGGCCTTTAGCTTTATACCACGCACAAAGAAAAACGTTTGTAGCCTTCTCTGTTACCGCTACAATTCTTATCAGTATCTTTTTTATTACAGTAAATATTGTCTCTTCACCAGGCGTAATATGGGCGATTTACCCAATTTTTATAGTCCTATGGTGGCCCCTTAGCATGTACTTTTATGTTTATAAAAGAAAAATATACAATTCAATAACTCTCCCTAAAAGAGTCTAAAAATTCCGATTATACTTCATGTTCGCAGGGGGAAATAGATGAAAAAGATAATGAAGTTTATAAAATATACTGGAATAATTACCATCGTATTAATCATAACAGCGCTTTTATTCCCTACATGGACTTCCCATATTAAAGGTAATAACAGTGTAAGTGCATTAGAGCAAGTAAAGATAAATGGAAGTAATCATGAAGTTATGATACGTGGCAAAGATAAGGATAATCCTGTTATTATTTTTGTCCATGGAGGGCCTGGATGTTCAGAAATACCGTATGCCAGTAAGTATCAAAACTTATTGGAAAACAATTTTACGGTCGTGAATTACGACCAAAGAGCAAGCGGAAAATCATATCATTTTTTTGAGGATTATTCTAATCTTTCATCAGACTTACTCGTAGATGACTTATTGGCCTTGACGGATTATATATCAGATCGTCTTGGCAAAGAAAAAGTAATATTAATTGGCCATTCTTATGGTACGTATATTGCAACGCAAGCTGCCTCTAAAGTTCCTGAAAAATTTACAGCATATGTTGGAATTGGACAGATGAGTGATACAGTAGGAAGCGAGATTGACGGTTTGAATTACGTTATTCAGCAAGCTGAATCCGATGGTAATACAGAGGATGTTCTATATTTACAAGGGTTAACTAAACAAGTTGAAAATGGCGAGATGTATACTCCACGGAAGTATATTGCAAAATATGGTGGAGCTTCAAGACTTATTGATATCCCTGATGGGAATATCATAAATATGTTATTCAGTCGTGAGTATAACTTATTAGATGTGATTCGTTACAACTATGGGCTATCCTATTCTCAAAAAACTCTATTAGAGGAAGCAATGGAAAATTCTATATCTACTAAAGTAAAAAAACTTGAATTACCATGCTATTTTGTTATGGGTAAATATGATTATCAAACTTCATCTAATGCAGCAAAAAAATACTTTGATATGATTGAAGCCGATAAAAAGGAATTTATTGCCTTTGAACAATCAGCTCATTATCCACAATTTGAAGAGAAGGAAAAATTTTATAAGTGGATGTGCGATACGTTTATAAAATAAATGTAATTGTGTTAATTTCATAATCTTGGATCCATTCAAATTATTAACGGGGGCATTCATTCAATAAGGGTTATTTATGAAGTTAATCTGCCCTATTTGTTTAATAAGAGCGTACTTTAATCAATTCTTTTTCATATGCCCTGGATATAAGTTGAGCCATCGAAGTTATCGATATAGTCAATAGCAACGATTGTAAGTAGCCCACATAATTCATTTGCTATATAATTTAGTTACTAAATATTTTAATGGGCAGTGATACTATGTCAAAAAATGAGCAATTGCACAATGTAGAAATGATTATGAAAGAGATGCTTGAAATACAGCATAAATCAAAAATGTTTGTAAATCTCTTATCTGAGGGAGAATCATTATCTCAAAACCAACTGGTCCTCCTACTTCAACTAAAAACTAATAGTGGTATGAAGGCAACAGAAATTGCTGAGTTCTTTAGTGTGACACCAGGAGCCGTTACATCGATGTGTGATAAACTGGAAAAGTTAGAATTAATAGAGCGGATAAGAGAGCAAGAAGATCGTCGTGTTGTAAAAATGGTATTAACTAATAGCGGTGAATTAAAGGTTCAAGACTTATTTTTAAAGTTTCCACAGGAAAAACTGATAGACATGGCAAAAATATTGCGTGAGGTTAATCAGTTAATGAATAAAATTTTTTAGGATTTCATGAAATTGAAATCCTTTTTTTATTGCCCAGAAAGTACATAAAAAGTTCATGGCGAGATTTTTGTTCTTGACAAAACAAAGCGACATATACTTTAATTAATATATGTTTTAATTATTGAAATATATATTAATTAAATTAACATGAGGTGATTATCCGTGATTCAAAAACTACGTACAGTAACCCTTACTAATGGCACTATTAAAGACTTAGCAGCAGACTGTGAGCAATTAAATATCCGTGGATTTGTTACTTTACATCAAGAAATACGCGTAAAAAAAATCTCTACTCAAGGCCATAGTTCTTTTCATTCCCGCGTTGAAGCACAAATTTTAAATAGTACAGGGTCATGCTCTATAAAAGATTTTTGTGAAATTAATGAGGTTAAAAATGCCGGGAACTTAAATATGCGTAATGGACGAATAACAAAGTTGAATAGTTCTGGAAAGTTGACCATTGAACAAAGCTTACAAACAGAACAGTTTCATGCAGTCGGTTTTGTTAAAGCGAATGAAATAGTGGCTAAACATTTTCAATTAAAAATGTCTGGTGGAAATGAGATTGGAAAGCTTATTGCAGATGTGATACATGTAGAAAAAGATACGTTATCTATATCTTTTCTAAAGAAAAAGCTGAAATGTACATGTATTAAAGGAGAACAAATACACCTTTCCTTCACAGATGCGGAAATTGTTGACGGAGAAATTGTAGCAATAGGCGATAGTTGTCATATACAAACACTTTATTATACAAAAAGCTATTCGATTGCTAAAAACGCTAAGGTGCAGCAAATTATACGGAGGGAAAAGGAATGACATTCATAAAAATCATTCAAGGCTTTTTTTACTCGTTAGCCCTTCTCGTATTATCTGTCCTCTATGCAGGGCTGATCCTAAGTGCATTACTGTCAATGGTAGCCGGTATTTTGCGAACATTCGGCTTGGAACAAATACAAATGAGCATTTGGAATGGTGTTGAGCTTCCGATCGCTTTCAGCATTCCCCTAGCGCTCTTATTTTCTTTGTTACTGTTCTTTTGTTCAATGTATATCAAACGCTCTATCCAATTTTGTTTTTCCAAGCTTAAATTTTAAAATTAGAAGCACACCTTTAGTTTGAAAATAAAAGGTGTGCTTCTAATTATTTATTTTACTTTTACATAGTCAATAAATTTTTTGCGCTTTTGTCATTAATTAACGCCTTTTTAAATATATTAGATAATATGGATAAAAATTTCTCGATATAACTTATTACCAAAAGTGTATATGAGAATCGATAAAGCATATGCTGTGAAATATAAGGTGATTTACGTTCTGATAATAGCTTATTTTTTTGCAAAATACTCTTCCTCAAGGATTTGAGAAATAAAAAAATAGAACCTTTCATCCAAAATTAGAATGAAGGCTCTATTTTATTTTGTAGAAACAAATCGTCTACATCCTTTGTTTCTACATCAGATTTTATTTTAAACGAAGCGCTTCGTCTGTTGTTTCGTTAACTTCTTTAAGAAGCTCTGGATTATCTACTAATGCCTTGCCGTATGATGGGATCATTTCTTTAATTTTTGACTCCCACTCGTTAACATGTTGAGGGAAACATTTATTAATTACCTCAAGCATAACGTGTACAGCAGTAGATGCACCTGGAGAAGCTCCAAGTAATGCTGCGATTGAGCCATCAGAAGCACTTACAACTTCCGTACCAAATTGAAGTGTCCCTTTACCGCCAGCTTCTGTATCTTTAATAACTTGAACACGTTGACCAGCTACAATAATATCCCAATCATCGCTCTTAGCATTTGGGATGAAATCACGTAGCTCTTCCATACGTTGTTCTTTAGATAGCATTAGTTGTTGGATTAAATATTTTGTTAATCCCATTTCTTTAACGCCTGCCGCTAATAACGTTGTAAGATTATGCGGTTTTATAGAAGCAAATAAGTCCATATTTGAACCTGTTTTTAAGAACTTAGGTGAGAAGCCTGCGAACGGTCCAAATAGTAAAGATTTTTTGTTATCAATATAACGTGTATCAAGATGCGGAACAGACATTGGTGGAGCACCAACTTTAGCTTTTCCGTATACTTTCGCATGATGTTGTTCAGCAACTTCTTGGTTTTTACATACTAAGAATAATCCACTGATTGGGAATCCACCAATATGTTTCCCTTCAGGAATACCTGATTTTTGTAGTAACTCTAGGCTTCCTCCACCAGCGCCAAGGAAGACAAATTTTGCTGTATGGTATTCCATTTTACAGCCATTTTTGTCATGCACTCGTACTTCCCATGAACCATCGCTAGTACGTTTCATGCTTTCAACACTATGATTGTAGTTGATGTCAACGTCTTTATTTTTTAAGTGGTCGAATAACATACGTGTTAATGCACCAAAGTTAACGTCTGTACCAGTGTCAATTTTTGTCGCAGCGATCGCTTCATCTGCTGGACGATCCTCCATAATAAGAGGAATCCATTCCTTTAGTGTTTCTGGGTTATCAGAAAATTCCATACCTTGGAATAAAGGATTTTTTGTCATCGTTTCATGACGTTTTTTTAGAAACTCTACATTGTCTGCACCTTGTACTAAACTCATATGAGGTAAAGGCATAATGAAGTCTTGCGGATTACTGATCAGTTGGTTGTTCACAAGATAAGACCAAAATTGTTTTGAAAGTTGGAACTGTTCATTAACTTTAATCGCTTTGCTGATATCGATTGATCCGTCTTTTTTCTCTGAAGTGTAGTTAAGCTCACAAAGTGCCGCATGCCCAGTTCCCGCATTATTTAATTCGTGAGAACTTTCTTCACCAGCTTTATCGAGCTGCTCAAACACTGTAATTTTCCAATCTGGCGCTAATTCTTTGAGCATTGTCCCCAAAGTCGCACTCATGATTCCGGCACCAATTAAGATAACATCTGATTTAATTTGTCTGTTACTCATTTTTACCTTCCTTATATATTAAGATTTGCAGAAAGGATGTAAAGCGCTCCTGCTTAGATGTCTCAGTAAGCCTAGGAGTAGCCTAGGAATACACCTTTTCTGTATCAATTATTACCTTATTGCAGTGTATCATAATTACATAAAGATTAAAATATCAACTATCTATATGAGAGTTATGTGCATTTTTCGAGCCTTCCCCTTAATAAATCAAGAGAAAAACCTCCTATTCCACCACAAAGAAACCTAACCTTTATTTAAGTTTTATGGAATAATTGACCTAAAATTGGCTAGCGTTTTCATATGATAATGCAGATTTTTTAATATTATATTTATATAATAACATAAAAATATGGAACCAGTCTTGTTTTTGCACCAGCTCCACCACATATAAAAATATAACGAATATTCTTAATCGTTTCTAGTGTTATCTTAAAATTATTTCTTTTTTATTCTAACCAAAAAATTAATTCTCATCCTATTTATTTTTCGACAGGGCTTTTTATTTTCCAACCATCTATTTTGAAACCACCCATCTGATTAAATACATGGTTTACTAACTGTTCATATGCCTCCATCATCTTTTGTTTGTTCACTTCTAATAATGCTTTTAAAAACAATTCTTTAAATATTGAATCGGGAAAAACATTTTTTAAATATTTTTTAATATATGTTGGATCTATAAGATAAGAATGTACTTGATAGTATGGAATGCTTTCTAACCTTAGAAACTGACAGTACTCAGAAAATAAATTAGCTAATGAATTAAAATATACAAAGGGGAAATCCACTCTTTGTTGTTCAAAACAATCCTTTAAATTATCTAGTGAATCCCATAGTGAATATTTTTTAATTTCTAAAACTGTTTTATTTAGTTCATCATAATCATTGTTTAGCCAATATTCCGCTTCGATTTTTAATTCATTAAGCGTCCCCGTGTTATCAAATAAAATCTTTCCTGTAATAAATTGAACCATGGACATTGTTCTTTGGTTTTGAAAATCTTGTTGAAAGTATTTGCGAATTTGTTTTGGTGGATTAGCGAAATATTCTATAAGAAAACCATTCATAATCCTATTCCCTCGCTCTCGCCAATCAACATCTTCAGATAAAATAATATGTACATCTATATCAGAACGCTTTGAAGGATCTCCTGTTATATAGCTCCCACATACGAGTGCCCCTACAACATCATTTCGATTCTTCCAATCTTTTAAAAACTCTTCCAGTGCCATTTTCCATTCTTCCATAAAACTATCATCACCCTTCTTAAAAATCGGACTTTGGAATACAACAATATATTCAAGATTTATTCAAGAAAACCTTTTACTTTTTATAAAAAAAACACAGCCCATTAGCTGTGTTAAATTATGAAATATTATCTTTTTTATGATGTTCCCTTTGTTTTCAGGATCTCTTTTGTTCAATTAGATGAATATCTTAATTGTCTCTAAAATGATGTCGTTATTCTAATTAGAACACCCATCTAACCTTTATTTTTTTCTAGCAGCTGCTCCATTTTATGATCAGCACGTAGCAAGACTTGCTTTATTTGTTTAATCTCATTTTCTCTTTGAATCATCTGTTTATACTTATTTTGAAATAATATTTTCAGCTGTTGAACGTTTTGGATTTCCGCTTCTGTCAATTCATCATTTTCATCCGTATTTTGCGACCATTCAAAAAGCATTTTAATTTCTTGAAGTGAAAAACCACATTGTTTTAGTTTACGAATTGCACTAATGATTTCAATATGTTCCTCGTTATACTCACGATATGTGTTTTTTATTTCCGGATGTAATAAACCCATTTTTTCGTAATAACGAATCGTATCTTTACTAAGATCCGTACATGTAGCAAATTCGCCAATTTTTATGATCATCACCTACTACATTAT
The DNA here is from genome assembly GCF_044762845.1 of Lysinibacillus sp. NPDC096382. Taxonomy (NCBI): domain Bacteria; kingdom Bacillati; phylum Bacillota; class Bacilli; order Caryophanales; family Bacillaceae; genus Lysinibacillus; species Lysinibacillus sp. NPDC096382. Next base: position 119,173 of record NZ_JBIWFC010000009.1, read on the forward strand.
AAATTTATAAACCAATAATAGTAATATACAATGGAATATGAAACGAACGATATGGTGACTATATCTTAGCTGTTTATTTGTTAATAACCCTTCCGCAACTGTTAATACATGTAACAGAACAAATTCTAGAATTAGTAACATCAGTACTAGAGCTTTGTTTGGTAAAAATATTGTTACAAGAATACTGATAGATATGACCACAAATAAGAATGTTCGTACTTGAAATCCATTCTCTTTCCATTGATGCAAGCCTGCAATCCCTGTTAATAATGCGTATACCCCTATCAATACATAAACAATAATATCCATTTACATCACCCCATCCTTTTAATACTTTCACTTTAAAAGATGGAGTTAACTCCATGTCAACAGATTAAAATCAGAAGAGCAGTAATCATTCTTTTAGAACTACTATCTATCGTTAGTACAAGAAATATACTGCTGTTACTAATTAAGTCATAAACCCAATTTCAACTATGAATAGATCAGTCTCTTTCTCCTAATCCTACTTATTTAAAAATATCAGCTAAATAGTTTTGAATAGATCCTGGTAATAGTTGAAAAAATAATCCTTCATATTTGATATCGAGTATACCAGCAATGAAAATAATAATAATGGTGAATAGTAAAAGGGGCTTCTTATTTTTAGAAATCCACTTCAATAATCTCCCCTCCTCTGAAATATAACATTTATAGTTTGCAAATTAAGTATATATTGATTCATGTAATATAGAAACCTAACCTTTTGATCATAAAATCATTCTGTCACCCAAATTGGAGATGTTACATAAATTAAAATGACGCTGCTTATTATAAAGTCGGTTTTCTTTTAGCTTGTTTCACCAATTTTTGATTTTAATAAAGAAAGGAATAGCAATGGTAAACTTTAAATCATTTCGTGGGGTCGTTACTCAGATTGATGATTTTCCGATCGGGCAAAATGGGGAAAAGGAAGGCTGTTATAAACTTATGACGGTAGAAGATAGTACTCAGGGCATTATCAATTTTGTCGTCTCACCTTCTACTTATTTTGTAAACCAAGAAATTGTAACAATCGGTGATCCGATTACTGGATATTATGATGGGAATGCACCTGTTCCTTTGATATATCCACCTCAATATCGAGCCCTCGTCGTCGTAAAGGAAAATAGCTTTCAAAATGTCAAAGTCGACTTTTTTAATAATCAATTAGTGAGTAGTGATGGTCAATTACAACTAAATCTTTCTGCTTATACACTTATCTTGCTTAAAAATGGGCAACCTTTTTCAAAAAGCCCGGCAAATCGAAACTTAATTGTTATTTATGGTCCTACTACAAGGAGTATTCCTGCACAAACTACACCGTATAAAATAATCGTTTGGTGTTAAGAATAGGTTCGTCACCATAACGTGGGGTTAATTTCCGTTCCGACTGGACGCTTTGTTGCTGCCGCTTCGCTTTCGCACAGAGCAAAGCTTCCTGGGGGCGTCCGATGAGCCGCTTCACTCGCGAGGCTCGCTCCAGGGTCTCATCTGTGACGCTAATCCCCAAGGAGTCGCCAGCCTCCACTCCAATCAACTTATATGGCATACGTTTTTAATAAACATCATCCCTAACTTTTAGTAATGATACAAAAACTAAATTAAATGTAAAAAAACACTGAAAATATTTCCCAGGAAAGATGCTCAGTTTTGGAGAGAGTGTATTCCAATTCGTTGGATTACAGCCCAGGATCCATCGGAAAAGAAAACGTTATGTTTCCTCTTCTGCGCAATATAGCACTAATAATCGACTAAAATGTAAAGTTACTACAAGCAAAAGGAATACAATTAAGCGGCTCAAGTCCTTTTAGGCTTAAGCCGCTTAATTGTATTATTTTTATATCCTCTGTCTACTGTTTGCCTTGCATTTCGTGTAATTGCTGCTTGATTTGCTCTAAGTATTCTTTATTTTGCTGGACTGTATCCAAATGCTCACCAAATTGCTTTGCATTCATGAATGCATTTTCTGCATGTTCGATTTGATTGAAAGCATGCTCAATCGCTATCTCCTCCGGATGTGACTTTGCATGCTTCAACAAACGCTCTGCCTTTTGGACAGAGTTCCCAAACAAAGTGCTTGGATGATCCTGTTTCCAGCTCATATCTGAGTGCTTAGCCAATTTTGCCTCTTCCCTTCGTGCCAATTTGATATAAGTAATCTAGATATAGTATTGGAAAATGTGCAGAAAATATGTACGGAAAATTTAATGAATATCTATGTAATCTAAGCTTAAGATAAATTCATATTTGAAAGGGGATAATGTCATTGGAAATGAATAGGATTCAAAACAAATCGGAATTCCAGTTAAAGAGTTAGATCGAGCTATACATTAGGGCTTTCACTTTTATTTAATACTGACAGCATGGCATTCTTTGATTGTAATGGATTACGTATTTTGTTAATCCTGCCAGAAAAAGACGAATTTTCAAGTTGAAAATATGAGCATGACTTATGAGGATTTAGTAAATAAAAATGTTACGTTTATCGACGAACCACATGTATTAGCAAAAATGGGACAAACAAGAAACATGGATGGTATTTTTTAAAGATACAGAAGATAATACTCATGCATTCATGAGTGAAGCGCAAGTTTAAGAAGAAAGGAAACCGTCTAATATGCGCGTCTCCTTTAATAAGCCTTTTAATACTTCACTTTCTAGAGTAAATTGCACTATTTTCGATACGGTACTTCAAGTACATTTCCTCTAGCGTGTATCAATTACATCTACCAACCTCCTTTACTTATGATACGATTCTCCATGACTAGTTTTGATGTAGAGTACTATTCCTTTGTTACCGGTCATTATTCAAATTATAATCAAGCTCACCTATCATTTAGGTTGAAATCATCAAGGAGAACCAACATGAACAACAATAAGGACAACACAGAAATCATCTTACTTTCTGATCCATCCGAGTGCTTGATGCATCCGTTTTATAATAAACAAATCGTTTTTACAGGGGCCCTTTCCACGATGACACGTTCAGAAGCTGCGAAAAGAGTACGATCTTGTGGAGGAATTATGCAAGGGACTGTGACACAAGATACAGATTTCGTTATTCTCGGGGACAAACGTCGCGGTATAAGTACGAAACAATTAAAAGCGGAGAAATTAATTAGCCTCGGCCAAGACATTCAAATTATTATTGAAGATGATTTTATTTGGCTCATTTCAATGCCAAAAGAAAAGCTGCCTCCAATTTAAATACCATTCTTTAATCCATCTCATCTTAAAAGGTATGGAAAACAACTATGTTCACATACCTTTTCACCTATTTTATTACTTCAAACTTATGATCGTAAGTCTAAATGATTTTAATTTGAAAGCTCATAATTCCATAAAAACTAGAACAGTTCACTAGACGAAGTTTAAAAAATAACACGGCTTAGTTTACTACACAATTCAACTCTAATATAGAACATATCTTATAGTATCCTAGCAAAAGGAGGTGATAAAATGGTACAAATTCTTGATTACCAAGCAACTGAACCTCTAAGTACGTTTAACCCAGCAACTGCTTTTCCAATTCCGCAGGCACCATTTAAAATTCTTTTAGCTTCGATTCAAATAAACATCCCAGGCACCGCTTCAAGAAACAATAGTGTTGAGCTACTTGCAAGCATCGGCGTGGCAGGAGTTACTGATATTTCCCAAATTGTATTTAGAGTCTTCCGCAACGGGAAAGAAATCTATAATACGCAAGATGGAGTAGAGTCAGCTGATTCAGAACAAAATTACATCTTTACCTTCCAAGCTATTGATTCCAATTTGATAGCTGGCGCTAACTTCTATCAGGTTTTTGCTGAGAATATTACACCCAACACACAAGCAAACATTGTTGGACCGATTTCTTTTAGTGGCCTAGCTATAAAAAATTAACGAATAGTTCTTACTATGCCTCTTGATTATGTTTATGCCCCATGCAAATTTAAGGCATACATGATCAATTTTTTAAGAGTGTTGATAGAGTGAGACGTATGCTTTAAGGCATATTAATTAAAAAATAAGCTGTACAGAAGTTATTAAAATTTAACTTTCTATACAGCTTATTTTTTCGTTTATATTATACTTCCCAAGATCTTCATCTCTATAGATGTCCATTGTGAGAAATTGATAAAAATTATTTTTAAACAAATTGGCGATAACTGCTTAGCAATTGGTGTAAAGTAGCGCTTTTCAAATCAGGCTAACCAATAGTTTTATATTTTTTCGTTTTTCTTTAAATCGATCAAAAATTTTAAATAGATTACAAGTAACGACATATAGAGGACTTAATAAAAAAACGTATCTACTTTCAGGAGCCAAATAAGCTACAAGAAAAGTCATTGCCTGTTTGTCATCACTTATTATCGATATGTACTTATTGATCAGTTCTTAAAGAAATAGCTTCCCTCGGAAAATCTGTTACAATGGTTTCTACGTTATTCATTTTTAATAGTTGTTCCATTTCTTTTCCATTATTAACAGTCCACACTCGGATATTAAAATCAGCGCCACTTTTTTTATCATATACTCCATTTAATAATAAATCCTTATGAAGATGTAGTCCTTCTAAATATAAACTTTTAACGTATTCAGAAGGGCGGCTCAGCTCATATTCTAATAACCAGGCGATTTTTGCACTTGGTTCCATTTGTTTCAATTTTAGAATAGAAGGTAAATGAAATGATGAGTAAACTACTTTATCAGCATAGTCAAATTGATTAACTATAGCTATCACTTTTTCTTGAATACCATCGTACGGAAAAATATTCGTTTTCAATTCTATGTTTAACTCAATCTGATAGGGGACAATTAATTCTAAAACTTCTTCTAGTGTCGGTATCCTCTCTTTACTCCAAACATTTTTATCAAACAATGCTAAGTGGGAAAATTTAATACCTGTACTAAACTGTTTTAATTGGGCTAAAGTATAGTCTTTGACATAGCCTGAACCATCTGTCGTTCGATCAATTTGTTCATCGTGAATCACGACTAATTTTCCATCTTTTGTTAAATGCACATCAAGCTCAATACCGTCCACACCTAAATCCAATGCATGACGGAATCCTAATAATGTGTTTTCTGGCATAGTCCCCATACTCCCGCGGTGACCAAAAATTTTCGTATGATTCATAAGCTATAGCATCCTTTCTTGGAAAAGGAGATAGAGAACAAAGCATATATTATCACTTCATTCTCTACGTCTATTACCTTAATCTTTTATTATGGAAATTTATTTACCTCTTGCTGCGTTTGATTGTTCGATGGCTGCATTCACTTGTTTAACCGCATTATCAAAGGTTTCGTCTACGCCTCCACCGTTATAAACTGTTTCAAGTGCCGTTTCCATGATTTTACGTTCTTGAGGAATCATATCCATTAATGCTCCTTGTGTCGCATAAGATGGTTTTGTTGCTTGAAGTTGTTGTACAGAAACTTGTAATTGCGGCATTTTTTTATAAGCATCTTTAACGACTTGCTGATCATAAGCAGCTGGGTTGATGGCGAAATAACCTGTACCTACATGCCATTTAGCTTGTACTTCTGGAGTTTGCAAATATTTCATAAATGCCCATGCTGCCTTTTGTTCTTCCTCATCTTTACCACCTGACATCCATAAACTTGCTCCTCCAATTGCTACACCTTGGCGTTCTTGACTTTCAGGGTGAGGGAGGAATGCTACACCTACTTTAAATGGTGCGTTATCTATAACATCTCTTGAAGAAGCTGAAGATTGTAAGAACATAGCAACATCGCCTGCTAAGAAACCTGAAACCATATTATCAGAGTTTGTTCCATAATTGGCGAAAGTTCCATCGTCATTCATTCTTTTCGCCCATTCAAAGATTGATTTCCCTTTTTCATTATCAAATGCTACTGCTGTAGGTGTTTTGGAGCGGCCATTGTCGTTATTCATAAGCAATCCACCTTGATTGGCTAATAATTCTTCAAATAACCAGCCATATGCTTGTAAGGCGAACCCTTTCATATGATCATTACTGGCAACGATTTTCTTACTTGCTGCTTCCACTTCTTCAAACGTTTGTGGAGCTTTTTCAGGATCTAACCCTGCCTTTTTAAAAGCATCTTTATTGTAGTACATGACAGGTGTTGATGAGTTAAATGGCATGGAGTAGAATTGACCATCCACTTTATAATAATTTATGATGTTTTTTTCAAGTCCACTCATATCATAGTTTTCAGCGTCGATAAATTTTTGAATCGGTTCGACTTTACCACTATTAATCATTGACATTGTCCCGATTTCTTGCACTTGAATCATTGTAGGTGCATCTTTTGTTCCAGCAACACTATGAAACTTCGGTAATGACTCTTCATAGGTTCCTTGGAACTCTGCATTCACTTGAACTTTATCTTGAACGTTATTATATTCTTCAACAATACTATTTAATGTTTCTTGAGGTACACCATTCATCGAATGCCAAAATGTTACGACTGTTTGTTCCTTCGTCTTTGTTGCAGCCTCATTACTTGAACTACATCCTGCTGCGATCAATAATAAACTTGCCATAGATAAGGATAAAAGCTTTTTCTTCATGATCATCTCTCCTTTAGATTATTTATCTATTGATATTCTTAAAACCGATAATTATTGGACATTGCTAAATAGGAGTGTTCATTCATTCATTAACAAAACCAATTATTTAAGCGCACCTTCAGCTAATCCTTTTTGCAGTTTCTTCTGACCAAAGAATAATAAAAGCAACGTAGGGATAGCTACAATCATGGCACCTGCCATAACAACTCCCCATTGATTGACTGTTTCCTGTGATTGTAATTGCTTTAAGCCAATTTGAACGGTTCGTACTGTATCATTTGTTGTGGATAGAAGCGGCCATAAGTACATATTCCAAGCCGATAAGAAGCCATAAATCCCTAAGGTAACTAAGCTTGTTTTTGCGACAGGTAAAACGACAGTTAAATAAAATTTAAAATCACCCATACCTGCAACTTCACTCGCTTCTTTCAGTTCTTTTGGAATTTGTTTAAAGGTTTGTCTTAATAAAAATGTACCAAATGCTGTAGCCAAAAAGGGTAAGGCTAGTCCTGGATACGTATCAATTAAATTCATCCCTTTAATCGTTTGAAAGTTCGGGATGATGGATGCTTCAAATGGAATCATCATCGTTGCAATAAACAAGTAGAATATCACATCTCTACCTTTAAATTTTAGAAACACAAAAGCGTAAGCTGCTAAACTAGATAAAACTAACTGACCAATCATGATCAACAGGGAACTAATAAAACTGTTCAATAAAAATTTCAGCAATGGTAAGCGTTCAAATGCCTTCACATAATTCTCTATTGTCCAAGTAGAAGGTATGATTTTACCTAACATGACATCTTGATTGTTCATAAAGCTCATTAAAAAAGCCAAAATGATAGGTAGAAAGATGATCAGCGCTGAAATTGTGAGCAATATGTATAAGATAATTTTTTTGGAAAGAGACATCCTCATTGATAGTGGACCTTCCTTTCTCCGAGCTTAAACTGAATCACGGTCATAATTAAAATAATAATAAATAGGATTACCGCTTGTGCACTGGCTGACCCGTACTGATAATTCACAAAGGCTTCACGATAAATCGAGTAAACGATTAGGTTCGTTTCATTACTTGGTCCCCCTTTAGTCAACATATCGATTTGACCAAAGGTTTGAAAGGCATTGATGATGGACACAGTCGTCACAAAGAATAGGGTCGGAGAAAGCATAGGAATCGTAATCCGACGCAATTTGTAAAAATAACTGGCGCCATCAATATCGGCACTTTCATAAAGGTGAGAATCGATAGATTGCAAACCGCCAAGTAAAATTAAAAAGGTAAAGCCGATATTCATCCAAACCGTAGGTAATGAAACAGAAAGGAGTGCCCACGACGAATCTGTTAACCAAGCAATTTTGTCAAAACCAAATGTCACTAATAATTTATTAAAGAATCCAATACTAGGATGAAATAAGAACAACCAAAATACAGACGCAGCGGCTACAGAAACTCCCATTGTAGATGAGAAAATCATTCGAAAAATGCCAATACCTTTTAACTTTTCATTGGCCATAACGGCCAAAAATAAGCTTATGATAATCGTACCTGGCAAGGTGTATAGAACAAATAAAAAGGTTGATCCCAAACTTTTCATAAAAATCGGAGATGTAAAGAGATCTAGATAATTTTGTATGCCGACAAAAACCGTTGTGGCACCCGCTTGATTGGTTAAAAAGAAACTTAAATAGATTGTACGAATCATTGGATAAAAGATAAAAACACTAAATAAAAAGATGGATGGTAATAAGAATAGAAGTCCCTTTACAAAGTTTTTCCTACGTTGTTGTTTCTTTACCCTCTCATAATGAACTTGATTATGTTTAACCATCAATGCCGCTTCGTGATTCATTGTGCAACGACCTCTTGTTTCTGCTCTTTATATGCAGCTTGTAATAATTGACCGGTTTCGAAATCAAAGAAACAAAAATGTTGAACGGATAGTTTAACTGGAACTTTATCACCCGGATAAATCATCCATTGCCCTGGCCATTTAGCATTCCATAATTGGCCGCCTAATTCTTCAAAGACGATCATCGTTTCATTTCCTAGTTGCTCTACACCTACAACATTCAACTTATGCGTTGCTTCGTGTTCAGCTGCCGGAAAAATATGTTCTGCTCTAATTCCAATCGTTGTCTTTTTGGCCGATGGTATATTTCTTAAGTCTGATGGACTTAATTTAAACGTAAGCTTACCTTCAACCATAATTTGTTGTTTTTCAACGGATAGTTCAGCATTTCCCATATTCATCTTTGGAGAACCGATAAAAGAGGCGACAAATGTATTGGCCGGTTCGTTATATAACGTAATCGGTTTCCCAACTTGCTGAATTTCCCCGTCATTTAACACCATAATTCTGTCGCCCATCGTCATGGCTTCAACTTGGTCATGGGTCACATAAATCATCGTAAGTCCCAATTCTCTTTGTAATTTGCGAATCTCAACACGCATATGTGCACGCAATTTAGCATCTAAATTAGAAAGCGGTTCATCCATTAAGCAAAGTGGCGCTTCACTTACAACTGCTCTAGCTAGGGCCACCCTTTGTCTTTGACCACCTGATAGTTCCCTCGGTTTTCTTTTCAATAATTCACTTAATCCAATCATTTCTGCCGTTTCTTGGAGTTTTCTTTGTTGTTCTTTTTTATCAACTTTTTTAATATCTAAACCAAAAAGAATATTTTGTTCGACTGTTAAGTGAGGATAGAGTGCATAATTTTGGAAAACCATCGATAGATTTCTATGTTTAGGAGACAGATGATTGGCTACTTTATCATTGATCTTCAGTACACCCCCAGTTATTTCTTCTAATCCCGCAATCATTCTTAATAAAGTACTTTTCCCACAACCAGAAGGTCCGACTAAAACAAAGAACTCCCCCTTATTAATTGAAAGGTTTATTTCACTTAATACATGGGACTTTTCATCATATGATTTTGAAACATTAACCAGTTCAGCGTGCGCCATTTAATAATCTCCTTCTTTCCTTTTACTATTTGTTTATAACTCTCTTTTCTTAAATTGTTGTAAAAATGAGACCAATTCATCAATAGTATGAACCTTATGATCCCAAGGAGTCTGATCTACTTGTCGATAATCCGAAATAAAAATTGTCCTAGCTCCTAATTTACGAGCCGGGTATAAATCATTAATGGGATTATCGCCAATAGAAAGAATTTCTTCTGGTTTATATCCTTTTTCCATTAACATTTTTAGAACTTGCTCCATACCATTCGGTTTTTTTCCATCATAAATGGCTTGATCAAAATAAGGGAGCACCTCTAAATATTCTAAAAATACCTCTCCTGACTCAAAGGGAGCATTCGTAAGAAGCACTTTCATCTCCACATCGATATTCTTTAACACTTCGACCAAAGACTCACTTTTTGGAATCTCATAGTCAGCCGTTAACATCTCAGCCCTCACTCGGCTATAAGCATTGGTTCTAGTTTCTTCACTGATTCCTAACTTCTCTCCAAACAAATAGGCTATACACCACGGATCTCCGATATAAAACAATTGGCTTTCTCTAGAAAAATGATGATTCAGTTTCTGACCATCCCAATCGAAAGCACAATTTGGGACTAATTCCGAATGCGTAAAAATACTATTTGTTGCAAAATCGTAGTAATGACCTAAAGAGACGCTATGCTTGCCGTTTAAGATGTCATAAACTTCGTTAATGACCCGCTCGATTTCCTTGTCGCTATATCGATCATCTAACATATAAGTTATGTATCTTTCTAAAAAGGAATCTTCTTGATAGAGCGTTCCATCCATATCAAAAATCAATACCTTGATGTTATTTTTCCACATGGTAAACTCCTTTGTTCATGATTATAGAAAATGCAAAGCGTAACAAAAAAGAGAGACCTCAAATATATGTATATATTCATATACATGTATTTGAGGTCTCTCTGCCCGCACCATTTGTCTATTCACTTTATAGTTATAATATAGACGGTGTGTATTAAGTAAGTATTAATGATATGTAAATTTTGTTTATAATTCATTTAAGTTCATTTTCCACATTTCTGAGTTTGACGTCGAAATCGCAACGGCACCATTCTCGAGTGCTTCCTTAGCATGTTCAGGTTGGTTTAATAATCCACCCGTGATAATAGGGACTGACAACACATTTGTTAACTTTTTTATATATTCTGGTGCTCGACTGGGCATAATCTCAATGATATCTGAGCGAATCTGACTAGCATCCTCCACTAAGTTATTATAAACATCCGTATCAATTAAAAAGATTCGCTGAATCACAAAAAGTCCGCTTGATTTTGCCTTTTTTATAATTCCAGTCCTCGTTGTGACGATTGCGGACGGCTGAACATTTCTTTTTATAAATTCAATTCCAGCACGATCCATTTCTAATCCACCTATTTTTTCAACATGTAAAATAACTGGAAGCCCCTCAGACTGTATGAAATCCACATATCTCTTTACTGTTAAAATCGTTCCCGTCATTAATAATACAGCGCTTAAATTTTCTTTATACTTAATAGCTCGTTCAATATACTTTGGATCCTTTACCGCTGCCACCATTTTATGCTTTTCTAACCTTTCTTGCAAAACTCGCCCCACGGCGTATTTTTCCATAGACAAATTCCTCTCTTTGAAACATCTTCTGTTGAACGATGTTACATGTATTATTTCAATGTCATTGTAAAGCCTAGCTAAAAAAAAGAAAAGATACGGCCAATGTCCCATTGGAATCTGGTATACCAGATTCCAAATGTTTTTTCCCTCATTTCTTAGCGTATTAACTATACTGATAATCTCTTAAGATCTATCTAACGCAGGGCAATTTTTTGAGAAAAAAGATAAGGAATGCAGCAAGTTCTCTTCGCATTCTGTATGATTTTTTAACTGTCATGCTTATTTTTTGATGATTCAATGATATAAACGGTATTCTTCCTCATATACTATAATCTAAGGATGTGATTGTAATGAATTTAGGGATTGGCTTTTTACCCAAAAAGTATTATGAAAATGCACCTTCAACTGGGGGCTATTACTTTTTTATAAATGAAGGCATTCAATATTCCATTAATATTGGCGAGATGTATTATCCAGACTATACAGACGAACAACTTGCTTTATTTACAGAAAGCTTAGCCCCATTTCCACTTTATTATTTATTCGAGCAGAATAATAGAAAAATTATTGAAGAGATTAAACAAGAATTACATGATGCACAGCTACCATTTGAAGTATTTTATCAATCAAAAAAGAACACTTATTTGATGATTACTGTCATAAATCATCAAGAACTAATGCGCCTAATTCCTATCATGATTTGGCAGCATAATTATAATATGTGCTCTATTTGGTCAAATCGAAAAGACACGTTTATGATAGAGAGCAAAATTTGGGACGCGAAACGTACGGATGGGATAGATGCTTCGATAGAGGAGACCATTTGCATTCATTTTAACGAACAAACAACCGCTTTTTCTTTTAGTCATGACTTCAAAGGTACAGATATTTTTTCAAACGAAAATCGCTTTTCAACATTAGAAAATGTACAAAAGTTACTACCCTCATTTATTAAAACTGACATTATTGAATTTGGATAAATGAAAACCACCTAAAACGCTGACACTCAAAACGTTCTAGGTGGTTCTTTTCATAAACTGCACTTACTTATGATACGGTTCTCCGTAACTAATGTAAGTGCGGTTTTAACCAGTAACCTACTTTACACGGAAACGGTCAACACTCTGTTTCAATTCATCCGCCAGCCCATAAAGCATAGCTGCAAAACTGGCTACCTCTTGCATGGCTGCAAGTTGTTCTTCTGATGAGGCGGCGACGTGAGCGGAGTCGGCTGAAGATGAATTTGCGATACCCTCCAGCACTGTTAGTGAAGCCGCAACTAACTCGCTTCCTGATGACAGTTGTTCCGAAGCTGCAGATACTTCATCAATCTGATCAGACACTTTCTGAATCGACTCCACGATCGAACTAAATGTTTGCCCTGCCTTATTCGCAATGTGTGTACCTGCCTGAGCTTCTGTCATTGATTTATCCAAAGAAACCACTGTTTTACTCGTGTGATCGCTGATACCTTGGAGTATGTCAGTTATTTTCTCCGAAGAGGTTTTAGACCGTTCAGCGAGTATACGAATTTCTTGAGCCACAACGGCAAAACCTTTACCATGCTCACCTGCTCGCGATGCCTCAATCGATGCGTTAAGTGCAAGCAAATTGGTCTGATTAGCAATGCTACCTATTAATGTAACCATTTCACTAACTTGATCGCTTAATTTCTTCAGTCCATGGATTGCTTCGACCGATGTTTTCAAGTTTTGTTCAATTGTGCTCATTTGAGCAACTGTTGTTTCTATATCCTTCATTCCTGCATTTGCGCTATCTGCTGTAACCGAAGCCAATTCTGAGACGACAGAGGATGCATCTACGATTCTATGAATACCCACTCCCATTTCCTTCATTGATTGTTGACACTCATTAGTATGACGAAGTTGTTCATCGAGACCAACAGCAATGTTTTGAATGGCACCTGTGATTTCTTGCGTAGCTGCTTCGGTCTGGGCAGCGCTTTCTTGTAATTGAGAAGAAGATACTGCAACTTCATTCGAAGAATTTTGTATGTTATGGGTCAATATCCTAAGTCCGCTAATCATCTGATTAAATGAACTTGCAGCCTTACCAATCTCATTATGGTCCAGTACAGGAATTTCAACGGTTAAATCGCCTTTCGAAGCATGTTCAGACACTTCAGCTAAACGTGCAAGCGGACGCAACATTTTACGAAGAATGAATACTACCAACGCGATTAACATAAGTACAAAAAAAATACCAACCGTGATATTCGTCCATAGAATTCGTTGGAGTTCCTTTTTAACAATCCCATAATCGAAATCGACACCGAGCAACGCAACTGGTTTCCCGCTTCCGTCATTAATCGGTGCTAAATACGAGATGAAAGTTCCACCTTCATCAGTGTAAACATCAGTTAAGGTGCTACCGTTTCTCATTGTATCTTCGTAACTTTTAAGAAATTCCGAATCTAATTCATATAACGTACCTAACTCTTCAGCATATTCAACTGGATCCCGACCATATTCTGAGTTATATAAGTATTCTTTGCCATCCTTCTTGATAATGTCCGGTGTTAATAAATAGACATCCACTACCATATGATTGGATTTCATAGAATTCAAAATATTGGGGAGTTCCTCGAATGGTTTTCCCTCCAATGGTTGATGCTCAAGAATTGTCTTCGTTGCTTCGGCAACAAGAGGTTCATTTTGTTGAGTTATGGATTTAAATACTTTTCCATATTCATCAAATTGGCGAAAGTACGCCCCACGTTGTTCGCGGATGGACAGGGAAATCATTAATCCGATAACGATAATTATGAGAGCGGAGAGAAATAACGAGCTCGTAAATACTAAACTTCTAGAATTCGCTTTTTTAGAGCGCTTAGTTGTCCTCCTGGTATTTAATATTTTTTTTCTTCCAATCAAGGGAAAACCCATTTTCATTACACCTTCTATTTAACTTTGATTATTAATTACTTCTTTTGAATCTAAATTATGATATTTCCTTACAATGTCCTCAATACCCATCTTATCGTCATTGATAGTCACTTTTTAAATTATTTGTATACTACTCCTTCAGTTTGGTCATAAGTAAAAGCGAGAGCTGTTGGTACAACCAGCGTAGCTGCTGCATATCCTAGAGATTTATGATCAATTAAATTATATTTACCTAATTTAAGAGTAAGTAAAAATCAGTCCGTTTTTCCGAAATAATAGGTCCTCCAAAACACTATATAGTTCCCACATTAGCAGTGGTTTTTGTTGGATTAATTTTAGAATGGTGGAAATATCGTGATTGGAAAAAAGAAAATCATCTATAAAATAAAAAACTATCTAGAACGTTGATATGTCAACGTTCTAGATAGCTTTTTTTTTATAACCGCACTTATTTATGATACGGTTCACCGTTGCACCTTTAATGGAGGTTATTTTCAAAATGTTAATTTTCTAATTCTAATGTTAGGTACATATAGTCACCTTTTGACGTAACCTCTCCATTTCTAACCTTTAAATCTTGTTTAAAAAGTGGCCCACTTATAACTGTAGTATGGAACTCTCCTGCTTCACCACAAGGGTCGATACCCTTTCTTCTAACTCTTTCATATAGTCTAAAGTAAGTACACGTCCAAGATCTTCTTCTTTCATTCCTTTTTGCAAATTAACTGTCACTACTTTTGTTACAAATCCTAAATGTATAAACTCCTCTACTACATCTTTATGGCTTTTTTGCCAAAGTGGCATACCAAGTTCAAGCCCTACACTGCTTGTAACTCTTTCATGCCAACAATCTTGTTCGGGTACATCAATATCACCTGTCATCTATCCTAGAAAGTAATTTTATTATCTATTATTTTGAATTTTTTAAGAAGACCTGTCAGCATTTTATATTGCACATCCCTACATTAAATTGTCGCTGCTGAGGAAGCAGCTGCATGGTCAGCCTTCACACAATCAATTGCAACAACGAACGCAATAATGATGGCCTCCATCTCCTCATCCAATATTTGAACCTTATAGCTATCTCCCCAAGTGAACCACTCCTTGTTCACTTTACCGATGACTACACCATGCTGTAAGACCTGAAAATCCATATCCCACCAGTTACCATGTATCTCAATGTCTGCTCCATCAATCGTATAGCGTGCTTTAAAGAAAGAAAACTCTTTCTTAATCGTTAGCACCTCTCGACCATTTACCTCAACAAAAAACTTCGGTAAAAAGCTGAACACCTTTTTCGTAATAAGTGCTACTTCATCTCTTGTTTTATTCATAATGGAGAAAGTCTTTGGAATTTGCATAAAACTACCCTCTACATAATAAACATCCTTTTCCTGCTGATCCTTTATTGTGAATTTGCCACTTAGACTGAATACCTTTTGCTTTATATAAAGTTGCTTCATTCTACACCTCTTTCGAAATAGCATATCAATATAGCGCAGATTTCATCATCGCTATTAATAATTATCGAAATAGTTTTTTGAAATTTGAACTTATAAATTTATTTATTCAGAGCATTATATGTAAGTACCTTCTTAACAAAAAAGATATGCAAGTAAAGAAATTTGCATATCTTGCTAATCTATTCACACTACGGTTCTTTGTAACAACACTAAAGCAGAGTTTCACTTTTTCATATATAAGTAAATTTTATAAAAAAAGTAGTTCCTTCAGATCCTGTCTGAAATTCAATTTTTGCGTTATGACGGGCAGCAATTGCATAGCATATGCCTAGTCCTAAGCCAGTGCCATTATCTTTGGTCGTGTAAAATGGAGTACCCAATTTCTCTACTATCGCAGGACTGATACCTTCTCCTTGATCCTGTACTGCAAGAATTACACAATTTTCATCTCCTTTGTAGGTACTGATGGATAGAACCTTACCTGTGCTCATTGATTCTAAGCCATTACGATATAGATTTATTATCAATTGTCGTATTTCGTTACGATTTAAAAGTAAATCTGGAATGTCTTTCAGATTAAATTGAATAATTTTATTTTGATTAAATGTATCTATCTTTATTAAAGGAGTAATATCTCGAATTATAGAATTTAAATCTAACATCTGTAAATCGGATGTCTTTGTATTACCTATAGAAAGGAATTCAGTAATAATAGAATTGGCACGGTCAAGCTCTTCGATCATTACATTAAAGTAATCATTATGTTTTTCGAATTCGCTCTCTTTTTTTAATAGCTGCAAAAATCCTCGTACTGTTGTCATAGGATTTCTAATCTCATGGCTAATACCTGCTGCCATCTGACCTATTAAGTCTAGGTTTGATAATCTTTTCAATTCCTTCTCATATTTCTTTTTTTCGGTTATGTTTTTTAAAAGGCAGCAGATTCCCTCATCATATGGGTAAGCAACTGCTTCGTACCAATAATCACCATATGCTGAGGTCATTTCGAAATGTACTGCTATTCGCTCTGACATCGCACGATGAAATTCCTTATACATGACCGTATCTACACATTTCGGGAAAATCCCCCATATATTCTGGCCTAATACATCTTTTGCCGTTTTCCTTTGCGGCAAATATTGATGTTTATTCATGTAAAGAAATTCCCACTCTTTGTTCAATGCAAAGAATCCATCCGTTATACTTTCAATAACACTTGTAACCTTTTCATTAGCAGCAGCCAGTTCCCTCGTTCGCTCTTCTACCATATTTTCAAGTTGGCCCATATATAACAAGTTTGAAATTGTAGGGGCTGTGGCATCGACTATCGATTTTGCTAATTGAATTTGAGATTCATGGAAATTACATGTTTCCCCTCCTAAATTGACAACTGTTATAACCCCTAATACTTCCCCCATTGAAACCAGTGGCATCATAAGTAGACTCATACTATCTATATTTGGAGTGAGAATTATACTTTTTGTTTCAATAATCTGTTGAATCATAGCTTCGTAGCTTTGGTTCATTCTTATGCTTTTAAGATTCTCCATCCAATTGGCTTCTGTCCAATCACAGTCTTTATTAAACTTCATGAATGTGATTGTGTTTTTTCCCAACGGATCCAGGATGTGGGCTGCACTTTTTTTGCTACCTAAAACCTTTCCTAAGTAGTAAAAACATTTATCAAGACTTTTCTGCACGGAGGAACACATCGACAAATCACGTGTAACATTGAGTAACAACTGCTTTTCTGCAATAAGGTTTTCCTTTTGCTTTAAATTATTTGCGTTTTGAATTGCAACTGCAGCCATATTCACATATGCTTCAACACTCTGAATTTCTGATTCTGTTAAATTCATCGGCGTTCCATAATCAAATAAAAAAACTAAACCAAATATCTCTTGCTCATATGAGATAGGCAGTGCTAATAAGGATTTAATTTTGAAGGCTTCTACCGATCTCGGGTCCGGCCGATTATCCTTTGAGGTATCAGAGATATAGATGGTTTTTTTAGTTTCAATAACCTCTTTGGCCAGTAAGTCTGTTTCAATATCAATTACCTGTGTATCGAGCGTTATGCCATTCATATCTTCTGGTTTTCCTACAAATCCTCTAAATGTGCCATCTTTTTCGGGTAAATAAATACCAACCGAGTTACATTGCACAATTTCCTCGGATATTGCCTGCGTTACACGCTGTAAAACTTCACGTAGTTCTAACTTTGTATTAATTACTTTGGTTATACTCGCGAGCCTAGAATATCTCGTCTGTTCACTTAACATTCACAATTTCTCCAATCAAAGCCTACTAAAATTAAAAGTAAAAGTATAATTTCTAGCTAGCAGTCTAGTTCTAGATCAGTTTACTATTTTTAATTTTATATCTGTATCCTATTATACATGGAAAACCTCTATTACTTATGATACGGTTTACCGTGATAGAGCTAGACTGTTTCGACCCGATGATAGGAACGACCATAAGGACTTCTAATAACTTCAATTCGCTTTTGTGAGTTCCTGATATCCTTCCATTGCCAGTCACCTTCAATGGCTCTATCCACTTAACAGACCATTCATATGATACCAATGAATAAGAACTGATTGTTGATTCTGTTTGCATGAGCTACATTCTCCGAACGATTTTTATTGTCATTTGTTTCCTTTCAGCAGTAATATTTAACACTCGCACCAAAACACATTTAAAAATGAAAGTAACGTTTGATTCATAAATCTACTAAATTCCCATTTTATGCTTATACTCAGTTTGGAGAAAAAGGACTATCCAACAAATTCTTAAATGGAAACAGGTATAGAAAAAGAGAACTTTTTCTATACCTGTTTTTTGTATACTTTTTAGTAAATCACTATTTTAGTTGGTGATGGATTGTAGTGGAAGGGGGCGACTCCAGCTGGAATAGCATGAGCTGAATGCCCCGCAGGAGCGGTGCGACGAGGAGACTGAAGTTATGCCCGCTAAACGCGTCCGTCTGAAACGGAAATCAATACATGAATAAAGGAGACCATCTCTCAGTCACTAAATGACTTAGGAGAATCCCTTCTAAAACCGCACTTATTTATGATATGGTTCACCCTTCATAATCCTAAAACTTCTATAAATCTGCTCCACCAAAACAAGCTTCATTAGCTGATGCGGTAATGTCATTTTTCCAAAGGATTGTTTCTCATCAGCACGTTTCAACACATCATCGTGTAAACCAAGGGAGCCACCGATGACGAATGCGATTTTACTTTTGCCGTAGGTCATGAGGGATTCAAGATCTGCCGCCATTTGTTCAGAGGTTTTCATTTTGCCATTAATGGCTAAGGCGATAACGTATGTATCTGGGCTGATTTTAGATAGAATACGTTCACCCTCTTTTTTCTTTACAATTTCCATCTCTGCTTCGCTTAGCTGCTCGGGTGCTTTTTCATCTGGTACTTCGATTAAATCCATTTTTGCGTAGCCACCGAGGCGTTTTACGTATTCATCTATTCCCATTTTTAAGTACTTTTCTTTTAGTTTTCCGACTGATACAATCGTTATATTCACACGTTATCCACCTTTACATTTCATTTACAAACAAATTATCCACAAAAGTTATCAACATATCCACAAGCGATTCCTATATCTTGTGTAAAGTTATTTACTTGATACAAGATATTCTGCAGGTCGTTCACAGTAGCTACATTTTGTGGATAACTTTTCATCCTCTTCGATTTTATCCATAATTGGGAACTCTTTTTGCTCAGCCACAAACATGTCTAAAGCGTGTTCTATATGGTTTTCACAGCTGTATTTTTCCATTTTTGCACCTCTTCTTATTTTCCGAAATTTCCACAAACTTATTCACAATTCAGTCTATGTTATCCACAATCTATTGTAACAAAGGTCAGGCGAGTATGGAAGAATAGGCTTTCTACCGCCACTCGCACTGTATATATTATTATTCACAATTTTCTAGTTATCCACAATATTTTCTAAATAATTTAGTGAACGTTGCGGCGAGGTGACTTTCAACTCAGAGGTTACTCGTTCTCACTACTCACCAAACTTGAGCAAAATAGACTCATAACAGTGATGCAATTGTACTTATATTGCTGTTGTCGCTTTCACACATAATCAACCTCTTGTTTTGCTGAAGAGCTATACTGTAATATGACACCTTACTATCATTGACTCAACAACAAAAAAAATCAGTGGAGATCATATCATCCCCACTGATTTTCAATTTACAACGAATCGCTATTTGTTAATGTTAGTGATAGATCCACTAATTTACCTTGGCGATATACTTTCATCGTTAATTTATCACCAATTTTTTTGTGGTTATATAAATGTTTGCGTAAATCGATTGCTGTTTCGATTTTTTGGCCATCCATTTCAACAATAACATCGTATTGTTTAACGCCTGCTTTTGAAGCTGGAGAGTTCGACACAACATCTGTAATAACAACACCTGTTGTTACGTCTTTTGGTAATTTTAACGTTTCTTGTTGGTAGAATGACGGAACATCCGTTAAGTCTACTAATGAAATACCCATTGTTGGACGCTTCATTTCACCATTTTTCTCTAATTCCTCGATAATTGGAATTGCTGAGTTAATCGGAATTGAGAAGCCTAAACCCTCCACAGAGGATTGTGCAATTTTCATGGAGTTAATGCCGACTAATTCACCAGCAAGGTTTACAAGTGCACCACCACTATTACCAGGATTGATAGCTGCGTCTGTTTGTAATACTTCTTGCTGCCAATCTATAGTACCATCACCGTTTATGTCAACTGGTACAGAACGGTCCTTACCAGAAACAACACCTGTAGTAACTGAGCCATAGAATTCTAAGCCAAGTGGATTACCAATCGCAATTACTGTTTCACCTTGTTTTAATACGTCTGAGTTACCAAATGTCGCTACTGTCTTAACATCTTTAGAGCTGATTGAAATGACCGCTAAGTCTGTCCAAACATCGTGACCAACTAATTGTGCTACTTCTTTCGTTCCATCAGGCATTGTTACTTCTAACTGCTTTGCACCTTCAATAACATGATTATTTGTCACGATAAAGGCTTTATCACCTTCAACTTTGTAAATAACACCTGAACCGCTTCCCGCAGGCTGTTCTGATGAGGATCGTGGACTCCAGAATCCGCCACTTGACACTTCTTGAATATTTGTAATCCCTACAACAGCCCCTGAAGCCTTATCTACTGCTTTTGTAACGTCAGTTGTCACTTCTGTTGCCACTTGATTAATGGTTGTTTCACTTTTATTACCTGCGCTACTTGTTGTTGTACCTGGCATTTGATTGACAAGTCCAGGCATCATGAGCCAAACGAGTAAAGCGCCTATGATAACGCCGATAAAACCGGTAAATAAATAACCACCTTTACCTCCGCCACCGCCTTTCTTTTTATGACGCTTCTCTTGCGTTTCTCGCTCCTCTTGTTCGAGTCGCTCCTGAAGAGGTGACTTCTGTATTTCATCATTTTTTAATAAATCATTATTTTTATCATCATCTTGAAAATAGCCCATTTACCTCATCCTTTCCTTTATTAAGTATTTGCTAGTTGTTACCCTAATATTACAATTCAAACATTAAAATCAGATGAAAAATAAATAAAATGGACATAAAAATGGCTGTTCAATGCATTTTCTATAAATGCCATTGAACAGCCTCATTAAAGCTTCGATATTTTATCATTAAACGGTTACTAACTTCGTCGGCTCTTCTGCATCTGTATCAAATAAATTTAAATACTCACCGACAATAATGCCGCAAGATTGCAAAGTTTGTGTAACACTCATGCGTGCAAGCTCTTTCATATTATTATCTTTACTTAAATGTGATAAATATATATTTGTTGGCTTTTCAAATACTACTTCACTCATTGCGATAGCTGCATCCTCATTTGAAACGTGCCCTACATCACTTAAAATACGACGTTTTATAGACCATGGGTAACGTCCCATTTGCAGCATATTCACATCGTGGTTACTTTCAAATACAAAGGAATCAGCACCACGAATAATCCCTTTCATACGATCACTGACATAGCCTGTATCCGTAATAACAACAAGCTTACGCCCATTTTCATGAAAGCTATAAAACATTGGATCTGCTGCATCATGTGATACCGCAAAAGATTCGACAGCCAATGAACCAAAATGCTTTACAGTATCCATTTCAAATTCAAAACGTTGCTCTAAAGGTATATCGCCAACTAGCCCGTCCATCGCCTGCCACGTTTTGGCGTTAGCATAAACAGGTACATTATATTTTCGTGCCAATACACCTATTCCTTTAATATGATCACTATGCTCATGTGTAACGAAAATGCCACTTAGCTGTTTCATATTGCGGTCGACTTTTGTAAATAGTTGCTCCATCTTTTTGCCACTAAGACCCGCATCGACAATAAATGCATGCTCATCATTCTCTACATAAATCGAATTTCCTGTACTGCCACTTGCTAAAACACTAAATCGCATTATTCAACTCCCCAGTCTTCCTCTTCAGCCTTTTGCTTGTCTCCTTGGATTTCAATAATTTTTCCATCAATAGCATCCACGAAGTACTCTTCTATTTCTCCGTCCGGTAATTCCACTTGTACTTCCCATGTTGGTATCAACACTTGTGTTTGCGTTAAATTACTAAATGTTGAGTAACCTAACTTCACATGCTTAATACGCGATTCTGATTTTAATAGCCCTTTATTATAAAGTGTCTGGAAAATTTGAAGTGGTGGTATGACCGTTTCCTGTTGCTCCATCTCTTCGATATTATCAATCATTGTCTGCTCATACATTGTCACTTCGTTATCTAAATTCCACTGTACTTTTAATAAGGCACTATCATTGTAATAGAACATTCGATTATTTTTCTTTTGGAAGAAGATTGCGACTCGTTCCTCACGATCTACCTTCCATAATGCATAAGAATCTCCATCTTTAACGTTTAAATGGACAAAATCAGTAAAGCTTGCATCATCACTAATATTTCGTAATTTCACAGGGTTAATAAAATTAACACGTATATGTGCATGTGTCTCATCAGTGAAACTTACTCGCTGATTGTCATCGTTAACAATATTTTTAAAATTATGCACTTTTCCTGTAATGTAAGAAGCTGATTCATTACTATTCGGCAGTGGTCCATACGTAATATTATCATCTTTCAAACGGGCTTCTATTGTTTTTTCACCTAGTATTTCTACGCTCTGCGCTTCATTATAGCGATTTAAATATAACCAATACAAGAAGATATTTAAGATTAAAAAAACGAATATAAAAATAGACTTTGTTCTATTCCAATCCATTTTTGACACCCCCTAATATGTCAGGCGTCAGTTTTGTCGATATACCATTACGAATAACAAACCAGCATGGCTCTAATGTCACTATTGTGCTTTGATCATAGGTTAAATAGAAACCTACAACAATATCATCTATATCTGATAAAGCAATGTTATTTAGCTTTTTAATCTTTTCAACGATTTCCGATCCTGACGGAAGTTCCTTCATCTCTTTTTCGGATGGAATATCTTTCTCAAAAGAAAAGTATGGACGTTTGTAGCGGAAAATACGATTTTCTCCCCAAACGGTTGTAATTCGGTTTATAGCCTGATCACTATAAATCGGTAATCCATGTAAATATAGCTGATAATCCAATTGATTATTGCTTGTACTTGTTGAGGCTAAGCGATAATCATCTGTAAAACCTCCGTGTTCATTGATAAATTCAAAGCTATCCGTAAAGAGCTTGGAAGGCTCTATTCTTACACTACTTTCTGCAGCTGGATATACATAGGTTAATGATTTCACCTTCGAATCAATCACCATCCGTGACATTCCATCGTGATATTTTTCAGTAGTTGCACTTTCATCAGTGCGCACGACATTGTTTAGATTTGTAAATACCACATTTTTAAATAATTCAGGTTTCTCTTCGATAAAATACGTATATTTTGCAGATTCAATTTTATCATTTGCAATATATAGTGAGGTAAAGCCATCTCGCTCCACTTCTTTAAAAGTGCTGTATGTTTTCGCTGGCTCAATAATATCTCTTACAAATTGATTAGCATTTTCTAGACTTACACGTGAACCCATTAATAATTCATTATTGCCACTAATGAAAAATACCTGTAATACTTTGCTATTATAATTGCTCCAATCTATAATCATACGATTGAAGGTTGTTTCAGGTAGCTCCTTATCGGCGAACTGAAAAATCGTGTTAAAGGCAGAGTAAGGAATCTCACCAGGGAAAAAGACAGTCATATAATTGTTAGAACGAATCATATCGTTTACAGAGTCCGCCTTAAGATTATTGTCAACGGGCATTAAATCCAGGATATTCCACCCATGAAATGCGTCCATAATATCTACCATTGCACCATTAGATACTGTTCCGGTAAATTCTTTATCAAAACGGTAAATAGCTTTATAAGGACGAATTACATCCTCCGGTTTTTTTTGTGGTCCGATTAGAATTTCTTTTCCTTCAGTCTTTTCAATAAATTTATAATCTGGCGTGTATGTCCAAATTATAAAGGTTAAAACAACACTTAGCACAACAAGTAGGAATAAAACAACTGATTTAACTGGTTCTATATATTTCATTCCCACTCACCTGCCTCGTCAAAATCATCTAAATTAAGTGGTAATGTGAAGAAAACCGTTGTTCCATGCCCTTCTTCACTTTCAGCCCATATTTTACCGCCATGAGCTTCAATCATTTCCCTGGCAATAGCTAGACCTAGACCTGTGCCTCCCATAGAACGAGCTCGAGCTCGATCTACTCGATAGAAACGCTCAAAAATACGTCCTACATTTTCCTTAGGAATTCCCATACCATCATCGGAAATCATAACCTTTAGCATATCTCCTTGCGCTGTAAAGCCAAAGCGAATATTACCGCCATCGGGTGAATACTTAATAGCATTAGAAATAATATTATCGATAACTTGTGTCACCTTATCCGTATCGATTTCTACATAATAAGATGCCTCTGGGAATAAACGTTCAAACATCACTTTATCTGACTTAGACATTTCAAAACGATCGATAATACGGTTAAAGAATGAATTAAATAGAACAATGTCTTGATTCAGTTCATAATCTGAACTATCCATTCTTGATAACTGCAATAAGTCATTCACTAAGCGGATCATACGCTCTGTCTCTGTTTGTGTGACATTCAAAAATGTTGGAGCAATATTTTCATCTTTCCATGCACCATCTGCTAACGCCTCTAAATAACTGCGCATCGTCGTTAACGGTGTCCTTAATTCATGTGACACATTTGATACAAATTCCCTGCGATCCATCTCTATTTTTTCCTGTTCCGTAATATCGTGCAGTACGGTAATTAGACCATTAATAAAGCCCGTTTCTTTTTGAATAACAGAGAAATTCGCACGTAAAATATATGGTGCGTCTGCTGTACTAAAATTTAAATTCACCGCATCATTCATGTGAATTAAATCCTCAAAACTATACTCTTGGTCAATTCCTAAAACAGATGCAATCGGTCGGCCTAATGTAATATCTCTTGAAATATGCAGCAGCTCTAGTGCGGGGTCATTAATAAGAATGATACGCCCTTTTCGATCTGTTGCAATAACGCCATCCGTCATATTACTAAGGACCGAATCGAGCTTTCGTCGTTCCGCCTCAGTAGTAGATTGCGCCTCCTGCAAGCGATTTGTTAAATGATTAAAGGTTATAGCAAGCTGCCCTATCTCATCTGTACCATAAACCCGCACTTTTCGAGAATAGTTACCCTTTGCCATCGCCTGAGCCTGCTTACGCATATCTGAAATTGGCTGTGTAATTGTTCGTGCCACTAAGATTCCTAAAAAGATAGTAATTACTAAGGACACTGCTGTACCACCAAGGAAAATACGGTTAATGTCATTCACTTGTTCAAAAACAGATTCAATATTTGCCTCAATATAGAGTACCCCTATGATTTCATCATCAGGTCCTGCACCATCTCGAATTGGCGAAGCTAACACCCACACTCGATTTCTTGTTTTATTATCAAGTTTAATGTTTTCAAATAATGTTTCTGCAGAGATAGCACGGCGTACGAGGTCATTATTCGAGCGCTGTCCAATCAAACTTTGATTGTCTATCTCAGATGTGGCGCGAATACGCTGCCTATTATCGATGACACGGATTTCTAAAATATCCCCTTTAGAAAGTTCCTTCAATCCTGTGGAAAATTCCATGACAATCGTTTTCAAGCTCTCTTCAAGAGTTGGCATACTTTCATCGCGCTCTTTTAACATTTCTTCACGAATGCTATATTGCATTAAATCGACACGTTGAAAAATGGATTGTCGGAAGTTGTCTTTTAAATTTTGCTCTAATTCACGCGCAAAATAAATTCCTATTATTTGCAAAGCAAGTAGGATTAGCAAAATGTAAATTAGTACTAGCTTGACATGAATTGATTTAAAGAAGCTAACTTTCTGCATTCCTTTTTACTCCTGTTCAGGATTTCGTAAATAATAACCTACACCACGGCGTGTTACAATCCAAGCCGGATGACTAGGATTGTCCTCTATTTTTTCTCGTAAACGGCGAATTGTTACATCTACTGTTCGTACATCACCGAAATAGTCATAGCCCCACACAGTTTGTAGTAAATGTTCACGCGTCATTACTTGACCGATATGCTTCCCTAAGTAATGTAATAGTTCAAACTCTCTGTGTGTTAGTTCAATTGCTTCATCACGTTTCAATACTAAGTAAGCATCTGGCTGAATAACAAGCGAGCCTACTACAATTTCATTGGACTCTTCTTCAACCTCTTCGGCAGTAGGGGCTACTACCTGTAAGCGACGCATATTTGCCTTTACACGTGCAATAAGCTCACGTGTACTAAATGGCTTTGTCACATAATCATCTGCGCCCATTTCTAGTCCTAATACTTTATCAATCTCAGACCCTTTTGCAGTTAGCATAATGATAGGGAAATCATATTTTTTTCGTACTTCTCGACAAACTTCCATCCCATCACGCTTAGGTAACATTATATCTAAAAGCATTAAATCTGGTTGTTCTTCCTCAACCTTCTCTAGTGCCTCATCTCCATCATAAGCACAAATAACTTTGTAGCCTTCTTTTATTAAATTAAACTGTAAAATATCTGCGATTGGTTTTTCATCGTCAACAACTAAAATGGTCTTGTCCATATTTTTTCTCCCTTTCGCTTTTTATCTATTTTTAAACGATTGTATTTTTAAAGTCACTACTCTAACTCTACCATGCTTTTAACTTCTATGCATTATTCTAAATCCTAAGACATTTTACGATATTGTTATAATCAATTATGCCTCAACAAATTGCTTCCGGAATTGGCCTTTGTGCTTAGGCCTGCGTGATGCAGGTCAGTTAGCCGTTATCGCATGGATGCGATGGTTTTAGGCTAACTTCCTATATAAGAGCTCCTTTCCGAACCCGTGACATCCGCCGGAGGCTTTAGGCCAACAGATGTTTTTTGCGCGAAAGCGTAGTGCTAACACAGCTTCAGCACGGTGTTTTGTCTGTGCGACAGCGGCAACAGTACAAAGTTGGTCACTCAGCCGTTGCCATAGGACGCAGCGTTCTTAGACTGAGTTCCTCTATTTCAACGGATATTTGGATACTCTCTGAAAATTGACTTAAAACCGCATTCAACTCATCACCTATAGAGGCGGATGACTTCTGTACCTGTCGCTTTGCTTTCGCTACAGAAAATAGTTGCTAAAAAAAGTTAAATTATATTTCGACAAATATTTCTCGGGAAATAACATAGATTTACATACGAAGTATATAAAAAGACAGCCCTATTTTGGACTGCCTTCTATTCGAATTGATTAACGCCCTGCATATGATAATAGGTTTTCTAACGAACCCTTATTCTTAACTTCAAAGTGTAGATGTGTACCTGATGGATTTCTAGTAGTGCCTATAATTCCCCTAACAGATTTCCCCTACTACTTACTTGTCCTAACTTTGCGCTTTAATTGATGATAGGTGACCGTAAAGCACCTTCCACCTTTTCTATAGTAGTATTAATTACCCACAATTTTTTTTTGCACCAATATACTGTACCATAAAGAAAATACAGTTTAACTGTTTTCATCTTTTTGTAATGTAAATGTATTAATTCTCTACTAATTGTTACATCATTCCTTTTTTTATAGCTATTAAAAAGTATAGTTTCAGACGTAGATTTTGTTCCTGTCTTGTACTTTTCATGAGGTATTTAGACCCTAAGCCTCTCAACCTCTACTCCAAGCGATTAGTTGAGTTCTTTGAATAAAGCCGCTAGTATTCCATTTATTTTTACTATAATTTTAAACTTATCACTTTTTGTTTATTAAATATTCTGATAAAATAAAGATTAGATACATTAGTTGAATGGAGCGATTAATTTGAATGTTTTACAAACATCTGAAATAACCCCTAAAGTAAGAAAGCCTCAATGTAAAAATCCCGTTCGAAAACTTATCATTAGGACCATTATGGTAGCATTAGGTGCAGTCATTATGGCACTGGGGCTAGAGCTATTTTTAGTACCAAACCACATTATGGATGGTGGAATCGTAGGTGTTTCCATTATTACTTCTCATTTATTAAATTTACCTCTTGGTATTTTCATCTTCATTTTAAACTTACCTTTCATCTTTTTAGGCTATAAACAAATCGGTAAAACCTTTGCACTTTCCACAGGGCTCGGAATTACAGTACTCTCATTAACAACTCTTTTCTTACATAATCTAAACCCGTTTACTCAAGATACGCTATTGGCCACAGTTTTTGGTGGCATGATTTTAGGTATTGGTGTCGGCATTGTCATTCGTTATGGCGGCTCATTAGATGGGACAGAAATTTTAGCTATTTTATTTAATAGTAAAACACCGTTTTCCGTTGGTGAAATTATTATGTTCTGCAATTTACTCATCTTTGCAGTAGCGGGGTTTGTGTTCACATGGGAACAAGCCATGTACTCTATCCTGGCATACTATATTGCCTATAAAATGATTGATATCGTCATTCAAGGGATGGAGGAATCAAAATCCGTTTATATCATTAGTGATGAAATTGATGAAATTGGGCAAACGATTATGGACCGACTAGGTCGAGGTGTAACCTTCCTTCATGGTGAGGGGGCTTATACAGGTAACGATAAAAAAGTTATTTTTACCGTCATTACCCGATTAGAGGAATCCAAGCTTAAATCAATCGTCGCTGAAATTGATGATCATGCGTTCCTAGCAATTGGTAATATTGCAGAGGTTAGAGGTGGCCGCTTCAAGAAGAGAGATATCCACTAATGACAAAAGGGGCGTACCGTATATGGCACGTCCTTTTAATGTTGTTGAAATACATCTATGAAAGTGAATATTATGGCTACTTACCATAATCAAATTGAATAGGCTTATTACAGTGACGCTATTTTACATTTTGTGTAGCTACACTTTGTAAAAAGAATCTATTGCTGCTTCGCTTTCACACAAAAGACATCTATTACTACCACTATATTTTCACATATTATCACTATAAATTTAGAGTAATATGCCAGAAAATATACGCTAAGTGAAGTGGTTGATTGGAGTGGAGACTGAGCGACTCCTTGGGGATCAGCGTCACAGATGAGACCCTGGAGCGAGCAGCGCGA
The DNA here is from genome assembly GCF_044762845.1 of Lysinibacillus sp. NPDC096382. Taxonomy (NCBI): domain Bacteria; kingdom Bacillati; phylum Bacillota; class Bacilli; order Caryophanales; family Bacillaceae; genus Lysinibacillus; species Lysinibacillus sp. NPDC096382. The sequence goes on from NZ_JBIWFC010000009.1 coordinate 148,393, forward strand.
GTGAAGCGGCTCATCGGACGCCCCCAGGAAAGCGCTCAGTCGGAACGGAAATCAACCCCTCGTTTTGCCGAAGAGTCTTACTAATTTTGAATACATAAAATATAATGGACAATAATTGCGTCTCGCCCCAAAATTCAAAGTAAGGAAAGAGGTATAAAAAAGGACGTACCGCATATGGTACGCCCTTTTATGATTTATATTTATTTCGCTTCCCAAACATCCACTAAAACGTTCGTTTGTTCACGTGCAGGACCAACAGAGAAAGTAGCAATTTCAATACCAGTTAATTCACTTACGCGTTCTACATAGCGACGTGCATTCTCAGGTAGCTCTTCTAATGTTTTGCAGCCTGTAACATCTTCTGACCAGCCTGGAAGCTCTTCATAAATTGGTTCACATTGTTCAATAATATGAAGATTTGCTGGATACTCAGTAATCGTTTCATCTTTATATTTATACGCTGTACAAATTTTAACTGTTTCTAAACCAGATAAAACATCGATTGAGTTAAGCGCAAGATGCGTAATACCACTTACTCGGCGTGAGTGGCGCACAACTACCGTATCAAACCAACCTACACGACGTGGACGGCCAGTTGTTGTACCGTATTCACGACCAACTTCACGAATTTGTTGACCAACTTCATCAAATAATTCAGTAGGGAACGGTCCATCGCCAACACGAGAAGTATAGGCTTTAGATACACCAATAACATTTGAAACTCGTGATGGGCCAACACCAGCACCAATCGCTACTCCGCCGGCAACAGGATTTGAAGATGTTACAAATGGATACGTACCTTGATCGACATCAAGTAAAATACCTTGTGCTCCTTCAAATAACACTTTGCCGCCTTCATCTAGTACATCATTTAAGATTTTAGACGTGTCTGTTACATATTTTGCGATTTCTTGTCCATAGTTGTAATATTCCTCGAAAATCTCTTCGAATGTTACGCCTTCAACTTCGTAAAATTTCTCAAATAACTTATTCTTAATTGCTAAATTTTGACGTAGTTTTTCTTCAAATACATCCTTGTCTAGTAAATCAGCCATACGGATACCGATACGTGCTACTTTATCCTGATAACATGGTCCAATCCCTTTACAAGTCGTACCAATTTTATTATCGCCACGGCTTTCCTCATCAGCGATATCTTGCTTTATATGATATGGCAAAATAACATGCGCACGGTTAGAAATTCGTAAATTATCTGTATCAATGCCACGCTCTTGTAAACCTTTAAGCTCCGTCACTAATGACTTTGGATTAACAACCAGACCATTTCCGATTACTGAAGCTTTTTCTTTATAGAAAATACCTGATGGGATTAAATGTAACTTATAAGTTTCACCATCAAATTTAATTGTATGTCCTGCATTATCACCGCCTGCAAAACGAGCGATTGCATCAGCTTTTTGTGAAAGGAAATCCGTAATTTTACCTTTTCCTTCGTCTCCCCACTGTGTTCCTACAACTACAACTGATGTCATAGTCAGCACCTCCGTTAGATACCATTTGTATCTCAATTTTTAAGCCGTTAATTATTGTATCAATGATAGAAACGCCTAGTCAACAAAAATACTTAAAAACACGAACATAAAATCAAAAAATATGATTCAACGTTCGTGTTTAATGACAGAATGGTATGAATATTATCTAACATTCAGATTAATTCCGTCTTGGTGTAATCTCCAACGTTGAGTTCCTCTAAAAGAAGGAACTTTTTCTTATGAATGAAGATAAATATTTACTCACGTGGAGGTGGTGGCGGCATTTGCGACCAATCCACATTAATGAATTTATTGAATTCTTTTTTAAAAGCAAGTGTAACTGTACCCGTTGGACCGTTACGCTGTTTAGCAATAATAATCTCAATCATATTTTTACTCTCGGACTCCTTATCGTAATAATCATCACGATATAAGAAGGCAACAATATCAGCATCTTGCTCAATACTTCCCGATTCACGTAAGTCACTCATCATTGGTCGCTTATCTTGACGTTGCTCAACGCCACGAGATAGCTGTGATAATGCAATGACTGGAACCTTTAATTCACGCGCTAAATGTTTTAAAGAACGTGAAATCTCAGATACCTCTTGCTGACGGTTCTCCCCTGCTTTACCACTACCTTGAATAAGTTGTAAATAGTCAATCAAAATCATACCGAGGCCATGCTCTTGTGCTAAACGTCGACATTTTGCGCGAATTTCATTGATACGTACACCCGGTGTATCGTCAATAAAAATTCCTGAATTTGATAAACTCCCCATTGCCATAGTTAGTTTACCCCAATCTTCTGTTGTTAAAGCACCAGTACGTAAAACTTGTGCATCTATATTTCCCTCTGCACAAAGCATACGCATAACTAGCTGCTCAGCACCCATCTCTAAGGAGAAGATCGCAACATTTTCCCGCGCTTGAACGGCAACACTTTGTGCGACATTCAATGCAAAGGCTGTTTTCCCTACAGATGGACGTGCCGCAACAATAATTAAATCGTTACGCTGGAAGCCAGCTGTTATATGGTCTAAGTCACGGAAGCCTGTCGGAATACCTGTAACATCACCTTTTTGTGATTGAAGCTTCTCAATGTTATCAAAGGTTTCCACTAATACGTCTTTAACATGCTTAAAGTCACCCGCATTTTTACGACTGGCTACCTCCATCATTTTCTTCTCTGCTTCACCAAGTAATGCCTCTACCTCATCTTCACGAGTATAGCCATCTTCTACTATTTTAGTAGCAACACGAATTAAACGACGTAATAATGCCTTTTCTTCGACAATTTTCGCATAGTGTGCGACGTTAGCAGCTGTAGGGACAGCATTGGCGAGCTCTAGTAAATAAGATAGCCCGCCAACATCCTCAATTTCTTTTTTAGCTGATAATTCTTCAGTAACTGTGACAACATCTATCGCTTTTCCTTGATCACTTAAACGTAGCATCGTTTCGAAAATTGTTTTATGTGCATTATGATAAAAATCATCTGCTAGTAAAATTTCAGATGCCGTGATTAACGATTGAGGATCGAGGAAAATTGCACCGATAACCGATTGCTCCGCTTCCCGGTTATGCGGTGGGACGCGGTCCATCATCGGTTCGTTCATGGTTCGTCGCCCCTTACTCTTCCGTTACATGAACTTTTAATGTTGCAGATACTTCATGATGTAGTTTTACAGGTACATTTGTAAAGCCTAGCGCACGAATTCCATCACTTAAAGTCATTTTACGTTTATCAATTTTTATGCCATGCGTTTTTTGAAGCCCATCAGCAATTTGCTTTGTAGATACTGAACCAAATAGGCGACCACCTTCACCTGATTTTGCTTTTAATTCTACTGTTAAAGCTTCTAATTTTTCTTTTAACGCTTTCGCTTCAGCTAATTCTGCAGCGGCGTTTTTAGCTTCTAATTTCTTTTGACCATCTAATTGACTTAATGCTTGTGCATTTGCCTCAGCAGCATAGCCATTTTTAATCAAGAAGTTTTGTGCATAGCCGTCAGCTACATTTTTTATTTCCCCTTTTTTCCCTTTTCCTTTAACATCTTTTAAAAATACTACTTTCATGATTCAGAACTCCCTTCGAGTACCTCATTTATGGCCTCTTCTAAATATTTTTTTACTCCAGCAATGGAACTTGCTTCGACTTGGCAAGCTGCATTCGTTAAATGCCCACCGCCGCCTAGCTTTTCCATAACAAGCTGCACGTTTACTTCGCCAAGTGATCTTGCACTTATGCCGATTTTGCCATCTGAACGATGTGCAATGACAAAGGAAGCACCAACATCCTTCATTGTTAGTAAAATATCTGCTGTTTGCGCAATTAGTACAGAATCATACACTTTCGCTTCCTCACCTACAGCAATAGCAATACCCGGCTTCACGAACTTAACAGTTTGCACTATTTTAGAACGCTCAATATACGTATCGACATCTTCTTTTAATAATCGCTGTACTAGCACTGTATCGGCACCATTTGTCCGTAAATAAGAAGCCGCTTCAAACGTACGGGCTCCTGTGCGCAGTGTAAAACTCTTTGTATCGACTATAATTCCCGCCAGCAATGCCGTAGCCTCTAGCATATTAATCTTCGCACGTTTTGGTTGGTACTCGAGTAACTCTGTTATAAGCTCAGCTGTGGACGATGCATATGGCTCCATATAAACAAGCGTTGGATTTTCTATAAAATCCTCACTGCGACGATGGTGATCAATCACCACAACTTTTTCTGCCAGCTTCAATAGCTGTGATTCGATGACTAAATCCGGTTTATGCGTATCGACTATAACGAGTAAAGATTTTTCTGTCATTCTTGCTGCAGCTTCCTCTGGCGTTAGGAAATTTTCATAGAAATCCGATTTACTCTCTATTTCATTCATTAGACGTGTTACACTTCCGTTTAATTCTTCGAAATTCACGATCACATAGCCCTTCACATCATTCATCTGTGCCATTTTACGTACACCAACAGAGGCACCAATAGAGTCCATATCAGGGTTTTTATGTCCCATAACAAATACTTGGTCACTATCCTGAATTAAATCACGTAGTGCATGGGAAATAACACGTGCTCTAACGCGTGTACGTTTCTCAACAGGGTTCGTTTTCCCACCATAGAATTTCAGTTTCCCTGTAGGTTGCTTGATGGCAACCTGATCACCACCACGACCTAAAACAAGATCTAAACTTGATTGTGCAAGTTCACCAAGCTCTACTAATGAAGATGATCCTGCGCCAACACCAATACTTAATGTTAGTGACATATTTTTTTGCGCTGTTTTTTCTCGGATTGTATCTAAAATGGCAAATTTTTTCTTCTCAAGCTCCATTAAAATAGATTCGTTTAATACAGCTAAAAAACGATCGGATGATATTCGTTTGACAAATATCCCTTGCTCAGCCGCCCAATCATTAACAATTGATGTCACCATCGTATTCGTTAAACTACGTGGCTGGTCATCCATTGCTTGCGTAATTTCGTCATAATTATCAACAAATAATATCGCAATAACTGTACGATCTGCATAGTATTGTTTTTCAATAGCTATCTGCTCTGTGATATCAAAGAAATAGAGTAAATTCTCTTCTTTTTTATAATAAACTCGATATTTACGATCACGGAGTGTAATCGTATCTTCGTTTGTCTCTTCACTCTTCATTAGCACGTAAATGTCGTCAGATATATTAACGATTCCTTCACCTACTAAACTCTCCATATTTAAAACGCCTTGCATATATGGATTCGACCATTCTATTTCATATTGATCATTGACAAGTAAAATCCCAATTGGCATTTCAAGCAATGCCTCTTCCCCTACTTTTTTCATGCGGAAAGAAATGGATTCAATATGCCTTTCTGTTTCATCAAAGGTAATCTTTTCTACCTTCCACGTATAGACCATTAATAGTACAAAACCTACTCCATAACCGACACCTATCCCGATATTCCAAATACATAGAAGCACGAACGTCACAATGCCAAAAATGGAAAGAACAAAAAGCGGATAGCGGATTGGTCGTTTTCTAAAAGTCCCCATTACATCAGCCCCTTATTCTTTAGTTTTTCCCTTCACAAGTGAACGTACGTCGAAACCTAAATCTACGATGCCTAGCAATATCATAAAGGATGATAGTGGTAAGGCTAACAAAGTAGCTATCCATTTTACAGCATTCGGCATTCCCTTTTTAGAAATAAGGTAATGTATAAAGGAAATCCCCTGCAGGATTAATAACATCCATAAAACATAAGAAACATTTAAAACAATAACATCTAATGTAGATCCAGCTTCTGGACGCATAAATAAGTTAATGCATAAAACAATCATGTAATACCATAAAATAGATCGTGGTAGACGCATATGTTGGAACGGTGCAAATTTCGGTACGTCGAAACCAAGACGTTTTAATACAGGTAAATTGAACGTCATGACAATAAATGCTGTCATAAATGCAGAGAGTGTTACTATTGCAGGTATTGTCAGTTCAACTGTTTTTAACAGAGCCTCAATTAGCTCTGGCTGAAACGCTTCTTGACCTGTCATAGTTTTTGTCAGTTCATTTGATTGCTCATAACTTGCGCGGAACAACTCCATGCTTATGTTAATCATATTGATACCAGTAAATTGAACATAGGCTACATAGACAATTGTCATTGACAGAAGAACAGCAACCCCTGATGACATGAATAGGTAAAGTTTGCTCTTCTTTTGATTAATTGCATTTCCTATTACGACACCAAGTAATGCCAATACAAAGGCAAATGGTAACATAATTAAGCCAGTTGTTAGAGTGGTTAAAATACAGCCTACTACTGCTACAAATACTGATGATGAACGCTTATAATTTGCGCTATACCAAGCAATTGGTAATGGGGCAAATATTAGACTTACTATACGAATGAATGGTACATATGCAGAAATAAGCATAAGAAGCGTAAAGATTGCGACCATCATTGAGCCATGTAAAAGCGCCTTTGTTTGATTATTCGGCATTGAAAACCTTCCTTTTTTCAGTCAAACTTACTGACCTTTATTGTACCATTTTTTTAGGTTATTGAACAAAAAACGCTAAGAACAACTGAATGCTTTGCCATTAATTTTGTAGAACCAATGACTAAAGCGTGAAATACATAGCTATATAGGAGATTTTTTACCGAAAAGGCATAACAAATTCATTATTTATGTTCTTATATATATTGTTGAAATTTTTCAATGATGCATACGACCGTTACTACTGCATGAAAAAAGGCTTTTAATCGAAATGATTATAAGCCGTTTGTTTTTAAAAATGTTACTTAGTCGATTGTTCTTCTCATTCATACGTTTTAGCAATTTGTTTCTCAATCTCTAACATTCATTTTTTCGTTATTCATGTCTCTTAAAAGTGTAATAAATTCTTATACTAATGGCAAATGGTAATATATAGAGTAATTACTGAGGTAAAATAAGGTCATCTTTATAGTATTAGAGATGACAAGATCAGCAACCCCAGTTTTATAAATAAAAAGGCACAACTAAAGTTAATTAAACCTCGTTGTGCCTTTATTATCTTATTTGTCTTCTGCTACGAATGGAAGTAATCCCATGATACGAGAAACTTTGATAGCTGAAGTTAATTTACGTTGGTACTTAGCGCTAGTGCCAGTTACGCGACGTGGTAAGATTTTACCGCGCTCAGAGATGAATTTTTTAAGTAAATCCACATCTTTATAGTCGATATTCGTAATGTTATTAGCAGTGAAGTAGCAAACTTTACGGCGTTTGCGGCCTCCGCGACGTGGTGCCATAGTATGTCTCCTCCTTATCATTTTTTATTTTAGAAGTATTAGAATGGTAAGTCATCCTCAGATACTTCTATCGGTCCTTTGCTATTAGCAAATGGATCCTCATCTACACGTGTATAATTCGGCTGATTCATAGGTGGTTGATTTTGCTGATAAGCATCGCCGCCAAATGAACCCTGCCCTGGCATAGCACCACCAAACTGTTGCTGTGGTTGTCCACCGCCATATGACGGTTGATTATTACCGTAAGTATTCTGCCCACCATATTGAGGAGCAGGAGCACCGCTAGTATTACGAGGCTCTAAAAACTGTACGCTATCTGCCACTACATCTGTTGTGTATACTCGTTTACCATCTTGTCCTTCATAGCTGCCTGTTTGAATGCGACCTTCCACTCCAATCAAACTTCCTTTTCGCATGAAGTTTGCTAAGTTTTCAGCCTGTTTGCGCCATGCAACACAGCTAATGAAATCAGCTTCGCGATCACCTTGTTGGTTTGAGAATGTTCGATTCACAGCAACTGTAAATCTTGTAGACGCAACACCATTAGGCGTATAGCGTAGCTCAGGATCTTTTGTTAGTCTTCCAACTAATACGACACGGTTTATCATCAGAAATGCAACCTCCTTTTCAGCATTTTGTTAAATGATTATGCTTCTTGACGAACCGCAATGTGACGAATGATATCTTCGCTAATGTTAGCAAGACGTGTGTATTCGTTAATTGCTTCTGAAGTAGCGTTTATTTTCACGATTTGGTAGAAACCTTCGCGGAAGTCTTGAATTTCATAAGCTAAGCGGCGTTTGCCCCACTCTTTTGATTCGATGACTTCTGCACCGTTAGAAGTTAAGATTTCGTTGAAACGTTCAACTAAAGCTTTCTTCGCTTCGTCTTCAATGTTCGGACGTACGATGTACATTAATTCGTATTTTCTCATCTGTTTACACCTCCTTATGGACTTAGGCTCTCCTGTATACAGGGAGCAAGGAGCAAGTAATAATTATTACTCACATCAATGAATTGTAACATATAGATACGTGTCTTTCAAGTCGCAACCAAACAATTCTTTCTATATAATGAACTTAATAATGAACTTAATTCATGAATGAGAGGAGGATCTTCATGCTACCAGATAAAGAACCTATCGTAATCGAGTTGGATATAAAAAAACTAATGATGGATAATATTGTTGGTACAAGTGGTCTCGTCATATTATTTGTAGCTATTCAATCTATTTGCTTTAAAGATTTTGATTTTTCATTTTGGAATATGATTATTGGATCTATCCTTTTTGTTATTCTGTATATTATTTTCATTGTCTTACATGAAGCCTTTCATTTAATTGGCTTTATGGTCTTTGGAGGCGTACCCTTTAAATCGTTAAAATATGGCCTGAATTTAGAGCTTGGCATAGCGTACGCAACAACTGAACAACCGTTACCGAATCATGCAATGAAAAAAGCTTTATTACTTCCATTTTGGACAACTGGCGTTCTCCCGACAATTGCTGGTTTCTACTTTAACAGTACTGTTTTAGTATTAGTAGGTGCTTTTTTAATCGCTGGAGCAGTCGGTGATTTTTCCATGTATACAGAATTACGTAAATACCCAAAAAATGCGTTAATACAAGATGATCCTCATTTACCTAAGCTTTATGTATATTTGCCCGAGGAAAAGAAATAACTTTGCTAAGTGTCACGTGACAAATAGAATCTGCTTGTCCCCAAGCAGGTTCTATTTTTTAACACAAATTTATGGCGTTAAAAAACTATGCTGTGCAGCTGTATATAAATTTCTCCAAATATAATTAATGGAAGATGTCTCCGTAATTGCATCCATGCCAAGTCTACGTATTAAGCTATTGGCAATGTCTATACAAGCCGCTGCACTATCTTTACTTATTCGTGAAAATTGTTGGAGTTGTTCTTCAGTCAACTCATGACCTTCTTTATGTTTTTGCCAGTATTCGTTCAACAGTAGATAATATCGCTCTTCAAGCTGTCTAAAGTTCTTCTGTTGCTGCATCAATAAAAATTGTATTGCACCCATACGTTCGGTACGGCTTGGATCATGCTTTCTTTGCTTTACTAAAATAGACGCCTCTTCTAAGAAATTTTCTGTTATCCCAAGACAAACACTTAGAAATGAGGCTTCTGCAAATGCTCCAAACGGAAAACTATGTACCGCACTTCCATACTTGTTTTTAATTATACCCCATTGGAATGTTTCCTCTTGTGGTACCCAAACATTTTGCACACGGATCGTATGACTAGCTGTCGCTTTTAAGCCCATTGCTCGCCAATCATTATAAATCTCTACTTGATCACGATTTACTGAGCAACTAATTATTTCATCTGTTCTATTACCTTCATCCTCGACAAAGCAATTCATCGTAAAAGTTGTAGCATAATCTGATCCACTACAATACTTCCATTGACCAGTGACACGATAGCCCCCATCTATTTTTACTGCTACGCCAGTAGGATAGCCACTGCCTGCTATGACTGCATTTCTTGGTGAAAACATTTTTCCAACAATCTCTTTGTTCAATGTTGGAATAAACACGTTACCCCCTGTTCCTATTGTGACAAGCCAGCCAAAGTTACCATCAAGTGCAGACATCTGCTGAAATACTTTAATACCCTCTAGTAGATCTAAATCTTTACCGCCTAATTCCTTTGCGGTGAATAGCTTAAACAATTGATGCTCATAAATAAGATCTAATATGTCTTCTGGTAATTTACCTAACTCCTCCATTTCTAAACCACGATCTTTTATTTGTAATATGTTCATACTAATCCTCCTAATTGAAAATTCAGATAAAATTATATACAAAAAAAGGCAATCTTTTGAAAGATTGCCCCTGGCGTTTTTTACACATTGAAACGGAATAACATAATATCGCCGTCTTGTACAACATACTCTTTACCTTCAAGACGTACTTTCCCAGCTTCTTTAGCAGCAGGTTGAGAACCGGCTTCTACTAAATCTGCGAAAGCAACTGTTTCTGCACGAATAAATCCACGTTCAAAGTCTGTATGAATGATTCCTGCACATTGTGGTGCCTTCATACCTTTACGGAATGTCCATGCACGTACCTCTTGTACCCCGGCAGTGAAATAAGTTGCTAGCCCTAGTAAATCATATGAAGTACGGATTAACTGGTCTAAACCAGATTCTTTAATACCTAGTTCTTCTAAGAACATTGATTTTTCTTCATCATCAAGCTCAGAAATTTCTTCCTCAATTTTTGCACAAATTGTGATAACTTGAGCTCCTTCAGCAGCTGCATACTCACGTACCTTTTGCACATATTCGTTATTATCTGCATCAGCTACTTCATCTTCTGAAACGTTTGCCACATAAAGCATAGGTTTAATTGTTAAAAGATGAAGTCCTTTAATAACCTTTAGCTCGTCTTCTGAAAGCTCTGCAGCGCGTGCTGGTCGACCGTTTTCTAATTGTTCTTTAATTTTCACAAGAATTGGTTCTTCGATCATGGCTTCTTTGTCTTTTTGCTTAGCCATTTTGCTAACACGTTGTAATCGCTTATCAACAGATTCTAAATCAGCAAGTGCAAGCTCTAAATTAATGACCTCAATATCGTCAATCGGATCAACTCCACCTGATACGTGCGTAATATTTTCATCAACAAAACAACGTACAACTTGGCAAATTGCATCTACTTCACGAATATGAGCAAGGAATTTGTTCCCTAACCCTTCACCCTTTGAAGCGCCTTTTACGATCCCAGCAATATCTGTAAACTCAAATGCTGTTGGTACTGTTTTTTTAGGTGTTACTAATTCTGTTAATTTATCTAAACGTGCATCTGGTACTTCAACAATACCGACGTTCGGATCGATTGTTGCGAATGGATAGTTTGCAGCCAATGCGCCCGCTTTTGTAATTGCGTTAAATAATGTTGATTTTCCAACGTTAGGTAAACCAACGATTCCAGCTGTTAATGCCATGTATGGACACAACCTTTCTATGATCTGTTCAAATTTGCTCTTAATAACGGATACTGTGAGGTTACAGAAATCCTCACTGATTCATCACTGTATAACCCTATCTATTATATTGATTCACTTCTAAAAAGTCTAATACACATCAATTTCGTCTTGGCATAATTGCGTCCGGATTTTGAATTGTGCCCGCACAATTCATTCCTTTCAAAATCCATGACATCCGCCGGAGGCTTTATCTTTATTCAGTGGGTGTCAGAACACCTACTGATTGAAGATAAAAACTAGTCCTCACTAGCCGAAATTAAAACCTTTTTCATTTTTTTCTCAAATTCGCGGCGTGGAATCATGACACTATGCTGACAGCCTTCACATTTAATGCGTACATCCGCCCCCATCCGAATAATTTTCCATTCATTTGTACCGCATGGGTGCTGCTTTTTCATTTCAACAATATCGTTTAAACCAAATTTCTTTGCTTCCATATTACTCACTTCTCCCCTCTTCATTAACACCATAGAACATCATTTTCGGTTGAGCCATTGGTATATTATTTTCTTCAAAGAGTTTTGTAACATCACGACGAATCGTACGAGCCACTCCATGTTGTTGCTGTGGTAATGTTTCTGCGGCTATACGAATCGTTACCTCTGTCCCCTTAACACTTTGTACACCTAAAAAGACAGGTACTGCTACAAGCTCCTTATGAATTTCAGGTAAAGTATTTAAATACTTTTGAATAATAGATTCGGCTCTGTCAAAATCGGCATCGGTCGTCATTTGTAAATCTATATAAATTTTAGAGTTGTTGACAGAGTAATTGACAACATCGCCGATCGAACCATTCGGAATAATAAACTGCTCTCCTGTAGAACCATTAATCTTTGTCGTACGTAAACCGATTTCTACAACAGTTCCTTCGGCTGAATTTATTTTTATATAATCGCCAACACCAAATTGATCTTCAAAAATAATAAAGAATCCAGTAATGACATCCTTCACTAAACTTTGCGCACCAAAACCAATGGCTAAACCAACAATCCCTGCTCCGGCCAATAACCCTGCTATCTTAATCTCTAAGATAGAGAGAATAGCAACGATTGCTGAAAAATAAACAACATAGGAAATGACACTTTGTAATAATCTTGAAATTGTTGTTTGTCGACGTTCTGAATGATCTAAAGGTGAACGCATACGCATTAAAAACACTTTTTTAATAAACTTCTTTCCTAATCGTACAGCTAGCCACGATGCAATCAAGATAATAGTAATCTTAACCGAAACTTTTGTTATATTTATCCAGAGTTCCTCTGACATCAGCTTATCCCAACCGTTTTTTAATACCCTTTCACTAAACCAATCCATTATTACCACCTCTTGAATAACTTGCTAAAAATTTGCGTATACTGCATAAAAATCGAGCACTTCTTACAAATAAAAAGGAAAGCGAGTTTTTTTATGAATACTATACCTAAATTGTTACTCCCTTATTCTCTTCATCATGAAAGTAAAAATACCGTTTGGCAATTAAGTACATTATTTTTAGAGCATATACCCTTTCATCATGAACGCCTTATTTTCTGTTGTATTGGAAGTGACCGTTGTACAGGTGATACGCTTGGGCCGTTAACAGGTAGCTTCCTAAAAAAGTCAGTTAGTTTCCCCTATGAAATTGTAGGCTCTTTAGACAATCCTTTGCATGCCCTTAATTTAGACACTACTATGCAACAGCTACACAATCATACTATAAAACCTTTCATTATTGCGATTGATGCATGTCTTGGAAGTGAACAAAATGTTGGACATATTTCTGTACAGAGTGGACCTATCTTTCCAGGAAAAGCTGTAAAAAAACAATTACCCCCAATCGGTGACATTTCCATTAAGGGAATCGTCAATGTTGGAGGCTTTATGGAAATGCTTGTTTTACAAAATACAAGACTTCATATTTCTTATGCAATGGCGGAAAAACTTTCAAGGGCTCTATTGCTCGCTACACATCGTTACTCACTAAAAAATATAGAAGATAGCAACCACAATACCGACAATGATGAGACCTGGCAACAAGTTAGCAGCCTTGATCTTAGTTAAGCCTGCTATATTTAAACCAATGGCAAAAATCATAACACCACCTACTGCAGTCATTTCTTGAATAAACATTTGTAGTGCAGCATCTGGTATAAAAGAGCTAATAACACCTGCAAAAAGTGCAATTAATCCTTGATAGACGAATACAGGTACTGCAGATAATAGCACGCCAATACCTAATGTAGATGTTAAGATTATCGATATAAATCCATCGATTAGTCCTTTCGTAATAAGTATATTATGATCGTTACGCAGACCACTATCGAGTGCACCAATGACGCCCATAGAGCCAACTACAAATATTAAAGATGCCGTTACAAAACCTTCTGCTATGCCAATTTGATTATTATCAGCTCGATTTTTACTAAATAGAGATTCTACCCATTTCCCAAGTCTATTCATTTGCTTATCTAAATCTAACCACTCACCAATTACTGTACCTACCACTAAACTAATCATTAAAATAATAAAATTATCACTTTCAAAGCCCATTTTAATCCCTAAAAGTGCAACTGCTAAACCAATAATCGATAATACAGTAGATTTCATCGATTCAGGAATATTTTTAAAGATGCGTCCTACTAATGCACCCGTCATAATAAGCAAAGCGTTAATTAATGCCCCTAGTAATACCACGTCCCAACCTTCCTTCTCTCTAGAAAAATAGAGAGCGCCTTGTAGTTCGGCGCTCTGATCACGTTATTGATATTTCTCTTATTCTTCCTCTTCCTGTAAATTTAATATTTCTAAAATACGTTCTAAATCATCTTCAGAGTAAAATTCAATTTCAATTTTCCCTTTATTATTAGATTTTCTAATTTGTACATTTGTTCCAAAGTAATCACGTAACTGTGTTTCCTTAGCTGCCACGAATATATCTTTTTTCTTTAGTTGAGTTGTTTCACGTGAAACTTCTTCATTCAAATTGTGTACTAACATTTCAACTTGCCGTACGTTTAAACCTTGTTTGATGACCTTATTTGCCACTTCTGATATTCTTCTTTTATTTTTCAACCCAAGTAACGCTCGTCCTTGCCCCATCGATAGTGTTCCATCATTCATAAACTCACGAACATCCTCTGGTAATGCAAGTAAACGAACATGATTGGCAATATGCGGTCTACTTTTCCCTAATCTTTTGGATAGCTCCTCCTGCGTTAAATGTAAGCTTTCCATTAAGCTTTGATATGCCTCAGCCTCTTCAATAACTGTCAAATCTTCACGCTGTAAATTTTCTAAAATAGCTAGTTCCATCATTTGCGCATCTGATAGCTCTTTTATAATAGCTGGAATAACCTCTAAACCTGCTAATTGAGTCGCTCTATAACGGCGTTCTCCGGCAACGATTTCATATTTACGTCCTTTTTTACGTACAGCAATTGGCTGTAAAATACCATGTTCCTGTATAGAGTCAGCTAATTCTTGTAAAGTTTCTTCATCAAAAATTTTACGAGGCTGAAATGGGTTTGCGATGATAAGCTCTAATTGTATTTCTTCCACTTGCCCACTTTGTTCTATAGACTCTCCAGGAAATAATGCACCTATGCCTCTTCCTAGACCTTTAGCCATTTTTAATCACTTCCCTCGCCATCTCTAAATACACTTCTGCACCTCTTGATTTTGCATCATAAATGATAATTGGCTGCCCATGACTTGGAGCCTCACTTAATCGCACATTACGAGGAATAATTGTTTTGTATACTTTATCTTGGAAATACTTTTTCACTTCATCAATAACTTGTAAGCCTAGGTTTGTTCGTGCATCAAGCATCGTCAACAATACGCCATCAATGTATAATTGCTGATTTAAATGTTTTTGCACTAAACGGACAGTTGATAACAACTGACTTAACCCCTCTAATGCGTAATATTCGCATTGTACAGGAATAATAAGCGCATCCGAAGCAGTTAAAGCATTAATTGTTAGTAGCCCTAACGAAGGCGGGCAATCAATAATAATATAATCATAGTTTTCTTTTACATCTTGAAGTGCGTGCTTTAAACGTACTTCTCTGGAAATTGTCGAAACTAATTCAATTTCTGCTCCTGCTAGTGAAATGGTTGCTGGAACGATTGCTAAGTTTTCAACATTTGTTTGTTGAATGACATTTTCAACGTTTTCATCATCAATTAATACATCATAAATGCAGCCTTGAAGTTCTCCTTTATTTACACCAAGTCCACTTGTTGTATTTCCTTGTGGATCAGTATCGATTAAGAGCACTTTCTTCCCTAAGTATGCTAGACAAGCGCTCAAATTGACCGATGTCGTTGTTTTTCCTACGCCACCCTTTTGATTGGCGATTGCTATAATTCTACCCATTTAAAAGCACCTGCTTTCATCTATCAAAGGTTCACTTTGACAAATCATTTGTAAAATCACTGATCAATTATGCCTCGGCATAATTGTGTCCGGATTCGGCTTTGTCAGTTAGCCGTTTTCGCATGGATGCGATGATTTTAGGCTAACATCCTTTATTAACTCCTTTCCGAATCCGTGACATCCGCCGGAGGTTTTGGGCCAACAGATGTTTTTTGCGCGAAAGCGTAGTGCTAACGCAGCGTCAGCAGCAAGATGTTGGTCTCTCAGTCGTTGCCACAGGACGTGGCGTTCTTAGACTGAGTTCCTCTATTTCAGCGGATGGTTGGACACCCCACCCGCGAAAAATAACTTAGACCCGCATTCATCTTACCACTTATAGAGGTGAGAGACTTCTGTAACTGCCGTTTCACTTTCGTGACAAAAAACACTTGCTCCAAAGAAGTTAAATATCTCTATCTAACTTTCATTCTATCAAAAAAACAGAAAATAGTTGTATAAAATATTAAGAATATATGCAAAAAAGGAGACATCTCCCAGAATTATTACTGAGATGCCTCCTCCGTACAGAGATATATAAGTAGTTCATCATCATATCGCGAGGTTGATTTTCGTTCCGACTGGATACTTCCCTGGGGGCGTTTATCCTCCACTCCAATCAACTTATAGAAATATCATCCTTTGATGATGCTATAAAAGCCAATTCTTTATTTTTCTAATATAACTTCAATCACTACTTAAGACTTTTTCTTTTTAGGTATTTTCACTGTAATTTGATAATATTCCTCTGTGTCTTCTTCTTCGGTCTTAACTGTTATACCGCTCTTTGTTACCATAGATAACGATTGTTTAATCGTATTTAAAGCAATGCGTACGTCTTTACTAATGGCCTTACGTTTCGGCTTTACTTTCTTTGGCTCCGCTTCTTCTTGAGTTACTACCTCCGGATGTAATAAAACATAAATCTGTTCTTCTAACTGGCGAACATTCCAATCATTTTCAATCGTTTGTTGTAAAACTTCTAACTGTAATGGCCGATCTTTAATTGCAATTAATGCACGTGCATGTCGTTCAGAGATTTCACGCTTCAAAATAGCTTGCTGCACTTCTTCAGGAAGCTTTAGTAAACGTAATTTATTGGCTACCGTGGATTGTCCTTTTCCAAGTCGTTGGGCCAGAGCTTCTTGTGTCAGCTCATGAAGCTCTAATAATTTTTGATAGGCAACAGCTTCTTCAATTGCTGTTAATTCCTCACGTTGTAGGTTCTCGATTAACGCGATAGAGGCTGTTTCCTTATCAGTTAAATTTCTTATAATTGCCGGGACTTCTGTCCATTGTAGCTTCTTCATTGCTCGATAGCGACGCTCACCAGCAATGATTTCATATTGATTTTCTGCTGTTTTACGTACAACAATTGGCTGAATTACACCATGTGTATGAATGGTTCTTGATAATTCTTCAATTTTTTCATCATCAAAAATAGTACGTGGCTGAAAACGGTTAGGTACAATTTGATCAATAGGCAGCTTTATAACTTCTTCTGCTGCATGAACCGTCTCTGCTTGTTCTACTTCATTTTTCACAATAGGCTCAGTTTTATTTCCGCCTCCAAAAAAACGTGAAAAAGGACTTTTCATCCAAGTGGCACCACCTTTAAGTAACTATCTTGCTCTGTTTCATTCTATTATTATTTATTATATTTCTTAAAATGTATATAGTTCGTAGATGTCATTTGCGTGAACCATCCATAACTAGTATGTATGCTCAAAATAGAAAAAATATTTTCTACTTTGAGAAGTTTCACATGAAACACTAATTATTGTATTGGTGTTTTATTTGGTACACCTGGTTTTCGCGGGTATTTTTTCGGTGTTCCTTTTATTTTATCAAAGATATATAACATGCGGTCACTTTCTTCAACAGGTAGTAGGAAAGAAAATTCTTCTTTTAGTGCAACCCCTAATGTGGCCAATGCTTTTTTTGCATCTTTTAATTCTTCCGCACCAGCTGCCGCTTTTAAAGCAACAAAATAGCCACCTTGCTTCGCTAGTGGTACACATAACTCCGATAAGACTGATAATCGGGCTACCGCACGAGCTGTTACAACATCAAACTGTTCACGATATTTCGCATTTTGTGCAAATTCCTCTGCACGGGCATGTACGAAATTCATATTATCTAATTGTAACTCATCACTTAAATGATTTAAAAATGTAATTCTTTTATTTAAAGAATCGACAATTGTTACATGTAAATGTGGGAAGCAGATTTTAATTGGAATACTTGGGAAACCAGCACCTGCTCCAACATCACAAACTGTCGTCACTTTTGAAAAATCAAAATAAAAAGAGGCACTAATCGAATCATAAAAGTGCTTTAAATAAACTCCTTCTAAATCCGTAATAGCAGTTAAGTTCATCTTTTCATTCCACTCAACAAGTAACTCAAAGTATTTTTTGAATTGAGCCATCTGCTTTTCAGAAAGTTCAATGCCCTTTTCCTTCAGAGCCTCGATAAATTGTTGTTCGTTCATGTAAAGTCTCCTTTTTCTAACTGGCTTTACTATCCCTATTTTTGATTTGTAAGCATGTACTCGTTCCCATTTACAAATCAACTATATAAAAATAAGACTAGCCTTAAAAATAGGAAGCGGGCACAAAGGTATGCCCGCCTCTTATTCACTTTACTGTTGTTAATTATTCGCCGCTGACACGTGCAATTTTACCTTGCTCAATATAAACAAGTAATATTGAAATATCTGCTGGGTTTACACCAGAGATTCGCGATGCTTGGGCAATGGAAAGTGGTGTAACTTGTTTTAATTTTTGTCTAGCTTCTGTTGCTAGACCTGAAATAGCGTCATAATCAATATTTTCAGGGATTTTTTTATTTTCCATTTTATGAAGCTTCTCAACTTGTTGCAATGCTTTTTCAATATAACCTTCATACTTAAGCTGAATTTCAATTTGTTCCTTCACTTCATCCGAAAACTCTATGTCTGCTGGAATTAACGAAGAAATTAACGCATAATGCATTTCTGTACGTTTTAATAAATCTGCTCCACGGATACCATCTTTTAGCTCACTACCACCTACAGAGCGAATAGTAGCTTGTGTTGCTTCATTTGGTTTAATAATCACTTCACGGAGACGTGCAATTTCGTTTTCAATCAGCTCTTTTTTCTCATTGAATGCTGCATATCTTCCTTCAGTAATCATTCCTATATTATAACCTAGCTCTACCAAACGTAAATCAGCGTTATCATGACGAAGTAGTAAACGATATTCTGCACGAGATGTTAATAAGCGATACGGTTCATTTGTTCCTTTAGTTACTAAATCATCAATTAATACGCCAATATAAGCATCCGAGCGGCTTAAAGTTAATTCTTGTTTACCAAGCACATTAGCAGCAGCATTTATCCCAGCCATTAAGCCTTGAGCAGCCGCTTCCTCGTAACCTGATGTTCCATTAATTTGACCAGCTGTATATAAACCTTTAATACGTTTTGTTTCTAAAGTTGGCCACAATTGTGTTGGCACAATCGCATCATACTCAATAGCATAACCAGCACGCATCATTTCTGCTTTTTCTAAGCCTGGAATTGATTTTAGTAAACGCGTTTGCACATGCTCTGGTAGGCTAGTTGATAAACCTTGTACATATACTTCACGTGTATTGCGACCTTCTGGCTCTAAGAAAATTTGATGGCGCGGTTTATCGTTAAATCGCACAACCTTGTCTTCAATAGAAGGGCAATAACGTGGACCCGTACCTTTAATCATCCCTGAATACATCGGTGAAAGATGTAAGTTCTCCTCGATAATTTCATGTGTTTCTAGGCTTGTATAAGTTAACCAGCAAGGTAGCTGATCCATGATGAATTCAGTTGTTTCAAAGCTGAATGCACGTGGAACATCATCTCCTGGTTGAATCTCTGTTTTATCATAATCAATTGTTCGGTTATTCACTCGTGGTGGTGTACCTGTTTTAAAACGCACAAGGTCAAAACCAAGCTCTTTTAAGTTATCAGCTAAACGAATTGACGGTTGTTGGTTATTAGGACCACTTGAATATTTTACGTCACCAATAATGATTTCACCACGAAGGAATGTACCTGTTGTGATAACAACTGTTTTAGCGCGATAAATAGCACCAATTTGTGTAATAACACCTTTTACTTCCCCGTTTTCAATGATTAGCTCTTCCACCATTCCTTGGTGAATTGTTAAATTTTCAGTTTCCTCCAACACACGTTTCATTTCTTGTTGGTATAAAACTTTGTCCGCTTGTGCACGTAATGCACGCACAGCAGGGCCTTTCCCTGTATTTAACATCCGCATTTGAATATGCGTTTTATCAATAACTTTCCCCATGACGCCACCTAATGCGTCAATTTCTCGTACTACGATTCCTTTGGCAGGACCACCAATGGAAGGATTGCATGGCATAAATGCAATCATATCTACATTGATTGTTAACATCAGTGTGTTAGCACCCATTTTGGCAGCAGCATGTGCAGCTTCAGAACCTGCGTGACCTGCGCCAATTACGATAACATCAAACGTGCCTGCCTCATAATTTGTTGGCATAGCTCGTATCTTCCTTTCTTTAGTAAAATTATTTTCCTAAGCAGAACTGTGAAAATAACTGATTGATTAGGCTTTCTTGTACTGTGTCGCCGATAATTTCCCCAAGTATTTCCCAAGTTCTAGTAACATCTATTTGCACCATATCAACAGGTACACCAGCTTGTGCTCCAGCTAATGCATCCTCGACCGTTGCTTGTGCTTGATGAAGTAATGCTATATGTCTTGCATTTGAAACATATGTTAAATCGCCCGCTTCAATTTGCCCTTCAAAGAATAGCGCGGCAATTGCTTCCTCTAGCTCTGCGATGCCCTCTTCCTGTAAAAGAGAAGTTGTCACAATGCGATGATTGCCTGCTAGCTCTTTGACACGAGCTATATCTATTTTTTGCGGTAGATCTGTTTTATTGACAATAACGATGTAATCCATCGCTTGAATTGTTTCGAATAGACGTTCATCCTCGGCAGTCAATTCCTCTGCGTAGTTTAAAACAAATAAAATTAAATCTGCGCCACGCAACGCCTCACGTGAACGTTCAACACCAATTCGTTCGACGATATCCTCTGTCTCTCGAATACCAGCTGTATCGACTAAACGAAGCGGAACACCACGTACATTCACGTACTCTTCTATAATATCACGAGTTGTACCAGCTATATCTGTCACAATAGCCTTGTTCTCCTGTACTAAGCTATTTAAAAGAGAAGATTTCCCAACGTTTGGGCGGCCTAAAATAACAGTTGATAGACCCTCTCGTAATATTTTTCCCTGAGAAGATGTTTGCAAAAGTTTAATAATTTCATTTCGTACCCATGTACATTTTTCTACTAATACTGGTACCGTCATCTCTTCTACATCATCATACTCCGGATAATCTATATTAACCTCTACTTGTGCTAATGTCTCTAGTAATGCTTGGCGTAAGTCACCAATTAAACGCGATAATTTGCCATCCATTTGTCCCAACGCAACATTCATCGCTCTATCAGTTTTTGCTCTTATTAAATCCATCACTGCCTCAGCCTGTGATAAATCGATACGTCCATTTAAGAATGCGCGTTTTGTAAATTCACCTGGCTCTGCGAGTCTTGCTCCATTTGTTAATGCTAGCTTTAATACACGGTTCACCGAAACTAGTCCCCCGTGACAGTTAATTTCTATTACATCCTCACGAGTGAATGTTTTAGGCCCACGCATTAATGACAGCATTACTTCCTCTACAATCTCATCTGTTTTTGGATCAACCAAATGTCCATAATGAATTGTATGTGAAGCCTTCGTTGTTAAACTTTTACCACCAGGCGATCTGAATATTTTATCTGCAATCGCGACTGCTTCGTCCCCACTTAAACGAACAATAGCAATAGCTCCTTCACCCATAGGTGTGGATATCGCAGCAATTGTATCGAACTCCATTTAATGACCTCCTTAACGTTATCCACATGTGGATAAATAAAACCGACCAATACTTACTAACACCTTAGACTAACATATTTTCTGCAAAATCTAAAGTAAGGATAATTTCCAATTGTGGATAATCAGAAAGCTCTACATTATAGCCCGTATTTCGACAAAGGCTACAAATGCTAAAGCGTTCACACTTGATTTTAAAAATATCGTGCCAATGAATAAAGTATGCTTTTCGGCAAAATGAGGGGTTGATTTCCGTTCCGACTGAGCGCTTTCCTGGGGGGCGTCCGATGAGCCCCGAGGAGTCGCTCAGTCTCCACTCCAATCAACTACTTCCCCTGGCAGATATCTTCTGGCAGGTCACTCAAAATTTATAGTAATAAAACGAAAACTTCAGCATTGTTTATCTTTGCGAAAGCGAAGCGGCAGTAATAATAAATGTTGTGTAATTCATGTTACAGGTATAAGTCTTTTCTTTTCGATTATGGTGAATAGATATAGTGTTCACTTTAGAATTGAATAATAAAACTTATAAAAGTTCTACACTATCGCGAATTGGAGTGGAAGGCTACTCGACTCCCGTGAGAAAGCGAGACAGGCAAGACCCTGCACGGAGCGCAGCGGAGGAAGCCTTACTCTGAGCGAAAGCGAAGCGTCAGCGAAGCGTCAGCGACAAGCAAGTAACCTGGAACGGAAATTACCCTCATCTGAGACACCACAACATTCATAAAAATCCCTTAACCATCTAGTTTTTCAACAACATAAAAAAAGTCATTTTATCATGACGATAAAATGACTTTTTATTTTTGTCTGTATGTTTTTTACGAAGTTTAGCCGTTCTTTACAGGTTCAATAACTAAATAACGATTAGGCTCCGTTCCTTCTGAATATGTTTCAATATCAAGGCGATTTGCCAATTGATTATGAATAACTTTTCTCTCGTACGACTGCATTGGCTCAAATGTCACACGCTGATTTAAGCGAAGTGCTTTATCCGCCATACGATCTGCTAGTAATTCTAAAGCTTCTTGACGACGTTCACGATAGTTTTCTACGTCTAATTTCACCATTAAGAACTGCTTGGCACTTTTATTTAACACAAGATGTGTTAATTGCTGTAGGGAATTTAATGTTTGACCACGTTTCCCTATAAGCAGTGCAGCTTTCTCGCTTTTCAGTTGAAATAATACATATTTCCCTTCACGTGTCGTTTCAATCTCAAGATCATGAATACCCAATTGTTCAGCAATATTTACTAAATAAGTCTTTGCATCTTCAATTGGGTTTATCGAGGTTTCTTCTTCCTCTTTTTGTTCCTCTACGATTTGTTGAACAGTTTCGATATCACTTGGTTGTTCAGAAACTTGTGAACTTATTGTTTCAACATCATCTATTACTGTTGGTTCGACAAATTGAGTCGTATTTTGCTGTTCAGCTTCTTCTACTTCAATTGTTGATCGAACCTGTACTTCCTTTACTGTTACACGAACTTCTGCAGATCGTGCACCAAAACCTAAAAATCCTTTTTTACCTTCTTGTAAAACTTCAACATCTACTTGTTCACGGGTTTTGCCAAGTTTCTGTAACGCCAATGAGATCGCTTCTTGTGTTGTTGCGCCTATTTGCGTATGTTGTTTCACTTTTTAGCCCCTCCATTTTGAGCAGGTTGTGTTTTATTTTTTTCCCAAGGTTTGTAAATAAACAGGTTTTGAGCAATCGAAATAATGTTACCGATTACCCAGTATAGTGATAATGCTGCTGGTAATGCCATACCGAAAGCAATAATCATAAATGGCATAATGTACATCATTATTTTCATTTGTGGGTTATCCATCGCTGGGCCCGTACGTAAAACGATAAATTGCATTAAACCAGCCGTAATTGCTAGTGTCGGTGCAGTTTCTGCTAACGGGAAAATAAAGAAATTCCCTAAATCAAAAGCAGGTGTAGCATTCATACGACTAATCGCATGGTAGAAACCAATTAAAATTGGCATTTGAATGAATACAGGTAAACATCCAGCAAGTGGATTGACACCAGACTCACTCATAAGTTGCATCATCTCTTTTTGATACTGTTGCTGTGTCTGTGCATCCTTAGAAGCATACTTCTTTTGCAATTCCTTCAATTTTGGCTGAATTTCTTGCATTTTCTTAGAGCTCTTTGTTTGTTTAATCATCAATGGAAGAATTGCTAAACGAATGATAATCGTTACAACAATGATCCCCCATGCATATGAACCGAGCAACTCAGCAAAGTATTTAATCGCTGACACTAAAGGCCAAACAATGAATTCATTCCAGAAGCCTGTGCTTTCTTTGGAGATTGGTTCTTTAAATTCTGTACAACCAGATAGTAGTAATGCTACTGATGCTAGCGACAAAATTACCCAAAGTTGTTTCTTCAACCTTTTTCCCCCTACAAATACTATTCACTTTTTCTAAAACTATATGCATTCTCTTCTTTAGACAATTACAGTTTCCTGCAACTGAATAAAGTTATCAGTTATTTTATCATGCATATATCGTTTCACTCTACTAAATATTCTAACAACGGGCACATATTTGCTAAGTAATGTTACTAATAATTCATATATTGCAGTGAAAATCCGATTTTAAAATACCCTTATACGTATTTACATTGGCTTCACTTTCGCGCAGAAACTAAACTATTCTATCTCACCACTTTGGTTGCCATCCATATTAGGCTTTCTTCAATACTTTTGCGATTCGTAGCACATGCTGCAAACTTTGTTTTACTTCATGAAAATCCATCGTGGCCGCCGGTTGTCTGGCGATAATAACATAGTCCATATTCGGCTTTAGTTCATCCTTTAATTCATGAATACTTTGTCGAATATAGCGTTTGATTTGGTTGCGTGTTACTGCATTCCCAAGCTTTTTACTAACCGATAATCCTATACGAAATTCCGCTTGTCCCTCTTTTTCTAAAAAATATACGACAAACTGACGATTAGCGAAAGATTTACCCTTTTTAAACACCTTTTGAAAATCATCGTTTTTTTTCACTCGTTGGCGTTTTTTCATTACTTTCACCTGCTACTCGATAATTATCCTTTAATCCTCATTTTTAGGTTTACCAAAAATAAAGAAAAAAAAGACCACTGATGTGTCTCAGTGGACTTATTTTATGCTGATAATACTTTTCTTCCTTTACGACGGCGAGCAGCAAGAACTTTGCGACCGTTTTTCGTGCTCATACGTGCGCGGAAACCGTGAACTTTGCTGTGCTTACGTTTTTTTGGTTGGTAAGTACGTTTCATTTATATAGACACCTCCTGGATGAGTTGAATTTTTCAACATACAGACTTGAATATTATATAAAGTAACTAGTTATTTTGTCAATGAATTTTATAAATTTCTATATTTACGCAAATCTATGTCTATTTTTTATTTCGATCATCTTCTGCTAAATAAAAATAAATTATCCACAGAGTACTTGTTTTTTTTACACAGAGTTGTGTATAGTATTTTTTGCATATTTTTTTATCCACAACACTTATCTACACCTTTTTCACATACGCAGACCTTGTGGACAACTTGGAAGTGCATAAATGAAAGGTATGTGGATAAGTTTCACAAACTATTGAAATAGCTTTGTTTTTCTGATACGATATCTGTGCTTCACTTTGTTGAAAACTGAAATGAACTTTAATTTTATCCACAACTGTTGATATGCTGTGGATAATTTTTATCACAGCCTTTGGTTAACTTTTATCCACAACTTGTGAGTTTGTGGACTAGTTGTAAAATGAACGTATTTACCGTTTCTATAAATGCGCTTTTAATTGTATTGAACTGAAAAGGAGATTAGCAGCTTGGAACATTTAGAAGAACTATGGAATAATGTCCTGGCTCAAGTTGAACAAAAAATTTCTAAACCAAGCTTCGAAACGTGGCTAAAGTCTACTAAACTACTTTCCTACAATGGTAGTGGTTCTACTGTGACAATTGCTGCGCCAAATTCGTTTGCTCGAGACTGGCTTGAAAATCATTATATTCATTTGATTACAGGTATATTAACGGAGCTTACAGGCGAAGACTTGCTTATTAAGTTTGTTGTTCAAAAAAACCAGGATTCGGACGATTTTGATTTACCAGCGCCGATTATCCAAGCAAAAAATGACGATCATCATGATATTTCACCAGGTATGTTAAACCCGAAATATACTTTTGATACATTTGTTATTGGCTCTGGTAACCGCTTTGCACATGCTGCCTCGCTAGCTGTCGCAGAAGCGCCTGCGAAGGCTTATAACCCATTTTTTATCTATGGGGGAGTAGGGCTTGGCAAAACACACTTAATGCATGCGATTGGTCATTATGTACTTGAACATAATCCAAATGCAAAGGTGGTATATTTATCATCTGAAAAATTTACAAATGAATTTATTAACTCAATTCGAGATAATAAGGCACTTGATTTCCGCAATAAATATCGCAATGTAGATGTACTGCTAATTGATGATATTCAATTTCTAGCTGGAAAAGAATCAACTCAAGAAGAATTTTTCCATACTTTTAATACATTGCATGAAGAATCGAAACAAATTGTTATTTCTAGTGACCGTCCTCCTAAGGAAATACCGACCTTGGAAGATCGTTTACGTTCTCGATTCGAATGGGGACTAATTACAGATATTGCGCCCCCTGATTTGGAAACTCGTATCGCCATTCTTCGAAAAAAAGCAAAGGCTGATGGCCTAGAAGTGCCAAATGAAGTCATGCTCTATATTGCGAACCAGATTGACTCCAATATCCGGGAGCTTGAAGGTGCGCTTATTCGCGTCGTTGCCTATTCATCACTAGTTAACAAGGATATTAATGCAACTTTGGCTGCTGAAGCATTAAAGGATATTATCCCTAATTCAAAGCCGCGAACTGTCACGATATTAGACATTCAAAATGCAGTAGGAGAGCACTTTAACATTCGTTTAGAGGATTTTGTCGCGAAAAAACGTACGAAGTTAATTGCCTTCCCGCGTCAAGTCGCCATGTTTTTATCTCGCGAATTAACAGATTTTTCGCTGCCGAAAATTGGCGAAGAATTTGGTGGACGTGACCATACTACTGTTATCCATGCTCACGAAAAAATATCTTCTATGTTGAAAAATGACGTTCAGCTACAGCAAGATATTAAACAAATTCGAAGCATGTTAGGGAAATAATGTTGTGGACAACACAAACATTTAAACACAAACTTATACACAGTCTATCTACATGTGGATAGACTGATTTTATTCACTTGGAAGCACTTATCCACAAATCCACAGGACCTATTACTATATCTTTTTTATTTTATATAAATAAATAATATAAATATGTGAGGGAAAACGAATGAAATTTGATATTTTACGTGACCGTTTATTAGAGGGTTTAAATGATGTCATGAAAGCCGTAAGTTCAAAAACGACTATACCGATTTTAACGGGGATAAAAATTGATGTAACAGATGAGGGTATTCGCTTAACAGGTAGTGATGCTGATATTACAATTCAAACATTTATTCCAGTTGAAGAAGATGGCCAACAAATAATTCATATAACAGAAACAGGATCAATTGTTGTACAAGCTCGTATGTTCAATGAAATTGTACGTAAGTTACCAACAAATGAGGTTGAAATTCAAGTAACAACTGGTTTCCAAACTCATATCCGTTCAGGTAAATCTGAATTCCACTTAATTGGCTCTGATGCTACTGAATATCCTTTATTACCCGAATTAACAGAAGATCAAAAATTTACTATTCCTGCAGATCTATTAAAATCAATTATCCGTGAAACAGTATTCGCTGTTGCCACTTCAGAAAGCAGACCGGTGTTGACAGGTGTAAACTGGCAGATAAAAAATGAAACATTAATCTGTGTTGCAACAGATAGCCACCGTTTGGCAAGACGTAAAGTTCAACTGGAAAATTTACCTGAGGTTGAACATAGTGTTGTAATTCCTGGTAAAAGCTTAAATGAGTTAAATAAAGTTTTAGAGGATTCTACAAATCTTGTACAAATTGTTATAACAAGTCAGCAAGTATTATTTAAAACAGGAGAAGTATTATTCTTCTCTCGTTTACTTGAAGGTAACTACCCAGATACATCACGTTTAATTCCAGAAGAGTACCAAACAAATCTAACGATTAATGGTAAATCATTATTACAAGCAATCGATCGTGCATCTCTTGTTGCTCGTGGCGATCGTAACAATGTTGTACGTTTTGAGATTTTAGATAATCAAGCTGTCGAAGTTTCTTCTAACTCTCCAGAAATCGGTAAAGTACAAGAGGAAATTCCTGTTGAGTCATTAGAAGGGGAGAACTTAAAAATTTCTTTCAGTGCGAAATACATGATGGAAGCACTAAAAGCAATTGATGGTCAAGAAGTAGTCATTCAATTCACAGGGGCAATGAGACCATTTATTTTACGTTCTGTTCATGACGATGCTATTTTACAATTGATTTTACCTGTGCGTACGTATTAAAAAATCAATTAAATCGAGGCCAAATTGTGTCCGGAATCAGTGAAAGAAGTAAATAATTTTTGTTGGAGAGAATAAACTCCATCATTTCAAACTCAAAGGACCTTGAAAAATGTACTGATAGTCGCTAATTGCGGCTATCTTTTTTTACTTATGGTGAATTTTTAGGTATGATAGAGAGATAGACGATCTGTATTTGGAGGGGAACTCAGCTATGAAGGACATTGAAATTGATATAGAGTTTGTCACATTAGGGCAACTTTTAAAAATGACTGATGCCATTAGCTCTGGTGGTATGGCCAAGTGGTTTTTACACGAAAATGATGTATATGTAAATGGAGAAATAGATGATCGCCGCGGTCGTAAATTACGTGACGGTGACATTGTAAATATTCCTGGATGTGGTCGATTTCGTATCGTTGGTACCGCTGGGCAGTAGATTATGCATATAGAGCAATTAAAACTTACAAATTACCGTAACTATGATGCCTTAGCTTTAAACTTCTCTCCAAAAATTAATGTTTTCATTGGTGAAAATGCTCAAGGAAAAACAAATGTTATGGAATCTATTTACGTATTGGCGATGGCTAAATCCCACCGCACGACGAACGATAAAGAATTAATACGTTGGGATTCAGACTATGGTAAAATAGAAGGGGCCGTTCAAAAAAGGCATGGTATTTTACCGATTGAACTTACGATTACGAAAAAAGGCAAAAAAGGTAAGATAAATCACATAGAACAAAGTCGCCTAAGTCATTATATTGGTCAAATGAATGTCGTGATGTTTGCACCCGAAGATTTAAATGTCGTAAAGGGAAGTCCGCAAATACGACGACGTTTTATTGATATGGAGATTGGGCAAATTTCGCCTGTTTATTTACATGATTTATTAACTTTCCAAAAAGTTTTAAAGCAACGTAACCACTTTTTAAAGATGAATCAAGGGAAAGCAATGCCAGATGACGTGATGTACGAGGTTTATAATGAACAATATATTCACGCAGCTACCCAAATTATTCGAAAAAGATTTCAATTTATGGATTTATTGCAGGAGTGGGCAGAGCCAATTCACGCAGGTATTTCACAAGGGAAGGAAACATTAGTTATTAAATACCGCACAGTTGCTGGTATTGAAAAAGAACATACTTCCAGTGAAATTGAAGACTTCTTGCATAAAAAGCTAATAGAAGCTAAGCCGCGTGAATTTGATCGGGGTGTAACACTAGTTGGTCCACACCGAGATGATTTGCAGTTTTTGGTAAATAGCTATGATGTTCAGACATATGGTTCACAAGGACAGCAACGTACAACCGCTCTTTCATTAAAACTTGCTGAGATCGAGTTAATTAAACAAGAAACAAATGAAACACCCATACTACTTTTAGATGATGTATTGTCAGAACTCGACGATTATCGCCAATCGCATTTATTAAATACCATTCAAGGTGAAGTTCAAACCTTTGTTACGACTACAAGTGTTGATGGAATTCACCATGAAACGATGGAGCATGCACAGCTGTTTCACGTGAAACAAGGCGCGATTGAAGAAAGTTAGCCCGGGAGTTTTTTAGATTACAAAAGAATGGTAATAGTCAGCTCGGTTGACTGTTCATTCATTTACACACAATGATGTTATGAAGGAGTAGATGAAAGCCGTGGCTATAGAGAACGAAGGTTTACAAAATCAAGCTTATGAAGCCGATCAGATACAGGTATTAGAAGGTTTAGAAGCGGTACGTAAAAGACCAGGGATGTATATCGGTTCAACAAGCTCTAAAGGGCTTCACCATTTAGTATGGGAAATTGTTGATAATAGTATTGATGAAGCTCTTGCAGGATTTTGTACAGATATAAAAGTAACGATAGAAAAAGACAATTGGATTCGTGTAGAAGACAATGGTCGTGGTATTCCAGTAAGTATTCAAGAGAAAATGGGTAAGCCTGCTGTTGAAGTTATTATGACAGTGCTCCATGCTGGCGGTAAGTTCGGCGGTGGAGGATACAAAGTTTCTGGTGGTCTTCATGGTGTAGGGGCATCTGTTGTAAATGCTTTATCAATTGAGACGATCGTTCAAGTTCATCGTGAGGGTCATATTCATGAAATTAAATTTGAACGTGGGAAAACTGTGCAAGAGCTAACGGTTATCGGTGATTCAGATCATAATGGAACAACTACACGTTTTAAAGCAGACCCTGAAATATTTAAAGAAACGACTGTTTATGAATATGATATTTTAGCACACCGTATTCGTGAATTAGCTTATTTGAATCGCGGTATTAGGATTACAATTGCTGATGAACGCGAAGGTGAGGAACGTTCTACTACGTATCATTATGAAGGTGGTATTCGTTCTTATGTTGAGCATTTGAATCAAACTAAAGAGCCAATCCATGATCCAATAGATGTTCTTGGAGAAAAGGATGGTATTTCAGTTGAAATTGCTATGCAATATAATGCTGGATTCTCTTCTAATATCTTTTCATTTGCTAATAACATTAATACGTATGAAGGCGGTACACATGAATCTGGTTTTAAAACGGCTCTAACACGTGTTATTAATGATTACGCGCGAAAAAATGGGTTATTAAAAGAATCAGATGCAAACCTTACTGGTGAGGATGTTCGTGAAGGGTTAACAGCTATTGTTTCAGTTAAGCATCCTGATCCACAATTTGAAGGACAAACAAAAACAAAACTTGGTAACTCTGAAGTTAGCCAAATTACTAACTCCTTGTTCTCAGATGGTTTTGAACGATTTATGTTAGAAAATCCAACTGTCGCTCGTAAAGTTGTTGAAAAAGGTTTAATGGCTGCTCGTGCACGTGTAGCTGCTAAAAAAGCACGTGAATTTACACGTCGTAAAAGTGCACTTGAAGTATCAAGCTTGCCAGGTAAATTAGCTGACTGTTCTTCAACAAATCCAGCCGAATGCGAAATTTATATCGTTGAGGGTGACTCTGCCGGAGGATCTGCGAAATCTGGACGTGATCGACACTTCCAAGCAATTTTACCGTTACGTGGTAAAATCCTTAACGTCGAAAAAGCACGTTTAGATAAAATTTTATCGAATGCAGAAATTCGTGCGATGATTACAGCATTCGGCACAGGTATTGGAGAAGAGTTTACTTTAGAAAAGGCTCGTTATCATAAGATTGTTATTATGACAGATGCCGACGTCGATGGTGCCCACATTCGCACATTACTACTAACATTCTTCTTCCGTTTCCTTCGACCTCTTGTAGAGGCAGGTTATATTTATATTGCACAGCCACCTCTTTATCAAGTTAAGCAAGGTAAGCATGTCGAATATTGCTATGATGAAGAAACATTAAAAGAAATTTTAGAACGACTACCAAAAATGCCAAAACCAAATATACAGCGCTACAAAGGTCTTGGGGAAATGAATGCAGAGCAGCTTTGGGAAACTACCATGGATCCTGAGCACCGCACATTGTTACAAGTAGAATTAGATGATGCAATTAAAGCAAACCAAGCATTTGAGCGTTTAATGGGCGATGAAGTTGAACCGCGTCGTCAATTTATCGAAGAAAATGCTGTATACGCTAATTTAGATATTTAATTTTTCTTGAGAGGAGGTCTACACTTTGTCAGAACAAGAACGCTCCGGTGTTAAAGGAGTTAATATAACAAAAGAAATTGAAACATCCTTCCTCGATTATGCGATGAGTGTAATCGTTTCTCGTGCATTACCAGACGTACGAGATGGATTGAAGCCTGTACATCGCCGTATTTTATATGGCATGCAAGAGCTAGGGAATACAGCAGATAAAGCGTACAAAAAATCAGCACGTATCGTTGGGGACGTAATGGGTAAATACCACCCACATGGTGACTCATCCATCTATGATGCAATGGTACGTATGGCGCAAGATTTCAGCTATCGTTACATGCTAGTCGATGGTCATGGTAACTTTGGATCTGTTGATGGTGACGGAGCGGCAGCGATGCGTTATACGGAATCGCGTATGTCTCGTATAGCGATGGAAATGCTTCGCGATATAAATAAAGACACAATTGACTATACAGATAACTATGATGGTTCAGAAAAGGAACCTATTGTCCTTCCTAGTCGCTATCCAAACTTATTAGTAAATGGAGCGGCAGGAATTGCGGTTGGTATGGCGACAAATATTCCGCCACATCAACTTGGTGAAACGATAGATGCCGTGATTGCACTTTCTGAAAATCCAGCTATTACAACGGAAGAATTGATGGAGATTATCCCAGGACCTGATTTCCCAACTGGTGGATTAATTTTGGGCCGTAGCGGTATTCGCCGTGCCTACGAAACAGGTCGTGGCTCGATCATTATTCGTGCAAAGGTAGAGATTGAACAGAAATCAAATGGTAAAGAGACGATTCTTATTCATGAATTACCATACCAGGTCAATAAAGCTAAGCTTATTGAAAAAATAGCAGAGCTTGTACGCGATAAAAAAATTGATGGTATTACAAACCTACGCGATGAGTCTGACCGACGTGGTATGCGAGTAGTCATCGAAGTTCGCAAAGATGCAAATGCCAATGTAGTTTTAAATAATTTATATAAACAAACGGCAATGCAGTCGAGCTTCGGTATTAATATGCTGTCATTAGTAAATGGTCAGCCTAAAGTAATGGGCTTAAAAGAAATGCTGCATCATTATTTAGAGCACCAAAAGGTTATTATTCGCCGTCGTACGGAATTTGACTTAAGAAAAGCAGAAGATCGTGCGCATATTTTAGAGGGCTTACGTATTGCCCTTGATCATATCGACGAAATTATTGCTATTATCCGTGGTTCGCGAAGCGGTGATGAAGCAAAACCACAATTAATGGAACGATTTAATTTATCTGAACGTCAGGCGCAAGCGATTTTAGATATGCGTTTAGTTCGTTTAAGTGGATTAGAGCGTGAAAAAATTGAAGCAGAATATCAAGAGCTTCAAATATTAATTGCTGAATTAAAAGCGATTTTAGCGGATGAGGCTAAAATTGTTGATATTATTCGTACTGAAATAGTCGAACTAAAAGATCGTTTTAACGATATACGCCGCACTGAAATAACATCTGGTGGTTTAGAAATGATTGAGGACGAGGATTTAATCCCAGTCGAAAATTCGGTTATAACTTTAACGCACAATGGCTATATCAAACGTTTAGCTGCGAATACATATCGTAGTCAAAAACGTGGTGGTCGTGGTGTACAAGGTATGGGCACAAATGAAGATGATTTTGTAGAGCATCTTATGAATACATCTACACACGATACAATTTTGTTCTTCACTACAAAAGGAAAAGTATTTAGAGCAAAAGGTTATGAGATTCCGGAATTTGGCCGTACAGCGAAAGGATTACCGATTGTTAACTTACTCAATATTGAAAAAGGTGAGAAAGTAACAGCAATGATCCGTGTTGGTTCATTTGATGAAGATGCATACTTTATCTTCACTACTAAAACAGGCATTACAAAGCGTACACCAGTATCTCAATTTGCTAACATCCGAACAAACGGCTTAATAGCTATAAGTTTACGAGAAGACGATGATCTTATTTCTGTTCGTTTAACAGATGGAGATAAACAAGTGATTATCGGTACTCGTGATGGAATGCTTGTACGTTTCCAAGAAGAGGATATTCGTTCAATGGGCCGTACTGCAGGTGGTGTACGAGGTATTAAACTACGTGATGGTGACGAAGTAGTTGGTATGGAAATCGTTGAACCAGGAGAGGAAATTTTAGTTGTTACAGCAAAAGGTTACGGTAAACGTACTTCTGAAGAAGAATATCGTTTACAGAGCCGTGGTGGTGTAGGATTAAAAACAATTCAAATCACTGATAAAAACGGTCCAATGGTAGCTGTAAAAACTGTTGATGGTTCAGAAGATTTAATGCTTATTACAATTAATGGCATGCTAATCCGTATGGATGTGAATGATATCTCTTTAATTGGTCGTAGTACACAGGGAGTTCGTTTAATCCGTTTAGGTGATGACGAGCTTGTAGCAACTGTAGCGAAGGTTGAAAAAGAAGAAGAATCTAACGAAGAATCTAATGAAGAAAATGATCAAGTAGAAGAATGATAAAAGACCGATGACGACAGCTAGTGTTGCCGTTCATCGGTTTTTTAGCATAAATCATGAAAAATAAGTAATTATTTTGAATTCCATGATAAAATAAAATTAACCTTATAAGTGAAATAGTGAAGAGGAGTTAATTACGTGGAAACTATACATATCCCTATTTCAGAGTTACGTGTTGGAAAAGTAATTTCTGAAGATATTTTTGCTAATACACAATATCCAATAATTTTTAAAAACACGATAATTTCCCATGAACATTTACCAGTTTTTTTTGCTTTTAATATATCGAGAGTCCCAGTTTATAAAGATGGTATAGAGGCTCAATCAGAGATAAAAGAAACAGAATTAGTTGTTCCAATAGAGGCTATTCCATCTTTTAAAAAGATTTATGACAATTCTATTGAACAATTCAAAAGGGAATTTAAAAATTGGGAAGCTGGTGCAAAGGTAGATATTACGAAAGCACGTAAAATTATTTTGCCATTATTAGAAATGGTTTTAGAAGATCGTACAATAATTTTTGATTTAAATGAGTATTCAAATCCCAAAGACTATTTGTACCATCATTGTGTAGCAACAGCATTGATTTCTTCCGTAATTACACAAAAATTAGGCTATGATAAAGGAATTACAATACAAGTTGCAATTGGAGGGTTGCTAGCTGATTGTGGAATGGCAAAAGTTCATCCACGTATCCGCGATAAAAAAACAACCTTAACAGAGGAAGAGTTTAATGAAATTTATAAGCATCCGATTTATAGCTATAATATGGTCAAAGATTTAACGATCTTAAAGGATACAATGAAAGAGGCTATTTTCCAGCACCATGAGCGTTTAAATGGTAGTGGCTATCCGAAAGGGGAAAAAATCGCAAATATTTCTACTTTCGCTCAAATCATCGCTGTTGCAGATGTATTCCATGCAATGACATGTGAGCGAGTGTATAGAACGAAGCAATCTTCCTTTAGAGTCATAGAGATGATTAATGAATCTGAATTTGGAAAGTTTGATATTAAAGTAGTTCGTGCACTAATAGATATTGTTGCCGACCTTCCTATAGGAACAATAGTTGAATTATCTAATCTGGAACAAGGCGAAGTAATGTTTGTAAATAAATTTGCACCAACCCGACCACTTATCAAATTATGTCATTCAGGAGAGATATTTGATTTAGGTAAAAATCGTACTTTCTATATTTCACGTATTATAACGGATTTATAATAGTTAGAAGGGCAACCCATTAACATTGGCGTTCGCCTTTTTTATTTTTATTCGACCGATAAATTATTTAGGTGATAAAACTAAAGTATCAACAAAGACTTTAACCTCTAGCTAAGTACGAGAAAATTGATATTTTAAATAAACGAAGTGAACTAGAAAAAATGATCTCTTTGAAATAATTTAACTTCTTTCAGAAATGTTTTATGTAACGTAAGTGAAACAGCAGTTACAATGTCTTTTGTAGCGAAAGCAAAGCGTCAGCTACAGAAGTCTCTTATCTCTATAGGAGGTGAAATGAAATGTTGATTCAAGGCTAACTAATCCTCTGAACAAAGTGGTGTAGAAGAATAATAATAGATTTTAAAAAACTATTAATTATTTTTGAGAAAGTGTTGACATGGTTTTAGATTCTTGATATTATTAGTGAGTCGCCAAGAGGTGATGCTTAAAACAAAGATTAATGAACCTTGAAAACTGAACAAGCAAAACGTAATCAATAAAGTTTTTACTAGCTAACCTTGAGTTAGTGAACGAAACAAAATTTTGGACATCAAACATGATGCCAGCAAAACAATTTGAGCTAATCAAATTTCTTTTTATGGAGAGTT
>NZ_JBIWFC010000010.1:0-166390 GCF_044762845.1 Lysinibacillus sp. NPDC096382
ATCGTTATCAGAAACGATTAAACGGCTTGAGTCCGTTAGAATTCAGGACTCAAGCCGCTTAATACATTTTTTATTATTTCCACTGTCTACTTGACAGGGTGCAGTTCAAATTGAGTACCTGGGCATTTGATTGTATTTTTTATAGAACTAACATCCTGTTTCTAGCAAGAAAAAACTAGAGCTATTTGCTCTAGTTCATTTGTTACTATTTTTAATAACAATCTATCCAAAAATGGTTTTTAAAACAGTAATACTATACATAACATATTTACCGCTTTTATCATAAGCATAAATTACAACTTCTCCACCAGGCTTAATTCCTTTTATTCTAACTCCATCTTCTATTTTAACATAGCTTGAACCTGATTTTACTTCCAATTTGCTCATACCCCATAAATCTATATAATGATTTACCACCAAATCTTGTTTAACAAAATTGCCACAATTAGAGTCTTTCTTACAATCTGCACTACTAGCTGCGTAAGCATTCTGTGTGTCCGATAATGAAACGAACATCAAAGAAGATAGAGCTAAAGTAAAAGCTAGAATTATTTTTGAGAATTTTTTCATGTTTTCCACCCTTCTTTATGTAAAAAATAGATTTAAATTACTATAGCAAATAAATACACTCGAGTTACTATTATCCTACCAATTCCAGTTATACCATTTCAATGGTGAGTTTCCGAAATCTATTTTTCGGTCTATTATCGTATACCGCCAAATCACGCCATATATACCGCCATATTTTGGCGTGCCATTATTTTTTATATAACTTAAGTAACATTTTTAGTGAAATTCACACTAATACACTTGATATTTTCAATTAGTATCATTCTTATATTCAGATAATAAATTTCACTAAATTGTCACTTTAATATTGTGTAATAAGTTATAAGACTAGCTCGGCTAAATTAGCTTTACTAGTCATCATTTTGATTATTTATTTCTACGTTGCTGAATTGTAATATACAACCCAATTAAACGATCTGTCGTCATTGCTCCACTTTGTAAATCCTTTAAATGTGAAGTTTGAATAATACCATCCTTTACAGCATGTGAGATATAGTTTTCTGCTTCTGTTTGCATAGTTGGTGAACCTGGATTCCAATTTGTCATTTTAATTTCCTCCTTTGGTTTGTCTTCCACAATTAATTGAACTTTTCCTTTACTGTTACTTGGAACTATTACTTGTCCTTCTAACTTATAGCTTTTAGGCATCTTCCAAGAAGATTTAACTTCAAAGTGAGGTCGGTCAATACTACCCACCCAATCGCCGCCCCATGTAATGCCTAGCTTACGTGCGATAGAACCGATTCGATTAAGCGTTGTCACATCATATAATGATTGTGGAGGACCAACAGCGATATCCCATGCTAGACGTGACTTGTGATTACTGTTTAAAGTCCAAGTAACAATTTGCCCTGGTCGCGTTCGTCCTTGTGCATATAAGTAATTCTGGCGAGCTTGACTACGGTATGTTTCAGTAATGAAGATATTCTTAATACCTGCTTTAAAGCATTCTTGGAACAATAATCGGCAAGCTGTTTGTGCAGATGGTAAAAGTTCAGCAAGATCTCGACATGTAGTAGTTACGCTTGTACTCATTTCGTTTCACCTTCCCCTGTTTTATCCTTTACAATTGCTAAAAGTTCTTTAATAAAATCTGGCATTGGCAAGCCCATCTTTGTACCGTTTTCTGTGATAGAAATAAATTCGAGTACACAGAATGCAATGGCTGCCCCATCACCTGCGTACTCGATACCTGGTATTACTAGCGACAGTAAATATACTGAACCGACTAGCATTAAGTAATAAATTTTTCGTATGATGCCGTTGAAACCGACACGACTGTTTAAATTACGGTTAACGATACCGCCCATAATTCCTGTAAGATAATCAATAGCCATAAATCCGATTAGAACAGTTACAGCCATCCCTAGACCATCCACAGCATAAGACACTAAAGCGCCAATTAATCCACTTATTGCTCCTATCCATTTTTCCATTACAACACTTCCTTTTCTGCATAATAAAAGCCCTCCACAATAATCTGTGGAAGGCAATAGTTCTTTTAATAATTTCCAATATTTAAGAATATAAATTACAAATCTAATATATTAATTATTTTATGATACTAATTTTATATAGAGCGAAATTACTTGGTCTTTTTGTAACTTTTCCTCTGATTTTAAATACAGTATATATCCATATCAATAAATTAGGTTTCTTTAGTACTTTAATCGTTTCTATCTTAAAGTCTTCTTTAAACTCTCTTTTAATAGTTTTAATTATAGCTTCATGTGTATTGACATATAACTCAATATGGTTATTTTCAAGCATCCAATTTCTCACAACACATAAATCATTTTTAAAAATATTATTTAATTCTTTTCTTGTTAATAGTGTTTTTTTGATTCTCTTTTTGATAGCAGTATAAATAGTCATTCCCTCTTGAGTGTATTCAAAATAATATCCATCATTATTAATACTAGAAAGTTTTAATTCAAGTTCTTCAGTTAGCTTTTTACTTCTCTTTTTAACTGTTTTAATTATAACAAATCCTATAAGTACAATTGCAAAGAGAAAACCTAGCTCAAATCCTAGAATGAACAACCATATAAATATACTTTTTAAAGAACTAACGAAAAATAACATTATCAATCCTGAAACAATGAATATTAGCAAGAGTAATACCGCTAACTTAAGTAATAATCGACTTAATCTTATCACACACGTTCTCCTTATAAATTGTAATAAATTCATCTTATTACAAAATAAAGATTTTTACATCAAAAATAACGCTAAGCTTCTGCTTGCGTTTCAAAATCTTGCTTTGTAATTTCTTCATACTGTTTAGGTGTAATTTCACCGAAAGGATTAGCTTCTGTTTTAACTGCTAAACGCAACTGAGCAGCTGTCACCCATTTATACATAAAAGCAATCTGCCAAAATTGCATTATGCACCACCTCCCTTCAAGGACATTACTTCTAGCTTCAGTTGTGTAACTGTTTCACCAAGGCTATTGATAAGTAAATCTTTCTGTATGTCTTTGATCTTCTCTTGTGCTAATTGTTCTCCCAGTGAGGCAACTTGTTCATCAATGCTCAACCCTGTTCCGATTTTGATTGGTTCGCCATACGTGCCATCTTTATTACGTTTTTTATATTCCATCACTCTACAGCTCCCGATATTAAGTGGATTTTATGATTAACAGTAGCATCTGGTCGTGTAGTAGACAGTTTCAATACGATTTTATCTTTCGGCTCTGTTGTTTCATAATAAAATGTATCTTCTACTATGTTATCGTCGTATGACATTGGTGCTGTACCTTCTGGTGTTAGTGTTTCATACTGCTCTTGTTCACCAGCTAAAGTCATCGACAACTCAACCTTTAAATCCAACTCTCTGTCACGTTCAATAAATAACAAAACACCCTTTGCAGTTCCCTTTGGTGGTTCGATTTTATAACGTGCAACAGATTGCAAAATGGGTGTTTTCACTTCATTTTTATTTAGTTTTATCGTTTTGCTAGTCTTAGCACCGTAATTATCTATTACCTCAACGACAATGGCATTCTCACCGATGTTTAGCTGCGCTAGAGCTACTTCAAATTCCCATACTCCTCCTGTACCACTGTAAATTTCAACTGAGTTTCCGGAATTGATACGTCTCGTTACCTTTAAAGTAGAATTTTCATCATGATCCGTTGCATTACCGCTAATTTTAAAACTATCGTTATCCACTACACCGGACGGCACAACAGTATCAACCGATAGCAATGGTGCTCTGTTAGGTACAACATAAAATGATTTTTCAATAATAATAGATGAAGCACCTTCACTGTCAGTGGCCCATACTTTTAACTTTTGTGCTACTCCATCTGTTAGAATACCAGTGAGAACTATATCACCATCGTATAGCTTACTGCCTTTGAATTTTAGTTGCTTAGACAGTGCAATTTGCGTTTGGCTTATATTTGTAGCCAACACCTTTCGTTGTTCGCTATTTATTTGGTAGTAAACAGTAACTGATTGGTCTGAATCAGCATCATAGGCTGTTCCTGCAATGTTTAAAATGTCATTTTCATACAGTGTTACGTTTTCTGTCGGGCTAGTTAAAGACACAGTAGGAGCAACGTTATGCTCGATTACGAAAGGCTCTGAATAAACATAGTCGGAATAAACGCTACTTGTATTCTTTGCTCGTACTCGAAATTCTATTGTTTTTAATGATTTGTTCGTTGTAATAGTCCAACTACGAATAAGCGTGTTGTTGTAAGGTAATTGCGACCATGTGCCGGTGCTGTTGTATCTGAGATCTACCTCGTATAACGATACATTAGCAGCACTGGAAGCACCAAATGTAATATTAGCAGTTTCACCAGGCTTGAATTTCTTTCCTGATATTGGCTCTGTAAATGGCGACGGAGGTGCGATGGATTGACTTACACGACTGCCACGCACATACCAATTACCGTCGGTATGACGTCCGTTTGTTGGATACGTGCCATCCTCTGCTTGAATATCGCTTTGAATGAGTGAATCACGTGAATAAGAACTAGCAACGATCCATTCATAGAGTGTACACTCGTAATTGGTTGTTGGATAAATACTATAAAACTTCGGGTTGTATCCTACCTCAAAGTAATAATGTTCTCCTGGACCATAAGTTTCTAAAAGGTAACCCAAGCCATATCCTAATGTAAGCCCCCTATAGTCGTGTTCAATACTCAATCTCCGTTGCGATTCTATAACAGAAATCGATGTTTTATACATCGAATGGTCAAGTTTTATATCCATACCCATATTTATTAATTCAGAATCAACGCGTCTATTTCCTGTTCCATCTGGATTAAAGCGAATAACTGATTGTGCGGTATACGATGGATATAATGATTCTACTGCACTATATTTACTGTAATAATACTTTGGCTTTGTAACTGTATATTGACTGCTCTCACGATACGCACTTTCTAATCCAACAGTATCAACTGCCTTGACGCGCATTTTTAGGCTTGTTGCAGTGGGGATTGTATAAGGGAAACTATTTGTTGTCGTTTCTCCAGCTTTTGAGTATGTTGCTCCGTTTATAGATACTTCCCAAATGTATTTAGATAGATTTCCATTTTCATCAGTTGAAGCTCCTACAGAGAATACCTTAGAATCACCAATTTCTAAAGAACCCGATGGCTGCGTAAATGCTCCTGGTTGCGTTGGTGCAGTATTTACCATTGAAGCTTTAACATACCAAAAACCATCCGTATGACGCCCGTTTGCCGGATATGTGCCGTCTTCTGCTTGTATATTCGTTTCCACAAGAGTTCCACGTTCGTAATTTAATTTATCTTTCGACGCATAGTTATCGCCGTATAGATAGAACGAACATGTTGAGCGGTTATCTAATTGTACGCTCAATACCCTCGTTTCTACATTGTCGTAGAATAAGAAGAAATATTCTTTATTACCCCACCTGCCCGGTTCTTCGTATAACCAGTAGATTCTACCCTGACCCAACGTTTCACTGGTCTTGTTCTTAGTATTTAAATACGGATCGTATTGTAATGTGTCATACAAATCGGGGCTATGGTTTATAGTAGGATATATTTTTTTGAATGCGTCTAATGGTGAATCTTCTGCCATACCGTAGAGCGTTTGTAACTTAGTTTTGGATAACTTTGAATTATATTTATCGTAATAATATTTAACCATACTAAACCACCTCCACTAAATCAACTTTGTACGTTTCCCAATCTCCAACACCCATTTCAGCGTTAACCGTATCAATTGAGACATTACTTCGAGCCACTTTAGCACCTTTTTTATAAGCATTTTTAAGAGCTTGTACTTTAATAAAGCCTGCACCTACCTCAGTGATAACAACGTCCTCACTAGCTACATCATCAAAAATAGTGACTTGCGTAAATGGTGTAAAACCATCAACACTAGCCACTTTTAAAGTAGTAGTACCTATTGCTACAGCTTCGATAATATCTGTCATTGCTTTATCTAAAATAATTTTATTAGTGCTGCCATCGAGTGAATCAACAAAAGTTCCGCTGTTACCTGGTACGCGACCATCAAGTTCCATTTGTATGCGCACTCTCTCCAATTGACGATACATCTCATTTAAATAACGATACGCGTTATAGATGCCCCACTCAAAATTGTTAGCATACTCAGACATAAAAGGGGTGCCATCTTCAATTACTTCGCTTGTTATTGGATCAACAACATCATCATGCCATTGTGTGCGGTCATACGGATTGATTTTAAAATTTAATGGAATTTCACCGTTCATCAACTTACCCATTTATTTTCACTTCCTTTGCATCAAGATGGAGAGGAAATGCGATAACAAATCCCTGTGCTTTTTTTTGATAGTTCATTGTTTTTACATATAGTTCTCTGCCGTATCTATCAACTAATGCTGCACGAGTCACCAATCCTTGTTCTGTTGAAAGTTTCACATATTTCCGTAAACCGTACTTTATGCTTGTTTGATATATTTCTTTGTCGTAAACGACACCATCAATAGTAACCTTGGCACCTGCAACAAGATTACTTAAAAATTGTTGGGTTAAATCTATCATCAATGGTTGTATCTCATTCAATCCTTACACCTCCTGCTCTAAATCGACCGCAAATGCGTGTATCCGTAATAAAACCATAAGGGCTACTTGTAACTTCAATTAATTCTTTCCCAAGTACGCCATGTGTTTGAGCTGTTTTAAAACGACCACAAATTTTATAATTAAGATGCCATGCATACGTACCTCCAATAATAAATAGACACTCTTTTAAAGCAAGAATCGTAGTCATTAATTCAATATTCAAAGGAACGATACGTTCAACTATTCGAATTACTTCGTTATAGTAAATTATTTGCTCAACATCGACTGCGACTTCCATCTCAAAATTATCAATGTCTAGCAGAATTTGATGCTTATTTTTACCCAACAAGTCTGTAAGAATCTTAATTAAATACTCCAATACATACGGTGCATTTTCTTGCATCCTAGCTAATATCCTAAGTTTACGGAACTTCAGAGTTTCATTTTTGAGATCAGGTCGGATTCCGAAATCCTTTTCCCTAAGAGCGATAGCAGCCTCGCTAGAGGTCAATATAAACTGGTCATTTTCAATACCAAAAAGAGCTTCGTCAAGTTTATCCCAGTCAATTGCGACTGTTTCTGATAACTCGCGAAACTCTCTTATGTCTCTATAATAGGCGGGCAGTTCAGCTAAAAATGCATTTGTCATGTACTCACTTCCTTGATTGTCACATTTGTAAGTACAGGAATTTCCTCATTCA
Source organism: Lysinibacillus sp. NPDC096382 (assembly GCF_044762845.1). Lineage (NCBI taxonomy): Bacteria > Bacillati > Bacillota > Bacilli > Caryophanales > Bacillaceae > Lysinibacillus > Lysinibacillus sp. NPDC096382. Next base: position 7,313 of record NZ_JBIWFC010000010.1, read on the forward strand.
GAGTAATATTAGAAGCAATATTATTTAATATCGTCGATGCAATGTCTTCTATCCCATCGATTTCTAATAACCTTGACTCTATCCTAGTAATTCGAACAATGATGTCTAAATCCTTAAACCAATTCGCTCGAAGCTCAGCAAAGTAATCACTGAGTGTTTGATTTATTTCTTCTTCGACTTGTCCTAATATTACACCGTTTAAGACTAGCTCTAGTTCAACTTCTACATCTGCAACATCAACACCTTCGATAGTAACCATATGACCTATTGGTGCTGTTCCATAGCCATCACCTTTGAACTCAATTGGATCCATAAGCTCTTGTACATACGAAATAAATTTAGGTGTTGGTGCACTAAAATCAGAGTCAATAATGATGGCCTTTACCGTACCACCACCATTAGGTGCACGTCGTAACCGTACACCACCAACACCTTGGATTTCCATAAGCTTTTTCTTATAATCCGCGCGATTACCGCCAAAAGCCTTCTCCCGAATATGCTCTGAATATTTTTGATAAAGAGATTCATCTGATTCTTCATCTTCACCTGGGACTATAACATCAGCTAATACAGCTTTACCCAATTTATCGTTTGGCTCTATAGGTAACATTTCTCCATAATCTTTATTACCGCCTGCCCCAAATGACTGAGCTTCAGCATTAAATTCGCCTATATCAATACGTTCCAATACTTTATAAACAATCGAGTCCAAACGATACTGACTACCAATAGCTATATCAAGAGGTTGACCATCACCATCTGTAAATAATGCACGGCGAATTGCCTTTCCGGCAGGCTTTCTTTCTACACCATGTTCGTTTACACGTTTTTCTAGATCATCTCCGTCTGCTGAAGCTGCGAAAGTTCTAAGAAGCAGAACATCCATATCTGAATATACCTCAGCAACTTTCATAGCAGTTGGAGCTAAAGCATCATAGATAATTGAACCTTCTCTTTTATCAACATCATTTGGTACACGGTCTAACAACTCCTGTAGTATGCTCTCAAAAGTTTTATGTTCAAACAACTGGAATCGCCTCCCTTAGAACATCTGCATCTCCATAGATCGTAATAGCAGTCAGGGACACGAAGGCCTCGTCTTTTTCAAAATCTAGTTTAAATTTTTCAATAGAAGTAATTCGTTCATCTTGTAACAAAGCTTCTTTAATCCGTCTTGGTAGCTCCTCTCGGACAAATAAACGGTCTTCACCAATCATATTTTGAAAACCATATACATCCGAATAAATCAGATGTGCAAAACGTTTGGTTTGCAGTACTTTCCTAATGGCTTGTTCCATTGCTTCTCGACGATCAATGAAGCCTACACATCTACCGCGTTCAAAATCTAATTTATAAGTTCTAGTAGTAAGTTGGGCTTCGCTTACCACTTCTAAGTCTTCTGTAACAGTAATATTGCCTACTGGTAGGACCATACTTCTTCACCTCTATTATATCTATCGATAACCAAAAAGCGATGCCCTCCCTGTACCCGAAGCAGTATCACTTTATCACCTTTTTTTAGACCATTTTCAAAAACCATTTTGGCGTACTTCATATCATATTTTGTGTATCCTTCAGAAGAATTTGTTTCTTTCGACGAATCTCCTATAACTGATGCCGACCATTTTTTCGGATAGGAATAATCAATAGAAACAATCCTCTCATGCCGGGTTAAATGTTCGGCAACATCAAGAAATTCCTCTGTGAGCTTTAGTTTTTCATGTATTCGGATTTCTAAAGGCTTCGCTTTCTCAACCGTTCCATAAAGGACATTGACCGGATTAGTTGCTTCAATTGCTTTCACAGCGACTTTTTTAATATTGTCGTACATTAAATCACCTTCACTTTTAACTCCATAGTATGAATACCTTCTTGCCATTTGTGGGTACACTCATCAATCATGAAATATTCTTTAATTCCAAGCTTTTCGATGTATAGATAAATCATACGACCAGCTCTAACTTTCCAATTACCCAAACATGAAAGCTCAAGTGTTTTGGTCTCTTTATTGAGCACTTTAATCGATCGCTCTACTAAGTCTTTAATTTGAGCATTGGTCATATTTTCGTCTACTTTTCGGAATTGTTGGAGAAGCCCCCATTTCGCAATATTTGCTGAATCCTGTGCAATAAACGTTTCACGTTTACCTGAATCTTTGTTATCACGAACAAACTTTATGCGGTTATAAGTTTCTTTATCTATTGATTTTGTGTAATCATAATCAAAAAGCAGACTGTCCTCCCCGATGTAGAAGTCGTCTGCTGGTATTACTAAGTTATAAATATTTTTTAATTCAAGCGTTCCAAAGTTATCAAACAGTATATAATTTCTGTTCGTTGCAATTAAAGTAGCATCAAGAAACTTTGATACGACATCGAATGCCTCTTTATCATCCTCAACGATTCCCGGTACTACATAACCCGTCTCTTCAAAGATACCAACTTTTAAGTTAAGCATATTGGAAATTCTTTTAATAGCTGCTGTTGCTGTTAGCGATGGAATAACGTATGTGTCCTGATTCTTCATGTACCGGAGTTGATCATAAGCTTTAAACGACATATCTCCGCTTTTCTTGACTCCGTCCTCGAATGCGAAACCATAGAAAATTTTATTGTTGCCTTCAGTAGCACGAATGACCGCTCCACTTTCTATGGGAAATTCTAAAGGTTTGTCGTTATACAGCTGTGCTTCAAAGACACTTGCCTTTCCAATTCTTTCTGACTTCCAATCAAAACTTTTAACAGGCATCTCAAATACTTCACCTTTACGATTATCAATTAATATTTCCACAGAATCGCCTCACTTGACCCATGAAGGTGGTATTTTTAATTTTAGCCCGATCGGAAGTTTCCGGTATTGACTTGGCTTAATCCCATTGAGTTTGGCAAGCTCCAGATAGTTGTTCCCATTGCCCGTGTATTTTTGAGCTACCTTCCACAAACTATCACCTTTTACAAGTGTATAAGTCTGTGGTACAGTTTTCTTATTTTGTGTTGGCGGAACATCTTTTTTAACTGCCTGCTTAGTATTATTAGGTTTAGCTTCAGAAGCATTAGATGCTGGTTTAGGTTGTGAAACTTTTAATTTTTTAGGAGCAAACGGTACATACTTTTTTAAAGCTATAGTGTAATCTACATCCGAACTCCCGTACGATTCTTTGTATACAAAGGACTCAATTGTTACTAGTTCATTAATTGAAAAAGAGCCATCAGCATAGATATACCGAACAGGCTCTTTTTCTCGCATCCATTTTTCAAGGTTTTCTATATAAAATGATGGCTCCCTAAAGCTCGTTTCTAGAAAATGATAATCTTGTCCAGGAAAAAAACATTCAAAATCAAACTCTTTCAGCTCAACGTCTTTTGGAACGTTTACTGATCCTAGTTTTGCAATCTTGAATGTTTCGCCATCGCCCGCGTTCTTCACATTCACATCCTCAGGGTTAACTGGGAGGCGAAACCCCTCTGAGTCATTTTTCGCACTGAAATAGATTCCCCTCACGTCACCACTCCTTCTATACTTCTCGCCATATCATCTTCAAAGTTTTTATTGATTTTAGCAATAACCATATCTACGTCTGCCTCTTCTCGAACCGTCACATCTTTAAATGTAACTGATGGGCTTAATGTTATATTTACTTCCTTTATAGATTTTCTATCAGCAAGCTCTAATAATAGTTTTAAATCTTCATCAGCTATATTGATATCTTCATTTATTTTACCGATAGAATCGAGTTTACCACCTGTAGGGTTTTTACTTTTTCCACTGCCACCTTTTGGTCCTTTAGTATTTTCCCCTCCTGCTGCTCCAGGTGCTGTTGCTCCACCAAGTGTTGGATCATATGCTCCTGTAGGAACTTCTCCTGGTGTCATTAAACTAGCTGCATCTTTCCCAGACATCAAGCCTGTTGCTTTATCAATCACACCTGATAATTTGTCGCTCGCCTTCATCGACAAATTATACCCTGTCTTTTGTCCTTTACTAAACGCTTCTCCTAGATTCTGATATTCTAATCGATTGAAAGAAGCCTGTTGCGGAGCCGTAGGCATTTCTACGCTTTTCATATAAGCTCCTGCTGTATTAAAGGAGCCAAGGTTCACAGGAGCAGCTTTAATCGGCTTTGCGAGATTATCCTTCATACCGTTTAACTTATCAACAGCAGCTGTACTTGCTTTAAAGTCCACGCTACCAATTTCGCCAATATTGACACCAGGAATATTATTGATAAGACTGATGAGTGAATTAATGCCTTTAATTGCACCATTTATTAATGTAGACAATGCGCTTAGTGCATGATTCACAGTTCCAACGACGCCAGAAGCTACACTACTCATAATGGTAAGAATACCTTTTTGCATCACATAAAACGCCATTTGTACTCCATAAACAGCATCATTCCACTTATTTAAGAAAAATTCAGCTGTCCTAAGTGCTCCATTACCTATAGCATCAAAGATAATCCGGACAAGTAAATTGAGTGCAATCCACGCAAGTTGAACCATAAAAATCCCTTGATTCCATGTGTTTACAAACCATTCGGCGACCATGATACCGAAATTCCCAATTCCCATAAGAACGTTGTAAATCACTGCACCAAGCCAGTAAACAGAACCGACAATAGCGCCTACTACCATGGCTGTTTGTTCGGCCCAAGCTACCATTGCGTAGATGACAAGCGCGATAATCGCTACAATAATAAGCAATACAATACCAATAGGGTTTGCAAGATAAGCCGCATTGACCGCCCACTGAGCAGCAGCCCAGGCAAGAGTTGCAAGTCGAATAAGACCAAGAATGGTGTATTTGGTTATTAGAATAGCCACAATTACAGCAAGAACAGCTCCAAGGACAGTAACTATTGGCGCAATCCAAGACCAGTTATCTGCAAATATTTGAGCTACCCATAATGCAGCTTGCCCTACCCACGATATAATGTTAGCAATAAATGTAAGAGAGGCACCAATAGCAGCGAAAATGCCATTAAAGCGATCACCACTAAATGTATCGTTGAACATATTGATTAATGGGAGAAAAGCTGAAACCGCTGGACCAATATATTGAGGTATTTTTTTTATCATATCTGTAACGACTTTAATGCCTGCTGTTAAAGGTTCGATGTACGGATCCACCATTTTATCACCAGCATTTCTTATAGCGGAACCTAAAGAATCGTATGCTCCTAGAATAGTACCTTTAACCCCAGCCATACCACCTTTGAATTTTTTGTTCATCCCATCTACTAAAGCCCCAATAGCTTGATCTGCTCCTACAGTACCCTTAGAAATTTGATTTTTCATCTCATCAGCAGATACACCAGCTGCTTCTCCTAACATTTTATATGCATTTACCCCAAAGCGAGTTAGTCGATCTACTTCTACTCCTGTTATTTTCCCTTGCGCTTGGATTGTTCCGAATATACTTGTTGCATCTGCTATATCAGCACTACTTCCACCTACGGATGCAACGGCATCACCAACTGCCTGCAGAATCGGGAATGTATTTTTAGCTTCAACTCCAAATGCTATTAGATTTCTACTGGACGTCAATAAATCTGGATATTTAAAAGGTGTTTTTAAAGCAAAAGCATACATATCATCCATGTATTTTTGTGCTTTTTCAGCATCACCTAAAAACGTTGTAAACGCAGCTTGTGAAGATTGTTTTAAAGCTTGGAACTGTATACCTTCTGAGAACATATTTCCAAGAAAACTTTTTGCTGTACTAAAAGCTTTATAAGCTCCAACAGCTACCAACAGTCCATTGGCATAGCTTTTGATAATGGAAAGCCCGTCACCAAGAGAGTGGTTAAATTTCTCCTGTTGACGAGCTGCTGAGTCTGCACCATTACCTGCTGACGTCATAGAACTTCTTAAACGTTCTAGATCAGCTGAAGCATTGGAAATATTTTTTCTTGCATTTGCTAGACTTCTTTGGTCTAATTGCTGAGTAGCCGAGTCCATTTTCTCCATTACTTTAATTGTACTATCCATAGCCTTAATTATTTTCATAAGTGGGCCAGTTAGCTTGTCTTGGAGAGAAAGTGTTGTTTGTGCTCCTGCCAAATTCTCACCGCCTTTCGGGTAAAATAAAAAGCACTCACTAGGAGCGCTTAAAACATTTTTTGCATGAGCAGCTTATAAATTTTTTCATTGATTTCAATTAAACTTCTTTTGCCATCTTCGAACTCAATAACTAAAGTATGAGTACCTTTATTTTTAGCAGATAATCCAGCTAATAATCCCACTGGTCCTAGTAAAGCGCCACCAACTAATCCTCTTCCTACACCGCTAACTGCACTTTTCCTATGTTCTTCAGTTACCAATTCATAAGAAGATACTGTTTCTTTATTTAAAGGAAACTTTTTAGTAAATCCAGTGAATAAATAAACTTCATTCTTGCTAAATAAAGATTGCTGACTAATCATTATGTTTTTTCCTTCATAATCTCCAGCAATCACCTTATTTTGAGCCATTATAATCCCTCCTCATACACAAATATACATAATGTGGAGAGATTTAACTATACTTTTTACATTTTCCTCACCCCTTTCAATGAAAAAACACCCTCATACGAGAGTGTTCAAAAGTTGCCTTTTTTCGATTTGCTTTATTAATAACTGGTTCATTCTCTTAATATTTGGTTGATTACTTTTGGATAGAAAACCATAACATTTTAAGTCTAATAATTGAAAGTCACTCATTTTTTCTACTGCCTCTTGCCACCAATGCCCCACGTCAATCGTTTTCGGTGGTGAGACACCAATACATTCTGAGAAGTCGTTTATTAACATTAGTAACCTTTTTTCCTTTTCATTCATGCCATTGCCCCCCTTAAATTGAGGACATCTGCTTCATCATTGTTTAACAGTGAAAAGAAATCGACGCTAAAACTTTCGAATGAGTCATATTTCAAAATATCGATACCGTAGTTATCTTTTATTTCCTCAAACATTGGTAGAAATGATGTTAAAGAACGTGGTTTTTGTGTTTTCATATGCTCCTCCTGATTGGGAGTAACATCCACTTCAAATTGTAGCGATTTTATGCTACAATCTATCTTGACAATAAGAGTTATGAGTGGATGTTACTCAAATTCTTATCACGATCTAAGTTGGCGCTTAGGTTGTGATTTTTTTATTTTCAATTACTTGTTTATTGTACATACTTTTCATACACTTTCTTGCTGACTGACAAATCAAGCCTGAATTTTTCTTTTGCAATCATTAAGTCAACTGTATCGGCTAAGATTGGCTCACGTTCAATCAACATCTCGGGTGTCATTTGATTTTTCTTTAACGATTTCATATGTCCGTGACGGCTTGATACTGCTTTGTTAGCAATTGTGTTAGCTTTTATAAAGTTCACCTTTGTTGGTTTCAGTAACGATTGATGTAACTTTGCCATCGTTTCCTTTTGGTGTTCCTTGTCCAACATACGGAAAATTTGAAACCCTTCTAATCCACTAGACTGACGGAGTGTTTTAACTACTTCAAATAGCCAATCTTCGAATGCTTCTGCCTCAGGTCTTTGTGAACGAGTTATTGCTTTGTAAATCCCTTGTTCAGATATCGCTGTATACTTCTGATTCATACCCGTCAATTTGACGGATGTAAGAAATTTACTTTTTAAATGCCTTGTCATAGCATGTGTGTCACTATAAATTAAAGCGTCTGCAATGTCTTTAGCAATCCCCCACCACTCACCTTCGATTTCCACGAAACGAATTTCATGATCTAACCAGGTCTCAGTTCTAATATTCATTAAAATCATCCTCCTAATAATTTTCAATGATTTCTTCAAAAAATGCCATAACTGGTACATCTAATGTTTTTGCAATCACTAGCAACCTATCAACATCTAATTTACTTTCACCCCTTTCTAAACGACTATAAGACATCGATGATATACCTAATTCTTTAGCTAAATAAGATTGGTTAATCCCTTTAGCTTTACGGATTCGTTTGACGTTATCACTCACCATGTAATCACCACCCTATAGGACTAACGTAATCCGTTATATACATAATACTAACGATTTACGTTAATTGCAATTGTTTTTCAATTTATATTCTCAAATTCCGTTATAAATGTATCGAGATACGTTATCTAGTGGTATATTTCATATAGAAAGGCAGGCTAAAAAATGAGATATAACGAACGTATAAAAGAACATAGAAAAAAATTACGTTATACCCAACGCCAACTTGCTGATAAGATTAATGTGTCACCCCAAGTAATTTCTAACTGGGAACGAGGTTACACCGAGCCTAGCCCAGAAGATATAAAAAAGCTCTCTTCTGTATTAGATGTTTCTTCTGATTATCTTTTAGGGCTGAGCGATGAGCCTGAAAAAACGACTTATAGAAATAACTTCCAAGGAGAACTGTTACCACCAAATAAAACACTTGATGAACATATTGATGATATAATTGACGAAATAATTGAAGAACAGAAACTAGAAATAAACCCAAGAAAACGTGAAATAACTAAAAATATCACTCTAAAAGCAAGCCAACTTAGTAAAGAGGATTTCAATATATTGAATCAATTATTGGATAGTTTGCTTGAAAAACAGCGAAAAGATAATCAAGAAAAATGACATCCACTTCAAATTGTAACAACATTGTGGTACAATTAACGTTAGTTTATTGGGAGTGGATGTCACTCGATTGTTACCGCATTTCAAATTGCCGTTTGAGATGTGGTTTTTTATTTTTCATTTTCAACAACTCGTAAATAACGTGGTCTAGGTTTCTTTACCTCTGACACTTCACCAGTTCGACTGTTTTCGATGTATTTCTTACCATCAGCACCATCATACATTGTGTGTGTTGGTACTCCCTGTTCTTCAAGAAATTCCTCCATAATACTCTTACCAGTTTCTAATTGACGTAAATCACTTGTAATGCCCATCATTTCCAGCATATAAAAACTAATTGTCCAATTTTGATATTCCCAAAGGAATTCATCCATTTCTTCACCAATCACTTTATCTTCGCCAAACACCTCAATATATCTACGAGTATAAAAATAATCTTTCCAATGATCATCTTCATCGTAGTAAATCTTATTTATTGGAAAAATGTTTTGAAATTCTCTAGGAGTTAATTGAGCCATCAATGAGTTGATAAATGTTACTAGTGAAAATTTATTTTCTAGTCCTTCTTTATTATTACTTCTAGATTCAGATGCAATAATCATTTTCACACCTGACCATATTAACTTTTTAAGAGTATTTTTATCATATTCTGCAGCAGTTTTGTACTTGTCAGTTGCCACTTGAAGTTCATTAATAAACACTTTTGAATAAAGCGCAAAATAATCTGGCTTTTCATTTTTTATTCCATCTATTACTTTTAAATGAGTCAATCAGATCTCCTCCTATTCAATTAGCCTGTTGTAATAATCTAAAAGTTTCTCTTCCTTTTGGTGTAATTAATGTTTGAACACCTGTCTTATCGCCTCTTCCCCACTCTTTGATTTGGAATAGTTCAGGCACATGTTTTGAATAAGGTTTTAACTTACCTTTTTGGTCACGATAAACATATTTTCCATTCATCAACCAATTGATAAAATCATTTTGCTTTACGTGTAATTCTTTAGCTGTATCTCTAAAATTAGTTAAGAGATTACGATCAACAAGTCCATCAAAATAATCAGCTTTAGGTTGTAGTTCTGAAATAACTTCATTTTGTTTTTTTACTACCTGTAGGGTAGCTCTAAAAGCCATCTTAGTTTGTTCATCTGCGAACGGTAAATAAGTTTCTATGAACAAATCATCATTCGCAACATATCCACCCGTTTTACGAATAGATGGTACTACATCTGTTGTAATCCATTTTCTGAATGGTCTTGCGTTTTTTGCTTTGCTTTCTAATGCTAATTCATATAAATCACTTTCTTTGACAAAAGTATTTTCAAAATCAGTTTCAGTTGTTATTTCATAGTTGTCACTTGCTGACAACCCTTTTATATCAAGGTTTTCACAGATGTTAGCAAATTTTCTTTTCTTAAATAAGTAATTCCTTTAGCCGTTTTTGTGTATCCAAGAGCAAAGCCAATATCATACAAATTAAACGTAAGTTCATTATTTTGAATCAAAACTCTGATATTCCCAAAAATATGGTGATTGAATGTTTTTAGTTCGTTCATTTGATGACCCCCTCTAATTTTCAATAAAATCTTCTATTTTTTTCCCAAGAGCATTAACAATTTTTCCTACAGTGTGTAATCGTGGCTTAACATAACCACGTTCCATATTGGATACCACATTTTTACTTAGCCCGGCTTTTAGTGATAATTCGTGTGCACTTAAACCTTGATTAGCTCTCTCTAAAGTTATTTTTTCTAAATCAACTTTCGCTGTGTCCAACATTCAACATCCCTCCTTTTCGTTCCCTTTTCGTACACAAACTTATGATATATCCTTTTTTGTACACTGTCAAATAGTTTTTTCCCTTATCGGACACAATAAGATATAATCATGTATTGAGGTGAACTATATGAATTTTGGTGAACGATTACGATCTCTTAGAAAAGATGTAGACTATAGTCTACGAAAAATGGCTGATGAATTAGGTATTTCATTTTCTGCTTTAGGTAAGTATGAGCGCAACGAACACCAACCAGATTTCGATACATTAGAGAAAATCGCTGAATACTTCGGTGTCTCAATTGATTGGTTACTTGGCAGAACAGACATTAAAACCTATGATGAAAAAGTATTTTTTAATGATGTTAATCACTTAGCAAATAAATTAACTACAATGGAGCCTGAAAAAAGAAGAATAGTTGTAAATATAATCGATCAAATTTATTTAATTATTCATAGTCATATTGATGATAAAGATACAAAAAGTTTAGTCGTAATTAAGCAGATTATTTCTCAATTACACTCATTGGACAATGGGATAGAAAAGAGTAATTTCCAAAGGTTACTTGGTGTCGAAGTATCTGCTGATGCAATCGATTTTTTGTCCAAACACAAAAACGAAATCAATCTTTTATTAGATGATTTATTTAAAATATACTTAGAGAAAAAATCTTCACAATCCACAATAACTAATTCAAAACATGTAAGTAATGATGAATTTTTTTAATCACTAACAACAATATTTTGTTGTTAGTAAACAATCTTTTGTTAACTGCTTCCTATGCGGAGGCAGTTAACAAAAAAACACCCACAAACAAACCTGCATTAGCAGTCGTTCTTCTTTCTCAATTTGTTGCGAAACATTTTTCTGCCACATTTGGCATACTAAAAGGGGGACGAAATTTCGTTCTGAACGTTATTAGCTTAGCTACTTACAATCCACCAGCACCAGAAAAGAATTCTAAATGACCTCTTTCTCCGTTAGGTCATACTTATCTCACTCCTTCTCTCATATATTGCCTTTCAAGCATTCGGTTATCTCGTCACCCGTTCTATCTCGTTTTTCTTGATTCTCTTCTTCTATGTGAAGACACGTATTGTTATACGCTGTACTCTAACCAGCTACACTATAATATATAAGAAGATCCTCTTTATTTTTAAGTAGTCACATAAAATAATGTTCTTCTCTCTCTTCCAACATCTGCTAAACTAGTAGTTGATTGGAGGTGAAATACATATGAAATGGGAAAATCGAGCAAAGCATTTTGAAAATTTAATGGATCGTTTATCTGTTCATCAATACAAAAAAGACTATAAAATTGATTTCGAACAAAAAAGCATCGGTCTTGAAATGGTACAAGGCTTAGATGCTTTTATTCAACAATTTAAAAAGGTTTTGTTAACCACAAAAACACCTAAAACGTATTATGGATTAGCAGATTTACTTCCAAACTCTCTTAATCAAGAAAAATTTAACGAACAAAGCGAAAAGTTAGCTTATGAAATTCTTAACCACCAATTCTCTGATTCTACATCTTTTGATCCTCATGGCTTGGGTCATACAGTAACTAAAGTGTACTCTATTGAATTTAATGAAGATAATCAGACATACACATTTGTTTTAGGTGTGGAGGGTGAATTTGAATGTCCTAAGATAACGTTTCAAGCACCAACTGTAGTTTCGAAGTAATTTCTTTTAGCGCACTATCTGTAACAGAACATTCAGATGTGTCAAGTAACTCATCATCGGAGTTATTATCAACACAATTCAAATTCTTAATGCCTAGAAGAGTTTCTTCAAGTTCATTTGTTAGAGCATTAGCTCTATTAAGGGACTGGAGAAGCTCTTCAGCATTTTTCAATGGAACTTTATATATCATATTTATCACCTCTCACCTTATTTTCTTTTCGCACGTTCAGCTTCTTTCTTTTCTTCCTCAACTCGAATATCAATACTAGCTATGAGAAAAGCTTTTTCTTTTCTACACATTTCAAAAAATTCCTTTGGACGTATACGTAAACGTTGGAGGGCGTAATGAGCATAAATGGCTTCAGGATCTTTTTCATCATGCCCTCCAGCAATTAGTTTTTTGCTTCTTCTATATCTTCGTTAATACTCCCACCAATTCCACTTATCTCCGTTACTTTTTCAAGAATTTGAGCAGCCTCGCCTAAAAGGAAAAGAGTAGAGTAAAGATTTTCAGCACCACGAACATTGTATGATTCCTGAAGTTCAGCGTCGTTTAAATCAGGGTAAACAACCGATGCTGTACTGATTCCTCGATTATATTTAACTACGTCAAAAACACGTTCCTGTCGTCCTTTGACTCCAGCTTTATTAACAAAGCAACGTTCATTGATTTGGTCAGCTTCTCCTGAGGTTAACGCACGGAGCTTAATAGGCTCGTCAAATCGTTCTAACTTTAACTCTACTGTCTCTGCTGCTTTAACTTTATCTTTCATGAATGCACTAAATTTACTCATTTAAAATTCCCCCTATTAATCTTTTAGTACTTTGAATTGTTCTAAGAAATCAAAGTCATCAAACGTGAAATCAGTACTGTCTTTTAACAAGTCGTCTGTATCTCCGTCAAGAGCTGCAATCAAAGCACCATCTGGTACAACGTTTTTGATTAGAGTTGTTTGTTTACCAGCTCTTGAAGTAATATCCGCATTGATAACTTGTACATCCATAATTGGCGATTTACCTGTTTTTACGTACTCAAGCGCCATCTGTCGCATCTCTGGACGATGGTAGTAAATTTCCATGGAACCTGTACCCTCAGCCCCTACAATTTTTCCACCTTTCATCCGTTTGCCAACTGACTTAACGTCAGCTTTTGTATAATCAATACGAGCTTCAAACTTGATAAGCTCTGCATATTCATGGACTTCACCTTCAATTGTGATATATACGATACCTTCTTTTGCTGAGATGGCATCATTGTTTTGCATCATTCGTGGCATGCATTCCCACCTCCATTATTTACACAATATTGTCATGTATAATTTCTCCATAGCATCAACAAACTTAACGCCTGCTAACACGAGTACTGCATCCTTTAAATCACCTTGCTCAATAGTAATATCATTTGGATTATACGGCTCAATAGCTTCTTGTTTGACCAAAATATCTAGCACATCTTTCATGATTGCCCCTTTGAACAAATTACGGCCATCTGCATGGTTTTTTACCTTTCCGATGAAGTAACGAGAGTAGATATGCTTTACATTGTTGCCCATGATATCCATTTGACGTACAATTGTTCCTTTACAGAAATCTTGGTTCTTTTTCGGTGTAAATGAACGGAAAGTGTTAATATCAGACTCAACAACCACTCGATCAAGTCCATCTGCACCTTCATCATAAATAAACACAACGTGCCCATCTCTTTTCGCTTTAATGACATCATGGCTAGATAATCGTTCTACATCCGTAGCGCCAGGATATTCAGTATAAGTTAATGAGTTAGTACTAGCATTTGCATATGCAGCACCATACCAATAAACAGCATCTTTTGCTGAGATGAGTTCACCACCAATATAGACACCATTCTTGATAGAAACAGTACCTTCATGATCTGCTGCATTGTAGTCATTTGTGATAATAGTTACATTTTTGCCCTCTTCTTCACGCCACTGTTTTACTTTGAGAGAAAGTAAAAGTTTGATAGAATCATCATCTGTACCAATGGCAATTGTTTTAAAAATTTGAGTGTCTAAGGCTGTCGCAAATGTTGCATATGAATCATTTGTCGCTGATACCGTTGCTCCTTTAGAAAGCGTCAATGTGGCATCTCCTGCAGGTAGCTCTCCGTTAAAGACTACATATGGGTTAGCAATTAGTTCTGTTGTGCTGCTAACAATCTGCGAATCTACTCTCTCGCCATCAAAGAACGTACGAACTGTAGCATCTCCGTTTAACCCATGTGCAACAGTAACAACGATTTTATTCCCGTCTGAACCTCCATGTACTGCTTTAACAACAAATGTTCCACTTGTAGCTGTCGCCTCATCGCCTTTACCATTTAGGTTATAAACAATGACATTTCCAGTGCCTTTAAAGGCTTCACGGATTGGTTTCAAATCCTTTAAATCTTTACCGAAAAGCTCCTTAAATTTTGTATTAGGTGTAACCTTTGAGAATACTCCAGTAACTCCCCAATCAAGCATAATCGGAATTACTACAGCACCTTTTGAATCTAAACCTTGAACTACTAAATCATTCGTTTCAAAGTTGGTATATGCACCGGATAATTCTTTGTTTTGTTTTTCCCAGTTTCCTCCTGCCATTACTGCTTCACCTCCTTGTCTTTCCATGCTTTCACTAACTTAGCTGTTCTTCACGTGTATAGGATTTTCCATCTTCAAGAACAACTTGAAGAATAAACTGATCTTTATTATTTTCAGCAGCGTTTACGAAAGCTTCTTTCCCAAACTTTTGCTGCTTTGTTTCTCTAGTCGTCAATATGCACACCCCCAAATTCTAATGTCTGCATCAATGTTTCTTCTTCGATTTCTCTAACAAGTTTTTTAACACTAAACGTAATAACAAGCGTTCCATCATGTTTCGATGCTTCCATGCGATTCACATGGAATTGATTACCAATATAACGAAAGTTCTCTTTGAATGTTTGATTTACGTCGTCATTTTCCGTGTAGGCGTCTCTCTCATCTTTAGGAAAATAAGTTACATTGATTAAATACTCCCATTCAGAGAGCTTCCAAAGCTTTCTTTCTTGAAAATCGTTAATAATAAGCACCAAAAAAGCAGGTGTCTTAAGACCCTGCCGTATTGGTTCGTCGTATACATCTAAATTCCAGAAAACTTGTTTTAATTGCTGGATAATGAGGGTTTTCAAATTAGTTACCAAAGATTCTTTTCATCTCCTTCGCTATTTCAATCTCCCACATGTTTGGGGCAATACGCTGCATCTCATCCTCAGTTAATTTCAGCATGAAACGACCTTCAACCCAACCGACTGTTTTCCCTGCTATGACTATCCGGTGTCCCTTTTCAACAAAAGAAGCATATTCCAACTGATTGTAAATCACGATTATATAGTTATCGCCCTGTTTGATTACATCAGACTTCCAATTGTTACGTAGGTCTCCGTTATCAACAGGTGTCATCTTTTTGACTTTACGTATGGCTAATTGGGCTATGCGCTGAGCTACTTTCAATTGCACACGGTGTGAGGCTTTGCTGAGCTCAATTAGATTCTCTTTGATACGTAACACTTCACTAAATTCAAAGCCCATCTAAGCATATCCCTTCCGTATCAATAACACTTCTTGGTGTGACACATATACAAAGGGCTCTTTAGCTGATTCATATTCAACGCCATCAACAATAACAATATCCCCAGCAAGTACATCGTAATTACTCGATAGAAACATCTTCACGTCATAGTTAATGACATTCGCTCCACCTTGAACTGCATTGTCCAATTTGGGAGTAGAAAGCCTACATGGTACGTCTGAATGCTTCGGTACCCAATCCATACCATCAGCACCGCTAGGTTTAACGATTTTCCCATAGCGTTTTATCTCGGCCTTCTTGTCATACATAAATTCTACTGCAGGTATAACCTTCGCCATGATACTTTGTATGTCCACAATTACCACCTCAATTTCCTAAAACGATTTAATTGTAATGTGTAGTTAGCCAGGATTAGCACCGTAGATTGCTCACCTATTGTAATATTTGAACCAAACTCAACAGCAACGTCTCCTTCTTTGATAGACTTTGCAATTGCGTAGTCAGCAGGATTCATCGCTTTAATCTCATGACTAATTAAATCGAGCGCCATATTTGCATGAACAAATTTTAAATCCTCAGGAATGTCGCTCCTATTACAATACGTTTTAATCGATTGGGCCACCTCTTCAATTTTTACAAGTAGCTCTTCGTCAGTGAATACATCAGGTTTTACTTTACTTTTTACGATATCGAATACGTTCAATTGAAAAACCTCCTATTCAGCAGGCTTTGAATTTTCAAGTAGTTCCAATAAATCTTCGCGACTAGCATTACCTTTATAATCTATGCCAAGTTCGTCAAGCTTTGCTTTGATTCCGGTAGCTGTAAGAGGTTTTTCGGCCTCTTCAATCACTCTTAAAACTTCAAAACTAGAATGCTTAGCATGCTCACTAAGCACCTCAATTTCTTCACCGACTTTATACGTTACGCCGTCATAACGAACAGGAAAGCTATCATCTTTCACTCTTACTACAGATTTCATTTAACAGTCCTTTCACTTAATTTACTTTTGCGATGAAAATATTATCGATAGTTTCAAAGCTCGGTAGTACAATTTCAGACACAATCGTTTCAACATTTACAGGATGCGGTTCTTTGATAGTTGTGATAGCTACGCCAGTGTTAACAATAGATACGTCTGCTGAAGATTGGCCGGCCAACAAGTCAGACTCTTCTGGAGTCGTACCATAGTAGGTACTACCAAGATTTCCGTCTGGAATCAATGTAAAGTAGTCATCTGGATAGAAATTATGCAATGAGCTATCTTCAGCACGGTACTTCTTGTTGTAAACCGCAACTGAAAGACCAAATTTATCTTGTAAATATTGCTTCAATAGAGCATCCGTCATGATCACATTCTGACCGCCTAGTGGATTCATATCTAAACGAATGCTTTGGTGTTTTAACAAATAGCCAAACGTTTTACGCGTCATAATGGCATTCGTTGGTCGGGTGCCCGTATTCTCTTCTACCGTGTCTTGCCAGTTCATTATGTCTTGAATCGGTGTAGCATCCTTATTACTCCATTGAGCTCCACCAGTTAATGCTTCTTTATGGTCATCTTTCATTTTGTAATCGTAGTCGTAATCTTGGCGATTAGCTGTTATACGAATTTTCCCTGTAGAAAGTAACTGCATAATCATGCGCTCAGGCTGTACATTCGCGCCATTCACAAGGTTAGTTGCATCATCATAAATGTTTGCAATAATCGTTTGGGTCATTGCATCCAAATTAGAAGCCTGCAATTTATTTAATTCTTGTCGATCTTTTTCTCCAATCCTCATCGCTTCACGGAAGAAAGGCATTTCTGTTTGAATTTTGCTAAATCCGATACGATCACGAATCGTCGCTTTTGCATCAAATTCAGAAGGCATTAAAGCTACTGGTAATCCATTAGATCCTTTTATCCAACTTAAATCTAAGCCAAGTTGTTTCTTTGGTGGAAAAAGAGTAGCTCCTAAATATGGAATGCTGTTTGACGGGTTATTTTGGTAGTAAGCCGCAATATTTTGGGCATTTACTAAATCAAAAATTGTTGGCATTAATAATCATCCTTTCTTATTTTAAAAATGTAATTTGTTTTAATGCTTCTAAAGCTTCAGTAGTTGGCGCCTCTGGAAGTTTATCAAGCGCAATAAATCCGTGAATTAAAGCAGCTCCTGGTGCAGGACCAAACGTGACATCAGTATCACTGAAAAGAACACCTTCTGCTTCAGCACTGTTTGTTTTTATAGCTTTCACAGATTCATCCAATAAGAACCCACCACCTAGAATAGTTCCAGCGGGTACAATTTTTTTGCCCTCTGCATTTAGACTAACTCCTGCGTCCGAAACAGTGATAGCTAGATTCACATAATGATCCGGAAACTTTAAAATTACTTTTTTGTTTGTGAAAGTTGTTTCAACAAATTTACTCATTTTATTTCATCTCCTTATTCAAAATAAGATTTACGTGCATCAGTTAAGTGCTGCGTATTTCCTGATACTTCTTCTGCAATTCGCTTACCATAGTTATCATTCGAGTTTGCATTTCCATCGTCTTTTTTTCCTTCACCTGGCTTTACGCCTGCCGGTAATGGTGATGATTCAGGCACAAACAAAAAGGACTTGGATTCTTGCAACGTTTTTAGTTGCTCCTCAAGTCCTTTCGTGATGTTACCATCCACATCTAATTCAATTGCTGTTTTGTCGATTTCTCTTGATGTGATATCCGTATCGTGCACCTTGCCATGTAATGCTAATTTAATGGCGTTGGAAAGTTGCGTTTCTTTTAAATCACTTTCGTATTTGGCTTTAGCATCAGTATTTTCTTGCTGTAACTCTTCGATTTTCGTTTGAAGCCCCTTAGCATCAACCTTCTTCAATTCTTCAAGCTGCGTGTCACGGTCTTTCAATTGCGTTGTAAGGTCCTTATTTTCTTGAATTTTATCATCAAGCCGACTTTTAGGGACCATTGTGCCAAATCCATCTAAAACCTTCTGTGCTAGTTCTTCTGTTAAGCCTAAAGCAATTAATTCTTCTTTTTTCATCGTTATAACCTCCTATTTCGCATTGTCGTAGTACGCACGATAGGTGTTAGCTTTGAATCTTTTACGTCTGCAAAGCAAAAAAGACGATGAAACTATGAGACGTACTTCACTTTCCACTTTTTATAGTCCATCTTCTCGATCCGACCGTTAGCAGACATTCGTGTTTCATTTTTCATATACTCTGCTTCGTTGAAATACGCAATAGTTGTTGTCCTGCATCTCGTATGAAACGGTGGAGCATTGGTACCTGGTTTATAATCTTTCACAAAGTATAGTTTCATATCCTGTTCTTGACATATTTCTGATGTACGATTGTCCAATGTGGCAAGTATCTGATAGTGGTCAATACCTGCATCAATATAAGCGTTGTTTGTAGCTAAACCGTGAAAGAAATTAGCTTCAGTTCTTACAAGCGCCTCCGCTCGACTTAAAGCTACATCAGTCGCTTCACTAATTGCTCTTGACGTTTTTATGAGTGAGCGACCCTGTTTAAACGATTTTTCTAACTCTATTTTTATAGTTGCTATTGTTTGGGCTTCATGCCCCCATATTCGCTTTGAAAACTCTTTCCCGGACCAATTATAGGACAATACATCTTTCATAACATCATCTGTTAGTTTAGTGATAGGCTGATAAACTGCCGTAAACGATGCAATGTCATACAACGATTTGTAGTAGGAGTTTTCATAAACCTCTGTTAGCCCTGAGTACGTATAAGCCTGTAATCCATTTGCGCTACCGAATAACTCAAGCATCTGCATTTGTATCTGTAATTGCAACATTTCTAGTCGAGAGATTCTCGCTCTATAACTTATTGCATTTAATATGCGATCATATTCTGGATCGCCTAACAATGACATTGCTCTAAATTGATGAAGTGTGATATTTCGAAAATCCTTTAGTTCTTTAGCTGTTAAATACTTTTTTGCTTCGGCATATGAAATTTTATTATCAATAGCATAACGTGAATAGAATACTTCAATCTGTTGTATGATGTTTGCTTGTGCTATACGTAGTTGTTCATCCATACGAGCCAAATGTTTACTTGCAATAAGTTGTGATTCTAGCTCACGCTGTGCTGCACGACTTTCCCAATACTTACTCATTGCCCTTCACTTCCATTTGAGATTGTCGCTGTTGCTCTATAGACTCTCGATACTCATCTATTTCTTTCTGTTCTTCTTCCTTTTGCTTTTTAAGGCGTTTCTCGACCTCCGGTGTATACCAAGGGTGATTTTCACGGTTTGTTTGGTCATCGATAATACCTGTAGACTTCTCGCACATCTCAACAGCTTCCAACTCGTTTGTGATGATATCACGATTGAATATAAACTTTACTTTTTCATTTGTGAAATCACCTTCGTCAATCATCTTTAGATAATGTGTAATAAACCACATCATATGTTCAATGCTTGATTGCATCTCACTTTCTAAAATATTACTGTCAAGATCTAAATCACTGTAACGAAATTTAAGAGCAACTCCAGAAGCATTGCCTAGATTTTCATTTATGGTATCCACACCACGGCCTAATTCATAAATAACTTTACGTGTGCGTTCAAGCTCTTTTTCTGTTGCCTCTGTTTGAATGTCAGCTATAAGTTTGTCTACATCACCATTTTCATCCGTTTTAACAACACGGTATTTATTCAAGTCACTAATAAACTCTTCTAAATCTACTCCGCCGTAATTTATTAGCTTATAGATGAAATTCGGAATATCGGCAAGGATATCGGCATTAGTTGATGCTTGAGTATTGTAGTTATCCACTAACGATTTAATTTGGTCAATCAGTGCTTGTTCTTCCTCGTTATAACGGAAATGAATAAGAGGTATCTTTTCCCATAGTACTGGCTGTTCACCAAATAAAAAATGATAACCTTGTTTACCACCTCTCTGAACATCAGAAACAAGTGTTGAACCATCTAGTACATAATGATCGATACCTTTATTGTGATAGTGCTCAACCTTTTTCAGTGTCTTTTTTGTTGTCCCATCATAATAATCCGTTTCATACACTCTTAAAAAAGACTCTATTTTCATATTCTCGGAGTCAGCATAAAAAGGAATGATCTGCTCGGCAGGGAAGCGCATAAAACTTAGTTCACCAGTCTCATTAAAGTATGGATGTAAGTAAGCAACTCCCTTATTGATGGCCTCCTTGCCTACCTTTCGTAAACGATTGATCATTCCAGCATCAAAGATTTCATTGAGCTTTTTCTGATAAACTTTGTTTTCACTTGTAATAGATGGCTGTTTTGAAAGTGTGTAACCAACTTTTTGATCAACGAGTTTCTTTACATATCCATGAACAAGCTTTAAATTAGATTTCCAAGCAGCGTCACGCTTCTTTTCTTCTATGTCCATTTTATTTCTATAATACTTTTCTCCAATAATCATCAACTTGCGTTTGTCAGACTTTTCCCAGTCTTCTATCTCGTTAAGTATTACTTGTTCATCCTTAATCACACTTTCAACCATATTCTTAATCACCTCTTCCATTTGCTCATGCCAACGCGGTCTAAACAAGTCTTCGATCAGCATTTAATCACCTCACTTTAGAACAGACATTGAAGGTCGTTTCATATCTCTTTCAAATGCATAGCGAGTAGCATCGATTGTATGATTATCTTTATCCTCTAAGCGAGGTATTGGATTGCCATCTCTGTCCGTTTGATAATCGATGTTTTCAAATTCTCTTGCTATGTTCGGTGTACGCAATGGGTCAATATAAATTGCATCTAAATCATCTAACCATTCCTCACCATATTCAACGCTATCTGGCCCTTTCTTTACGGCATAGAGCTTTTTAATACCTAACTCATTCTTTAACTCTTCATTGGATTTTGGCTCTGCACTTTCTGCTGCAATACGGTCATTTTCATAACCCTTCGCATGTAATTTTTTCGATAACTCACGATTACTAATTTTCACTCCGTATACTTCATCAACAGCATAGACAGCATTTTTCTTCTTGTCATAATGCCAACGTACAAATGCTAATGGATCCGTAGCATAACCGTAATCGACTCCGTTTCGGATGTTGTCAAAGGAGGCAACCATTTCATCAGTGATTGAACCTTTTTCAATTTGTAAGTTATCAAACGGCACAACACCACTACCTATTGCTTCACCAAGGTATTCCCAACGATAACGTAATTCATTACGCTCTTTAGCAGCCTTAGCTTCCTCTATAAACTGTTTCGAGATAAATGGGTTATCAAGGTAAGTGGACTTATGAACAAACGTATTATCAGCCTGTAATGAGCTCTCGTACTTCTTGTTCACCCAAGACTGTTTACGTTTCGGTGGGTTATACGTATAAAAAAACTTATAAAAAAGACCATCTCCAAGTTCACCACGTAATAGCGAGTTGGTAATGGTCGTTACTTCTTCTTCTGTTTTAAATTCAGCTAGTTCCTCTAACCATGCGAGGGCAAAAGGAAAGTTAGCACTCTTTAACGATTTAATACGAGTAGGATCTTGAGCACCCCTGAAAATCATGTAATTGCCACGCGGTAAATACGTTATCCGCATAGGTGACTTATTGATTTTAAATAGGTGCGATACTCCTTGCTCGTTTATGGCCCATTTCATTTGTTCAAATATGGATGTTTCGATGGTATTGTCTACTTTACGTATACCCACTGCATTGACAGCGTATCGCATAAGCAATTGCGTAATGATATGTGCAACATCCGATGATTTACCCGAACCACGGCCACCCTTGCAAACAACATTTAAAATATCGGTTGCAATAGACGCTCTCCAAACACTATGAAACGCTGTAGGTAGTAACTCCGATAGCTTTTTAACTGCCATCACTATCACCACTTATGTCGTCAACAAATACAGGTGTAATATTGGCGTTGATTTCTTGTTTATCTGTCCACATTGCAAAACGCTTACCAAGCATCTCAGCTGCTTTAATTCGGTCTTTGGCGGATACATCTATATCATCGATTGTTTGAGCACCTTCGCCAATCCCTCGAAGGATTTCTTCTGATTGTTCACCACGCATTAACGATGTTAGATATTCAAGTATTTCCTGTTGGCTTGCTACACGCTCAGACTTTAACTCTTCCATCCGTTTTTCTATATATGTTTTTATGCTCACATTTGCAACTAATTTATGAGCATTACCTCTTGCGTAGGCTTTGCTGTATCCAGCCTTTATTGCAGCTTGTTCTACATTCCCTAACTCAATATAGTAGTCTGCAAATGCTTGTTGTTTTGGATTTAATTTACGTTCAATCAATGGCATCACCCCATTATGCTAGTTGCTTAGTAAAATAAAAAAACACCCTAAGAGGGTGTTTTACTTACTCATTATTAACATTTAAATAAAATCTCCATGTTACTGAATTCATATAAATCCAAAATTTTATCTTCTTATCTGTCAAAATTGAATATCTAATTTCAACTATACCTTTGAAATCCTTGGTAATAGTTTCATTATTATTATCAAGTATAAATGTAATACTTCTTTTACTATAATTAACAATATATTTTTTCAATTTAAAAGCTTTTTCATTAAAACCAACATCATCTTCAGTAATGCCCAATTCAATTTCTTCTGTTCTTCTCAGAAATCCCTCTAGTTCATGCCATATTAGAAGCTGGGATAAATCATCGTTGTCATTACTATCCATCAGTGAATTTTTAAAGTACTTGCCAGCTTTATTGATATTGTTTTCAAAAGCATCTTTTAGATTATCAATACTTGATTTTTTCTGATTCTCTTCATCATTCTTTTGTAGTTCTGCAGTAATAAGATCTATATAATCTTTTCCAATCTCTTGAACCTCTTCTTTAAATTTTTCAATATTATTTTTAATAGTACTTGGATTAAGGTCATTTATCTTAGTATCTACCTGCCCTAATTTTTCTTTCATTTCCCCTAAAATGATATTCATCTCATTTTTTATTGTATCTGCCTTTGTAGCTTCTCGTACAGATATATAAATTGCTACTGATGCTAAAGCAATAGAAACAAATGTTGAAATGTATGAAATTACCTCTATTAATTTTACGCTATTAATTTCATTATAGATAGAAATAAAGATTATAAATATGAATAACCAAATCCAATCTTTATGTGTCCATTTCATTTTGCACCTCCTACATAATAATAAATCATGTTGGATATACAAAACCTTAATAAGTTTTTGCTCTCAAAAGCAAGTACCGTTTGTTTAGCAGCAAGGGGAGGTCTGCACGATACTGGCTTTTCAGGGCAAAATAAAAACACCCCGAAGGATGTTATTTTGAAAGTTCTTTTTGGTAATACAACATTTTTTTCTCCAAAAGGTTTTTATAATTCCTTAAATATTCTTTATATCCTTTTTCTACAGTTTGTATGCCTTCCTGTGAAGTCAATAGTCTTCCTAAAGGAACAAATTTCCCATCTTCCATTTTAATGCCTTTATTATCAATCTCTTTGATGATATCTACTAATTTTAACAACTCGTTATAACAATCCGTATCTATTTTTGAAGCATATTCGAATAAAGTATCTCTAGCTCTATTAAAATCATTGAAAATTTGCGTTGGTAAAAAAACCGTTTCGTTAATAACAATTTCCATTACTAACACTGATTTTCTGATCAATTCAATTTTTTGTGGAATTTGGTCTTTCCTTCTAATATCTTTTTCATGTTTTATTGTCCGTTTTACTCCCATTAATGTCATACCACCTGAAATAACACCACCTAAAATAGCACCTACTAATCCTATTGCCGCCACTATTAAAAGAGTAGCTTCCTCACCTATCCCAAATGTCAATTGGAACAATTTTAACCAAAACACTGGAACAAACAAAATAACTAAAATAATTACGATACTTGTTATAACATATTTTTTCATCAGTTTACCTCCAATCCAATAATAAATCGGAAGATGAAAAATATGTAATAACTTTTTGCCCTCAAAACAACACCAAACTCTGCCCTCTTATCTCGTAAGGTTTTGGCTGTTTGATGCAGTTTTCAAAGCAAAAGAAAAAGCCTCCATCCTAAGATGAAAGCTTTGCTATTGTTTTTGTCGAGTTAGCTCACTTGCGAAATCGTGGTAGAGCTGCACCACGTTATATTTGTAAAGCGAATTGTGTTTTGTTTATAGTGCATTTCCGTGCACTTATTGCTCAGTAAGTTTGACTAAAAGGAAAGTGGACGAAGTTCACACCACTCCTTCAGTTTTATTAGCCTTTTATATTAATTAAGATACCTAATCTCTTAAAAAATATGGGCCGGCCGTGTATGTCTTGCCTCGAACAAGTTTATGAAGCGCAGGTCGGTCGTCGGTCTGTCTTTCCCTAATATTTAGTGTTTTATAAATACCAAAGGAAGAAACATTTACCTGTCCGACCTCCCCTTCATTTTACACTGTATATTATTTAAAATGATACGTTTGGAACATTTGGAACATCTGGCACATTTGTAACACTTGGAACATCTTGAAAATACGTAACTCTATTTAATGTAAAAAATAGTTTACAATATGTAAGAAATAAATTACAATCTATACAAGAGGTGGTGCTATTGTTAAATAACAAATTAGTAATTTGTAGGGCGGAAAAAGGATGGACACAACAACAATTAGCAGATGTGGTTGGTGTCAGTCGACAAACTATAGCAGCTTTAGAGAAAAATAAATATAATCCGTCTTTGATTCTAGCTTTTAAAATTGCTAATTCATTTGAGAAAGAAATAACGGATGTATTTAATTATGTGGAGGATGAATAATGGTTAACGTAGCTACGATTAGTATTTGTGTTTTAGCAGTGTTAGTAATTATTGCAGAGTTTTACAAATCTACATTTGAACGTAGGATGGAGTCGCAAGATGAGAGAGGTCAAATGCTCATCTTTAAAATCAAGTCATTTTCTTATTCTGTTCTAACTGTTGGTATATTAATTGGAGTAGCACTAGTAGCAATGTTAAAATTAATAGATAAAGAATATTTTATTTATTATGTAATGCTTGTGTTTTTCATTCAAAGTATATCATCATCTATTTATTTGGCCGTTGTTCGGAGAGTGTAAAACATTTTGTAAAAAACCCTGTCTTAAAATGAGGACAGGGTTATTATTATTTACTTCATCATCATATCAATAACACGTTCTCGTACTCGCTGTACGCTTGTATGACTCATATTAAGCTTTGCACCTATCCAGCGGAAAGGCATGCCTTCTAACAACCAATAAAGTACTTCTTGCTCTATATCGCCATTTACCTTGCTTGTTAAATTTTGAACCATTAGTAATTCATCTTTAATTTTGTTAATGCGTACTTCTCGCGATGCTCTAATTTGAACATGTGCATGTACTGGATCACTTGTACTTCCGACTGCTTTAGGCATTGTTGCCTCAATACCATACTTGGCTGTAGATGCCGCCGCTGTTAATGAATCAAGCTCATCTTTCATTCTCATGTACTTACACATATTGTCATGGTACTTTTTAATTGCCTTGTCTAGTTGGTAGCGATTTAA
Organism: Lysinibacillus sp. NPDC096382; assembly: GCF_044762845.1. Lineage (NCBI taxonomy): Bacteria > Bacillati > Bacillota > Bacilli > Caryophanales > Bacillaceae > Lysinibacillus > Lysinibacillus sp. NPDC096382. The sequence continues at coordinate 33,467 of NZ_JBIWFC010000010.1, forward strand.
TTCCGTTTTCTCTTTTAACATAGGTTTGCCCTCCTACGGTGTGATATAATAATGTTGTAAGCACCGTCAAAGGGCATAAACCAATTCTTAGCTGTAGCGTCTGAACACGCTGCGGCTTTTTTTATTAAATTTCCAGGTTTTCAACTATACAAAACTAAAATTACAACATAGTTATAGTAGTGTAAGTGTTTGCTTGACACTTCAATGTCTTCATCCAAGACTACTTTTTAGCCATTTCTTTTTAAAGAGATGGCTCTTTTTTCATTTTGGGATAGCAACCTGTTGCTTTGCATTGCCCCACACTGTTATCGCATGTGCTATCCCTCTATTACATATAAAAGTGTTTGTTTTATAAAACTTTACGTGTGTGTGTTTGTTATTTTTATCATATTGTTCAGTAATGAATTATTTTTTTAATTTTAACCATACTATCCTTGCTTTAGCTAAAATAAGAAAAGGAAGTGAAAGTATGGGTATTTTTGGTGGAAATCCAAAAAACGAGCCATTGCATTACGGTGAAGTGTTTAGTATTTGGTCAAATTTAATTGCAGATTATGGTATGATTTCTGGCTATCAAACTTTTTATAATCATGCTGGTGACGAAGATCTAAAGAAAATAATTGAAGATATCGTTGAACTTTGCAGGGAAGAAGTAAAACAATTAGAGAAAATCCTAAAAACAAATGGTATTGGTTTACCTCCTGCTTCACCTGAAAGACCGGTAGCAAGGATGAAGGATATCCCCGCTGGTGCTAAGTTTAATGATCCAGAAATTAGCGCTGCACTTAGTGCCGACCTAGCTGCTGGATTAGTTGCATGCAGTCAAGCAATGGGTATTTCTATTCGTGAAGATATCGCATTAATGTATGGACAATTCCATACAGCAAAAGCTCAAATCGGTGCTAAACTACTACGACTTAATAAAAATAAAGGCTGGTTAGTTCCACCACCATTACATGTAGATTATCCTGAAAAATAATATTTATTTCCTGACAAACCGTTTCCCCAGTATAAACTGGGGTTTTTTATTTTCCTCATATTGTTCAATAAGCGCTGCTCAAATAAAGTATCTTTGTTCAAACCTAAATAGGTTTTAATCCAATCTCATATTTCTTTTAAACATATTATAAAAGAAATAGTGAGGTGAAATTATGTCTAAAAAAAAGAAAATTACTAGAATAAAAACTAACGGAAATTGTCCGCCAGTTAAGTACACAGCACTTAATAGTTGCTGTCCTTCAGTCCCCACCTCATCGTGTCTTTGTGATTGTTGTGTTTCTCCACTTCAGTCCGTCTTACAGCAGCTTGTTGGGCAAACTGTAATTCTTGGCACTGTTGCAGACGCACCAAATGTACCTCCTCTATTTTTTTTATTCACAATTATTGAAGTGAATGATTTTTTAGTTACTGTTACAGATGGTGCGACAACCTTTAAAGTAAATATTTCTGATGTTACAGGGGTAGGATTTTTACCACCAGGACCTACTATCAACTTGTTGCCACCTGTTAATTCAGGGTGCGAGTGTGATTGTCGCGAACGACCGATTAGACAATTGCTAGATACACTTATCGGTTCTACAGTGAATCTTTTAGCAGTTAATGGTTCTATTGCAGCAGATTTTACCGTGGAACAAACAGGTCTTGGCATAGTGTTAGGTACTTTACCAATAAGTCCTGAAACAATCGTTAGATTTGCAATTTCAACTTGCAAAATTACAGCTGTAGGACAGACTAATTGAATAAGGGATAATATTAAAAATATTTAGTGAGTCGTTAGTTATTAATAATTAGTAATTTTATTCTTAACTAACAGGGGCTTGTTGAATAGCTATAAAGAAGTATCCATCTCATACAATTGGTCTTTTTTTAAAATAGAACATTAATAATGAGTCTAAGTTATTAATTGAATGTAGGTAACCTATTGCCCTTTACACCATCTTTCACTCGAATAAAATACTACAAACGGAGGTGAAAAAATGGATAAATGTAGTAACTGTAATAAACGTTCCTACTTATGTGGAAGCCAAATAGGACCATTCACAGCCATTGATCTCTGTGGAATTACTGGTGCTATTCCTCCTGTAACACCATCAGCATGTAGTAGTCTTTGCGAATATGGATATATATATAATCTAAGTCCTGAAACTGTAGCTGTAGAGGCTGATGTTATTTTCGATTCAACAGGTATAGTTACACCTGGAATTACGCACATTCCAGGAACCTCTCAAATTGTTGTTACCACACCAGGAATCTACGAAGTTACTTTCAGCGTATCAGGTGTTGAACCTAACCAATTCACACTATTTTTAAATGGTGTACCGATCCCAGTATCAGTCTACGGTTCAGGAGCTGGTACTCAGCAAAATACTGGTCAGGTGATAATTGCTATCCCAGCCGGCGGTATTCTTACACTTAGAAATCATACCTCCGCTGCAGCAGTAATCCTTCAAACATTGGCAGGAGGCACACAAACAAACGTAAATGCTTCTATTATCCTTAAAATGTTAAGTCCTATTGTTTAAAGATAAAATACTCGGTAAAGATAGTTAGGAGTAAGTTTCCTTTGACGAAGGATTTGCTCCTTTTTTTCTTTTCAGATTTATTCATTCATATCAGGTAATTGATAACCCGTGTTCTCACTTCCTTCCTGAACAATATGTTTCAAATCTTCACTTACCCCACCTACGCAAACGACTAATCTGTTCAAGCTCTTTCCCAATACTCCGTAGTTGCCTATAAGTCTTGCACCTTCTGCATTTCTTGCTAGGATCATAAGCTTTACGTTTCGGGCATCCTCGGCACTCTAGAAAAGCTATGTGGTCCTGTTGATTAATGAGCCTTGCTCTACGCTGTTTAACTTCCTTGCGTACCGTTAAGCACCCCATTCAATCGTCACCTCTGCTCTCGGCTGCTCTGAATAAAACTTCCTCACTGTCATGTCAACAATCTGAGAGTCATCATGCCAAATGATTTTGTTGCAACCATCCTTGATGCCCTTAATCAAGTTATCGAGGTCAGGCTTTGTCGTTGGACGTAATTCACCACTCGCTATAAGCTTTCTCTTTGGCCCTGTGTGGTATTTCTTTGGTGGCATGAGATAAATATCAGCTTTTAGTTTAATAGGCTCTGTAATCAATTCTGACGGCTTATATGTCCATGCTACGAGCTTTACAAAGTCTTTGAAGTCCTTACTCTTCGGTGCGTCATGTGTGACAACCTTCTTACCACGTCTACTAAATCGAGGTCGCTCTTGAGGTTGAATGACCCCTGGTATTTCAAATGTGAGTACGTTCATGTTTGCCCTCCTAGCTTATTGAAACTCCAATGACTCTCCACGATTTGCTGCTAACTCCATTCCGTCCGCAAGCTTTAGAGCGTTCAATTTGTCGTAATCTTCCCAACCTGATACTAATTCTCTTAGTCTAGGTGCTACTTGTTTACATTCATCTGGCGTAAGTTCACCATCACAATCTGAATGATCTAGTAAAGGGATGATGTCATCTTGATAGATGTGGAATGGTACATTTCCACCGAAGCCTTCCATGTTATCTAAGTCCATTCCAATTTGTTCCGCTAACCTTTTTCTGAAATTGCCAAAGCCACTATAACTCCAACGCGCATCAGTATGACTGAAATCTAAACCCATTTTTATTCCTCCTTCTTATAAGTCTGCTGATAAAACAACCTAATGCCGTTCTACCAGCAGCGTGTATTTGGTTAAATTAAGTTTCCGTCAATCAACAGCAATTCCGGCTTGTCACTATGCAACTGCTCTAATATTTCACTAGCTGGAATTAACTCTCCATCTTCACCTTTTGTTTGACTAAACTTAACGATTGCATGATCTCTTTCAATTTCATCAAACTCTAAATCACCTTCGTCATCAGCTACCCACTCAACATACTTTTCTTTCGCTTGTTCCTCGTTTTCAGCCTTAATTAATGCGATATATGGGTTGTAAAAATCAAAGAATTTCATAGTGTTATTCCTCCTTTTTATTTAATATCCGTTTTCTTGTCTAGTGTGGTTAATGCGATTCTTTTCAAAGTATGCTGCCTCTATTTGCTCCCAAGTGAAGCCGAAGCCGTTCATACCAATGTTTAAGAATAAAATCCAAGCTGTTCTAAAACAATATTCGTTATTTAAAAATCCAAATCTATCTTTACACTTAGCTTCTTCTTCATCCGTAAACTTTCGAATATACGCCATGCTTAGGAAGTAATCCATTTCTAAGAACCAACTTGTTAAGTCCCCATCAAACTCATCTGGATCTGTTTGTTCTTCGTAAATCCAAAGTGCATCTTCCCAGCCTTTTTGGTTAGCGATTGAAACAAAGAAGTGAACAGCATCAACAAATTCTTCGAGCACTAGATTTCTCGGATGTTCATCATTATTGCCGCAACAACCATCACAATAAGGACATTCACAAATACCAATAAATGCAGTTCTCGGCTCCTGATCATTACTCCAATGTTTAAACCAACGTCCTTCGTTTGCAAATTCAGCTAATTCAACTTTCAAAGCTAAAAATGTGTTAGGTGTTAAATCCTTACCTTCCAGTCCTTTTTCTTTGATAATTCTTGCGTCCAGTTCTTTTTGTGCATCAATAATATTTTGTAAGCTCATTATTTACCTCCAACATTCCGATTATCTTTTACATAACGATCACCATTAAATTCGATAACTGTAGGTTTTTCTCTACGTAACTTGAGTATTATGACTTTAGTAAATAGCTGGCTGCCCTTTTTCATACTGTTGCCCCCTTAGTTTACTTATTTTCTTTTTCCGCCACTTTTCCGAACCGTAATAATACCTGGTATGGTCTTGCCTCATATTCAAAAAATTTAATATCGCTGATTGGATACCAACGGCTACGTTCTTCTGCTTTAATTTGTTTTACAAGTGCTGCTCTTGTTTTAGCTCCAATGATTTTTTTATTAGGTTTTTTCGTTATCATCTTTAATCACTCCTTTGTCAGAATGGGAGGTCATCCTCACTTACTTCCATTGGACCTTTACTATTTGCAAACGGGTCATCCTCTACTTTTAAATAACTTGGTTGGTTGTTATTACCACCATTATTGCCCTGTGGAGCATTTTGATTTGCTCCCCCTGTATTTGTACTAGATTTGTAGTTTGAAGTGCTCTGTGAGCCTCCTGTGCTTTCTGAACGAGTGTCTAAGAACTCGATGCTATTAGCTATGACATCAGTAGTAAAAACTCTTTGCCCCTGCTGATTTTCATAACTACCAGTTTGAATGCGCCCAACAACCCCTATTCGACTACCTTTCTTTTGATAGTTTGCTAGACTTTCAGCAACTTTATTAAACGCAATGCAATTAATGAAATCTGCTTCATCCCTTTTCATTTCTCGATTGACTGCTAATGTGAACCGAACTACCGGGACACCTGACGGGCTGTACTTGAGCTCCGGATCTTTAGTTAACCTTCCAATAAGTTGCGTTTGATTCAACTTCCAAGTCCCTCCTTATATTCTCTTTTGTATTTCTTTACTGTCGCTGTGCTGATGTTATATTTTTTAGCAATATCAATATTTCTGGACCCTTTCTTAAATTCAGAAGCTAATATTTCGTAAGGAACTTTAGTTCTAACTTCTTCACGGCTTCTTATTGGTATTCCATGTTGTTCTAAAAGCCTTCTAATTGTCTTACCATCAGTTCCGATTTTTTTAGCAATCGTATTACACCCACTGTTTCTATCTTCTAAATAAGTTTGGATTATCCATTTTTCTTTATTTCTGATAGAACACGCTCTTTCTCCTGAACGATATGCATGAACAAGATTCTCTGAATGGGTACACCATTTCAAGTTCTCTACGTTGTTATTTAATGGATTACAGTCGATATGATTTATCAAATCTTTCCCTTCAATCTTCGGAATAAAAGCGAAAGCAACTAATCGATGCACCCTAAACATTTTGTTTTTATGTCCTGGTTTAACTAATGTCACTCGCATGTAACCTGTTGTTGTTTTAGTTTGATTTAATATGCGACCATTCATATAACAGTGAATTTTGTTACCCCTATAAACAGGTCTATCCAAAGATCGAACTTGACCTCTATCACTAACCTCATACAGCCCTTCATAACCAACAACAGGTTTCCAAGTCTCATAGTCTTCAAAATGAAACGTCAGTTGTTCGGTTAATGTCACGCAGCCATCGCCCCTTCCATTTTCATAACGAGATAATCTGTAGCCTCCTCAGCATCTTTTAGCCCTACCAAAGCTCTTAGTTGTTCCAAACGCTTATAAGCCATGATTTCGTTGTGCTTGCCTCCGAAACGTTGGTGTTGACCTAAATACAAGATGATTTGATCGATTAGAAATTGTTCATTCATGAGCTTCACCACCTAATGCCTGACGTGCAATTTTGTAAGTACATGTTTCATACCCTTCCATGTTTGGTGCTTCAACTTCCATGACTTTTTCTAGTGCTTTACGAAGTCGTTCAATTTCCTCTTTTTTCTGTTTTTCGAGATTTATCGCAATTATTGCTAATTCGATACCTGATAACTCTCTAGCTTCAGGTAATGGTTTTTTCTTCATCTCTCATTCACTCCCCACTAATTTGTAAAAAGCCTCACGGTCGCCAGTAGCCAAAGCAACATCAATAGCAGCGTCTTTATAATTTTGTTTATTAAACTCCTCAAGCTCCGTCATGAGGTTGTTAAGTTCAAACTCACGATAAGCTTCACCTATCTTTGCCACGAAATCAGCGACTTGTTGGAATGGATTAGGATTTGTCATTGAATGCACCCTTCCTGCATTTCCTCTTTGACTAACTTAACTGCTGAATATACGGCTTCGGTATGCCTTCTAAGCACTCGTTTTTCAGCTCTAGTAAGTTTGGACATTTCTACACCAAAGTGGCTAACAACTATTTTCGTAACTAGTGAAACAGCCACCTTTTTCTCTTGTCGTTTGTTCATCCCTTCACCCTCCAATCAAGGGGCTATGCGCCCCTCTATCTATTTTTCAAAAACCTTTCGTAATCGGTAATTCACTTTCATGTCCTTTGGAGTAGTTACTGTGAAATCTTGAGCCATTTCGAACAACCGGCTTGTTAAGGCCTCGTCGATATAAAGCATGTCATCTAGTGATAATTCACTGGATATAAGCAACGGCTTGTTGTTGAGATAACGATAGTTAACTACTTCAAAGATTGATTCAGCTTGCCACGCTTTCACATCAACCTTTCCACCAATCGGCTTGAACAGATCATCGATAAACAGGACATCAATTTCCTTCATACGATCCATAATTTCGTTTTTACGTTCAAAGTTGTTAGCAGCAAGATTGTTCATCCCGTCCTTGTAAGGGAAATAGAGAATCGGCACTTGCTTTGTATGGATCAGATAATTTGAGATAGCTGTTAACAGATGTGTTTTACCACAACCAGGTTGTCCAATTAGCATGATGCTGTTCTGTCTATAGCCCTTAATCTGCTCAAATGCTGCATAATACTGATTAGCTTTGGTTTTCATTTCAACGACTTTCGGATGTACACCATCAGTTGAGAAGTTTTTAAAGCTCATTTTCTGAAACTCTTCTGTAATTTCACTAGACTTTATTAAGCGATTGAGTTGACGCATTTTTGTACATTCACATTGCTGCCATTCATCAGTGTCATACTTTAAAATTCTTTCTACTAATCTATCTTCATCTCGTACTAGCGTGGTTTCTCCAGCTTTTTTACGAACAAGATAACCACCTTCATCCTTACACTTAGGACAGTTGTAATCAGGTTCCTCAGCTACTGTAGTCTCCGAACACAATTGGCTTCGTGCTTTTAGCTCCTCCATGACTGCTGCCATTCGGTCGCCCATTCTTTCCATCTATCTTCACCTGCCAATCTGCGTATGAATTAACTCCTTTTTCTAATGACCAATTCCGTAATATACCTTCGATGTACTCAACACTTGATTTACCTAAATCAGCAGTAAGCTTAATAGCTTCAATAATTAGTAAGTGATCAGGATACATGTCCAAAAGCTTGTCCATTTTTCGATGATCCGTAAAGTTACTGATTCGGATTGTTGAATCAAAACTATTTTTAATCTCCAAGAACGGATTGATCGACTGACTCTCTTCTCTCTCTGTCAGTACTTGGTTATTATCAATATTTGGTTTAATCAATACTTGGTTATTATCAGTACTTAGTAGTGTTCGATTTTCTACTTCTTGAAAACCTACTTCTTGGTTTTCTACTTCTTGCTTTTCTACTTCTTGAAAATCGGTAAGTAGAGAATTTATGGGTACTTCATGAACGATTGTTTCCCATTCTTTAATTCTTTGCCCTTCACGAATAGGTTTTCGTTCGATGTAACCGCATTTCTTTAGCTCATTGAAACCAGCTCTAAATGAAGCCTTGCCGTCTGTTGAGTGAGTCATTAACTCGTCCATATAAAACACCCAATCATCTGGCATTGAAAGCATGTATGCCATTATGCCTTTAGCTTTCCAAGATAGCCGGTTGTCGTTCAATGCCGTTCGATTCATCACTACATAGTTGCTGTTCTTAGCCACTCGGATGATGCCCATTTGCCCTCGCCTCTCCTTATGTCGCAATATTCAAATTTCAAATCATAAACCTACATTATTAGCTTGATTAAATTCTTAACTCCACGACCTCTACGCTTGGTTTTACGATTAATAAATAATCCTGTGGTTGCCCAGAAGTCATACTTAACGCCATGTTTGTCAGCAACAACTAAATGACAGTTATCGTGTTCAACAAATTGAATCTTTTGAGCCTTTAATAACCTTTTACTAGATTCATAGTTTGACTCTTTTTTCTTTCGGCTATGTTCCTTTTGAATTGGCTTCATATCACGCCAAAATTCTCCCATTTCACTCATTCCTTTAACCTCCTATAACAGCCCGTCGTGCCTCTCACAAACCGCGAAACTACCACTCACTTTTGTAACTCTATAGTTTGGATACCGTTGCATGTATTGCAGTACCAGACGCTTAATTTCGTCGTTGTTACCTCCTGCCTGTTGAAATATCCAAGAAGGTAATAAAACTTTTGTTGGTACATCGTTCATCATTCTAATAAATAACCAACTTTAATTGTTCTAGTGAGTTGTTTAGTCATTCGGCAGTATTCGCATTTCCCACACCGCACTGGCTCTTTCTTAGAGTTTTTTGCTTCGATAATGCTAGGCAACATGGTTTTTACATACTCGAACTCAAAATCGAAATCAGGTATATCAAACTCCAATATTTCCTTATCAGGTGGTGTTTCCTTAGTGACTGTAACTAGATATGGAACATAATACTGACCTGTGTTTTGATAGATTATTTCGCGATAAATAGCCATTTGTAGCACATAATCATAAGCTTCAACAAATGATACATACTTATTGTATTTCTCACTCCAATATCGCTTATAAAGGCTCTGAGTGGTCTTTAAATCGCTAAATGATCTACGTTGATGGTTTATAGAATCAACTTTGATTTTCCAAGGTACACCAAATATCTCACCTGTGAAAATAATTTCTTTTTCACCATCTAAAGCAAACATTGCAAATCGGTCATTTTTTAAGGTTTCTATCATCTTGTCTGCTTGCTCAAAGTCAGCGTACTTCCCACCGCGACTCTTAAAAATACTGTTATGATTCTCTTCACAAAACTCAGCAAAAGCCTGTTCGCTTTCAAAAGCTGCATGTGTGTATGAGCCAACCATTAACGCAGGAGACGGAGGACGAATAAACTCGCCCTTCATCTCTGCAATCAAACATGCTTCACATTCCAAGGCACTTTTAAACTGCGACACCGACATATAATGTTGGTTGGCCTCATTCGAGTGGTAATTCTGGCTGTTCAATTGGAATGACGTTATCATCTTGTTTCACCTCAGTTTTTGGCTGTTCTTTTGATTTTTTAAATTCAGCAGTTAGTCCACTTGTTTGGCTCTTGCCAACTTCCTTGTCAAACCAATCCTCAACCTTTGACATACCATCACACAACGAATTGTAGATTTTACCTAAATCAACATAGTCTCGTTCTGTAAACTCACTTGTTTTATAACCAAACTTGTCCTCAACCATTTCTTGTGTGACTTTAAAATACTCTTTAAGAAGCTTTAAAGCATTTGCTAGTCGGTCTTTCAATGGTTCAGTGTTATTACCGTGTATAGTCACTTCACACTCTTTTAAAGCTTTTTCTACAACGTCTCCTGGGATAATACTCAAAATACATGAGCGAAGTCGGCGAGCACCGTCATTTGCTACTTTTTCATAAATATCACGTGGATCGGATAGTATCTTTAATCCATGTTGTTTTGTCTTTATTGAATGTTTAACTGTAAAAGTTTTTTCTTGTCTTGTATTAGTTTCTAAATCCCAACAAAAAGCCATAGCTGTCGATTCGCCATTTCGTTGTTCTAATTCTTTAACACCGAAAGAAATGTTCCCCCAGTTTTGTGCTAAAACCTCTGCAAGTCTGATTGAAGGTCCAGTTACATTTGTTCCCCCACGTGGGTATGAATACATCGCTGCATCTGCTAATGAAAAACGTTTACATGCATCTAAGATTCTCTTTTCAGCTTCATAAATATTTCTCGGAAACGACTTCGCCATGAAAATTTGCCCTTTAACTTCCTCCATTTCACGAGAGGAGCTAACTTGAGCTAGTACCCCTCCCCCTTGTGGCTGTTGGTAGGAAGACGGATTATTAAATTGTTCTGCTAAGTTACTCATTGAAATTCCTCCTGTAGTGCGCTATAATGAGCGCAATTAATATGTTTTCTTAGACCACTCTGCCAAGTGGTTTATTTTTTTGTATGAGCAAACCCATAATGCTCCTCCACATAAGCAATTACCTCTGAATCAGTCATTTCATAAGTTGATTCATCCTTATATCCAATAGCCAAGTAATCACTGATATTGTCGATGTGTACGATCGCATCACCGATTTCAAAATAAACATCACCGGAAGCTATGAAACTACCAAAATCATCGTGCATCTCGAAACTTATAACAGGTTCATAAGAGGGCGTTGGATACTCTATACGACCAAGTACCATTGGATTTTCCAAAAGTAAGTTCATGCAATTGCCTCCTTCTGTTTGCGCAATACTTCTGCATAAGATGCTGGTACCAAGCTTTTGTAGCGCACATTGTCCTCGACAGCCACTAGCGTATAAATGATTCCAGTAAATTCACTGATAATGTCATACTCAGCAAAACGTTCTTCAAATACTTCTGTGTCTAGGTGGACTGTCTGCATTTTTGGTTTAAATGGTGCGATATTCATGTTCTCACCTTCTTTCTGATGGCATCCCATCAAGCAGCTCATAATGTTTGGCTAACCAGACCAATTTGAGGAGGATTATGAACTGCTTGACGAGAGCGAGATAACACTCGCAAACGTCTGATTTTGTGGTATAATTGATTTGTATAAGTAGTCTCGCTGTTTAATCTCTCGCTAAGATTAAGCAGCTTTTTTATATTCATCTAGCTTTGTTAACTCCCTCTTATCGCAAATGAAGTGCAAATAAATTAACCTCTGCTTTAATGTCATGTGTCTCCATGCTCTAGGCTTGATTCGCATATTCCTTCACCACCTCGTCAAGTAGTCCTTTATCCTGTGCATCCTTGATAACCCACATGAAGTTTTGATGATCTTGTAAACGTACTTTTAATCTTTTAATTTCACGATTCGTTTTATTGATTTTTCGCGTACACTTAGCAGATAAATGATATTCACCACGTTTGTTATGAACGTCTATTGCTACTAATAAATCCTCATTACAAGCTTCTAACATCGCTATTTCTAGCTTCAATTTTTCTACTATATCCATGTGAACATGCCTCCTATAAACATTGGTACAGTTTGTAAAAATTGCATCGCTGCATCAGCACTAAATAATGTAGCTACAACAACATCCTGTGAGTTTGTTATTGCGGCTGCTTTAGCTAAAAAATTTGCTTCACACGCAATAAGATTTTGTTCTATACGGCTAATCGTTGATTGTGTCGTGTGCATCAAATCAGCAAAAGCCTCCTGTGAAAGCTTCGCCTTCTTACGACATTGTTTGATTAATCCTCCAATATCTAAGTTCATTTATATTCACCCTTTTTATGCAGTTTGTGCATATTATGCATCCGTTGCATTGTTTCTCTTTCAAGTTAGCTTTAATATTGAGATAAGAGGTTGTTGCCCCAACCTCTTACTAGATTGGTAGTTTGACTTGAGGCCATTTGCCCTGGCCTCTCCTATGCTTTTGGTTGTTGTTTCAGCCATTTAAGTAAAAATTCACTTGCTTCCTTTGCCGGTATTAACCATTTAGTGCCGACCTTGTGTCTCGGAAAATCCGGCAAAAAGAAGAATGTTTCTAATACAAAACTGCGTGACATACACGTTTTTTCACATAAGGTTTTTAAATCCCAAAATATAAATTCAGATTCAATAGTTTGTAATTTTGATTTAATTTCGTCACGCGCCATATCAAGCACTAGTTTTTCATCTACTTGAACTTGAATCATGATGAGCACCTCCGTTGTTAGTTCGTTACTTATGCCAAGTAATCTATTTCAGTTCTGCGTCACTTAATACATGCGGTTGGTTTTCCGAGAATTTGATAGCTTCTTGCAAGACATCAACCATTTGTTTTGCTTCTGAGATTCCGACATATGTTTCAACTACATCACGTTGATTGTTATCTCTATATTCCGTTAAAGAAATTACGAAACCACCGTCATTTACAATAGAAGCTTCGAATTGAAATTGTGCATCGCCAACTGTGATTTTTTTTATAGTCATTTAAACGCTAACCCCTTCCGTTTTGGAAAATTCAGCTAAGAGAATGTTTGCAATAGCAATTTGCCCTTTTCCAGTAATTAATGGTGTTCCTGTTTGCATATCGCCTTCCGTTCTAGCAACAATAGCCGGTCTTACGCGGAACCAACCATTTTCAATATACTTTTGTTTCGGTAAGTTACGCTCAGCGCCTTTTTGTTTAATCAAAAAATCATTTTCGCGTAACCAAGCCATTAATTTGTTACGTCCAAGGTTGATACCGTGTTTTTCATAAAGCATTTTTGCGAATGTGCCAACGTTTACAGAACCATCCGAAATCGCGACTACCTTTCCGAATTTCGTATATGGAGCATCTTGTTCAATTTGTTGGTGCAATGCTTCATTCTCACGTTTTTGACGTTCGACTGTTTTCTGAGCGATTAAAAAACCTTTCGCTAGAATTGTCATTTCATCGTCATCTTCGTTTGTAGCAATGTAACCACCATTGATTCGGATTTCTTTTAGAATGTTTTTGATTTGCTTTTTGAATTGTTTAGCAATAGGTTTGCGTGATTGCATTAGCACTTCATATAGACCATTTTCAGTTAGGAACCAAGATTCACGATTTTGACCTGATAGGAACAATGTTCGTATCAGCTTTTCATCTTCATCTACTGAACGGATCATTTTTGATGCGTCACTATGTTCAATCCAACTAGCAACATCCTTTGCCAAAAACAACGGATTTTCTAAAGTCCCATATACTTCGAATTTTTTTGTTAAAACAACTTGTTCGTGAATAACTTTTAATTGATTCATAATAAAACCTCCTTTTGTTATGTTTCCATTAAATCAAATTGAGTATTTACCATTTATTTCAATTAAATTCCAATTTGGTATCTTTATTTAAGTTTCATAGACAAGATTATTTATTGATTTATAAAACGTTTATTTTTATAAATATTTAATTGTCTTTCAAATTGGAAATAACTTGATATCTATATGTCAAGCACTTTTTTATAAATCTGGAAAAAGTTCAAAAAATGGTGTAGCTAAAATTTCTTCAAGTAGAATTGATATCTCTACACCTGGATTCGTTTGTCCCATTTCAAGACGTCCAATCATTGCTGCTGAACAACCGACCAGCTTTCCTAATTGTGCTTGTGTAAAGCCTTTGGATTTTCTTTCAGCAATAAGACGTTCCCGTTTAGGACCTTTAAGGTTTTGAAATTCCTGTGATGGAAACGATTCTTTATTTCTCTTTTTACGCTTTGGCTTAGTCATGCTCCAACCCATTACTTCCACTCCTTTCACTTCTTAACTCAACTGGTGATATGGAGACAAAATTATTTTCTATGCAATTTTATTAGAATCGCATTTCGCGATTTCGTTATCAAAAAAAATTTCATCTAACGTCACACCGAAAAGTTCTCTTATTTTTGGTAGATATTTAGTTGGTAAAACACGACGTCCGTTTTCAATTTGACAATAATAATTTGCTGAAATGCCAATCGATTCAGCAACAAACTTTTGCTGGATACCTCTTGTTTTACGCAACTGTTTAAGGTTGTTTTGTACAATTGGTTTTTCTTTCATGATCAACACCTCCTCCGTTTCGCGAATTGCGATTTGATTAATTACACTTTAACATCGCAAAATGAGATTGTCAAACTTTTTTATCACATATTGCGAATATTAATATAAAAAATCGAGAATTGCGATACTATTTATAATAAAGATTACACAGAAAGGTTGTTTTTCATGGGCGAAGATATTTTAGCTAGACGCTTAAGAACACTGCGTGAAGAGCACGGCTACCTCCAGAAGTTTGTTGCTGATAAATTAGGTATTAAAAGCAATACTTTGTCCGGATATGAAAACGGAACAAGGTCACCTGACCCATCAATGTTATCTAACTTAGCAGACTTGTATAATGTCTCGATAGACTACCTACTAGGCAGAACCAATCACAGAGATGCTTTGCATACACAAGCCGGTATCTCGGATGAAGATTACAACAATCTAAACGCATACCAAAAAGAAGTTATCGATTTCTTCTTATCTAGAGAAAATTTATTCTTTAAAAATCAACCAGAAAATATTCTTGATGCCTTGGAGCAGTTCGAAATATATTATGAGGTATGGAAAAAGCAACAAGAAAATAAGAAGTGATTTTACATTCTTATGTAGACTTCCCAAACATTTAAAAATTCGCCTTTTCAGTGGTGGATTTTTTTGTTAATATCAACAGAACATATGTTTGTGAAAGAGGGATGTTATGAATTTTGTTTATACTCATTTAGAAGATTACATTCGAGAACTATACACCGAAATCGGAGTAACAAAACCAAAACATTTAGATCCACGAATAATTGCTCCTAGACTTGGCTTTATAGTAATTTATTTACCTTGTGACTCAGTTAGCTATGACAACATAATTTATATAGATTCACGATTGCCAGAAGAAAAACAGTGGGAAGAATTTTGTCATGAATTAGGACATGTTATTTCGCATGTTGGTAATCAAACAAAATCTTTCCAAATGTTTAGAGAATATCAAGAATGGAAAGCGAATAATTTTGCTTTCCAAGCGTGTGTACCTACTTTCATGTTAAATAATATCAACCTTCCTAAAAATAAAAAGGAAGCTATTATTACAATTTGTATATTATTTAAGGTAGACTATGAATTTGCTAAAAAAAGATTAGATCATTATTTAAACAATCATTTTCTAGAAATAATTGAACATATTAATAGTCCTTCTGTTGATTACATATAAGGAGTGATACTATGGCTTATTTCCGAAAACGCGGTAACTGTTGGGAATACAGAATTAAATACAATGATGCTGGTAAACAAAAAGAAATATCAAAGGGTGGTTTCAAAACTAGAGCAGAGGCTAGAACTGCAGCTGTTTTAGTTGAAGAGAAGCTCGTTATTGGTGGTATTGAGAAGTTAAGAAAAGGTGAAATTCTTTTCGAAGATTGGTTAGATGTTCATAATAAAATGAATAATCAACACCGAAGAGAATCCAGTAATGTAACAGCTAAAAATGGACAAGTTAAATTAATACAAAGATATAGAGGTTATAAGTTAAATAAAATAAAACGCGCTGATTATCAATTATTCATTAATGAATTATTATTCGAATATGATTATTCGAAAAATACTGTAGATCGTATTCATGGTGAAATGATGGCAATTATAAACAGCGCCGTGGAACATGATGAATTAGAAAAGAATTTATTAAGAGGCATACAAATTACTAAAGTAGAAAATAAAGAAAAAATGGTCTTCTTAAATAAACAAGAAGTAAAACAATTATTAAAAACAATTGAAAATGAAGATATTTTTAAACGTGTTATGGTTATAACACTACTTCATACCGGAATACGTAGTGGTGAGCTTTTGGGTTTATTTTGGTCAGATATTGATTTCGAAAATAAAACACTCACAGTTGATCGGCAACGTACCAATATAGGTTTAGGCCCTCCAAAATCAAAATCAAGTTATCGAACAATTACTATAGAAGATGATTTAACTTGTGAATTGAAAGCTTATAAAGAATGGCAAGAAGAAAACGAAAAAACCAAAAGTAATTATATTAAATCAGATTATGTTTTTGTGGATGAAAACGGTAAAATGTTTTATCAGACAAAACCACAGGATATGATGAAAAATATACTTAGGTATGCTAAATTAACACCTCGGAAATCTACCCATTTATTACGCCATACTCATGCTGTTATGATGTTAGAGGCTGGTGTAGATATTAAAACTGTTAGTACAAGATTAGGTCATAAAAATATAGACATCACAGCTAATACATATTTGCACATTACACCAGAACACGAAAGAAATGCCCTCAAAAAATTTGAAGATTACCTCAAAAATTAACCTTTAGGGGGCAAAAAAGGGGCAAATGTAAAATCCGCCCCTACAAAACATTATTATATCAAAGCTTCCCACACATTACCCAATAATTACGCGTTCTTTAGGATAGTGGTAATTAGATTTTTTTCCTCTACCTCCGCCACCTAAAGTGTAAAGGAAGGAAATTAAACCGACACGACCAACAAACATTAAAATCATAATGATAATTTTGCCAACTACCGATAGGTCGGAAGTGATTCCTAAAGACATCCCACACGTTCCGAACGCTGATGTAATTTCAAAGATTATTTGAATCAGTGATGCGTGTGGCTCAGTAATGAGTAAAATAATTGTCGCAACTAATACCATAAAGAATGCCAATAAAATAACAACAAACGAGCGGAATACATCAATTAAATGTATTTCACGTCCGAATACTTGAATATCTTCTCTTCCTCGCGAAAAGGTAATTAGGAATAAAATGGCCATGGCAAAAGTTGTTGTACGTATTCCTCCACCAACTGAACTTGGCGAAGAACCAATAAACATTAAAAAGCTCATAAAAATATCTGTCGCTTCACTAAAGGTTGTTACATCATACGTCGTAAGTCCAGCTGATCGTGTTGAAACAGAATGAAACATTGCAGAAAACAGAGCCTCATGCCAAGACATTCCCTTAAAGGAATGGAATGATTCAAGCAATAAAATAACGACAGCCCCTACCACAAATAAAATTGCGTATGTGGAGGTAGTTATTTTTGTAAATAAACTAAAGCGGAAATTTGCATGGCGATTTAATAAAAAAGTTTTCACTTCAACCAAAACTGGGAAGCCTATCGCACCAAGCACAATTAACACCATTGTTATCAATTGAACAAAGTAATCGTTATGAAACGGAAGTAAGCTCATACCCGTAATATCAAAGCCACCATTTGTAGTAGCTGAAACGGAGGCAAAGACACCATGAATCAAGGCTTCTTCAAAAGTGTCAAAATAGTTAGTAAAGTGCAAAGTTAAAATGAACGCACCCATCACTTCAATACCGATTAAGATTTTCAATATTTCCCGAATTAATTGAACAACCCCTGACAAATTGTATTGATTATGATCGATCATAATCAATTGACGCTCACGCATACCGATTTTTTTCCCAACAAGTAACCACACAAAGGTACCAAGTGACATAATGCCAATTGCGCCAAGCTGTAAAATAACAAGAACCATCACTAGCCCGAATGTGGTATAGCTTTCAGATATATTGAATGTTGTTAAACCTGTTACACTAACTGCACTTACTGCAGTAAACAAGCTATCTAATAATGAAACTTTAACACCTTCTTGATGAACGCCTGGTAGCAGTAGTAACAGGAAGGAAATAGCTATAGCTATAAAATAATAAGAGACAAGTACCTGAAAAGGTGTGACAAGCCTATTCTTTGATCTTTTCCAGGGCACTTTGACAACCCCTTCCTTATATGATGCCAAACTCGATAGATATTAGTATAGAAAAAATACATCAAAAAAGAAAGAGGAATAGATACGACTATTCCTCTTAAAGATCATTGAACTTGTTTTTTATGACGAACTCCTACTAAATAACCTACTAATGCGATGGCCACTAATACAATCCAGAAAGTTAACTCCCACACAGTAGAATGCGGAAACTCTGCAGGTAATATGCCCACCTTCTCATGTGACAAAGTCAACACAACAAGCTTCACGCCTACCCAACCTACAATTAAAAACGCAGCGGTCTCAAGTGAGGGGTAGTCATTTAATATTTTCACAAACCATTGTGCCGCAAATCGCATCATTATAACTCCGATAAACCCTCCAAGTAACATGACAATAAATTGTCCACCATTGATGCCACCTATATCAAAGTTCCCTACCTGCGGTAAAGTTACAGCAATGGCAACTGCAGCAAGCATAGAATCAATAGCAAATGCAATATCCGCTGCCTCTACCTTAAGCACTGTCATCCAAAAACCAGCGCCCTTTTTCCCCACTTCATCGTTAGATTCTTCGTTTGAATCCCCTTTATGACGCAAATCATATATATTTTTGGCAGACATGAATAGTAAATAAGCTGCTCCCAACGCTTGAATTTGCCAATAATTCACTAATACTGTAATGACAAAAAGTGCTGAGAATCGAAAAATTAATGCCCCAAATAATCCATAAAATAATGCCTTTTTTTGTTGTTCCCGTGGTAAGTGCTTCACCATCACAGCCATTACAACTGCATTATCTGCTGCTAATAACCCTTCTAATACTACAAGTACAATAAGTACCCAGCCGTATTGTAATAAAATTGATTCCATTCATGTGCCTCCTCTAAAGCTCTGTATACCCAAAATAATCATTACTATACGAGTACAAAAGAAAAGACCTCTGCCCCTATAAAAAGGCAAAGGTCTCGCTAAGCAAATAAATACTAGTCGTTGAATACTGCTAGTATGGAATTATTCGCTTATCACACCCGATGGTAAAAAACCACGTCATGACGAATGTGAATCCAGATACTTCGCTCGTATCTGTTAGCTACTCCCCTTTGACAAAACGTCGAAGGTATTTTTCTTCTGAAAACTTATTATAGCACTATCATATATGAGTGGCAAAATTATCTACCCCATTTTTAATCTACAATATTTTTTGTGCGAAAGCGTAGCGTCAGCAACAGATGTCTTTTGTGCGAAAGCGCAGTGCTAACGTAGCGTCAGCAACACCGATGCAGGTCAGTTAGCCGTTATCGCATGGATGCGATAACGGCTAACTTCCTATTGAACTCCTTTTCGATTCCGTGACATCCGCCAGAGGCTTTAACTTCTTTCAGCGGGTGTTTGGACACCCGCTGAAAGAAGTTGATTAATGATAACTTGTTTGTTTGCTAGATGGCACTGGATGTAAACATCGATTTCTATCACCGTCCACTAATTGAAGCTTCACTTTATTTGAATTTGATAGCGTTTATCTTCTTTATGCGCTAAATAAAAATCAATCATTCTAGGCATAGTCAGTATAAAATCGGGACATGCAATACTACCCTTTTTCAAAATAGTAACTGCTTCGGATGTATCGAACTTAGCATTCCAAGCTAAGTAGTCTAGAGTTTCTTGCTCAACACCTAGATATTTTCGAATAAGTGGTATTTGTAAAGATGTTCTTGCTAGTATTAACGGTAATCGCCCTTTAGGATAATGGTTAGTTAATAATTTTACCATCGTACGATACACTTCCTGCACAGGATGAGGATTCGGGTCCGTTAGATGCAAAGTTTTCCCTTCAGCATATTTTTCATCAACGAGATAAGTCGAGGCATTTATAATATAATCCACTGGTACCACATTTATTGTTGAAGTTGATCGTCCAATATACGGGATAAAAGGAAGGCACTTTAACTTATCTACCATATTTAAAAAGAAATAAGGCCCATCGAATTTAATCGTTTCTCCTGTTTCAGAATGTCCACGTACTATGCCAGGTCGAATAATTGTCAGTGGTATTTCTGATTTCAAATCTTCTACTCGATGCTCAGCTTCATATTTTGTTTCTTCATAATAATTCTTAAATGCGGGCGGACGAATTAGTTCATTTTCACGCAAAACACCTTCACGTGTACCAGCTACATACGCTGTACTAAAATACATATAGCGTCTTAAGTTCGGCAGTGTTCGAACAAAATCATTGACCATCGTCGTACCATGCACATTTACCTTCCATGCTAGATCGCGTGGTACCGCTAAATCATAAATAGCAGCTAAATGCCAGAGCACCTCAATTTGAGGTACAATGTCCTGTACTGCTTGATTTTCAAGACCGAGATTCGGTAATGTAATATCTCCCTCTACAATACGAATAGAACAGTTTGGAAACTCCGCTACTATTTTTTCTCTTTCTAAATTTGCTTTTACAAATTCACCAGCTAAAACAATAGCGATGACTTCCTGTGATTGTTTTTTTCGTAATAACGCTCGTATTAATTGACTTGAAATAAAACCTGGGAAACCTGTAAAAAAATGAACCCCCATCTTTCATCCCCCCTGAACTTACCGCATCTTCCTAGTTTCTTTATCCATTAAGCTATAAATAATCGGTACAATATATAATGTCAACAAAGTTGATGTCACAAGTCCTCCAATTACTACAATCCCCATCGGTTGATTCATCTCTGTTCCTTCACCAATACCAAGAGCAAGTGGTAGCAATCCTAAGATTGTTGTTAGTGCAGTCATTAAAATTGGTCGAAATCGATCTTGGGTAGCCAGTAAAATCGCATCATACGTCGCCATTCCCCTAGCTTTTTGTTGATTAATATAATCGACAAGTACAATCCCGTTATTCACGACAATTCCAACTAGCACTAAGATGCCTATAACAGATGTCACACCAACTAACGTGTTCGTAGCAAACATTGCAATGGCAACGCCAATAATCATTAATGGTACTGTGAACATGATAACGAATGGATATTTGAATGATTCAAATTGAGCAGCCATTACGATATATACAAGGACTATTGCTAATGCCACGGCTAAAAGCATATCATTAATCGCACTATCGTAAAGCTCACGATCTCCACTAAAGACAACTTGAGTTTCAGTTGGTAATTTCGCTTTTTCTAATACTTTGTCCACTTTTGCTGAGATGCCTCCGAGCGATTCCATCGTTTCATACTCGACAAAAAATGCAACCGCTGCCGCCTGATCAGAACGTCTTATCGATACTGGTCCCTCTTGGACAGAAACTGTAGCAATATCCTCTAGCTTTACAAATAAACCTGCAGGGGAACGAAGCTGCATCGATTTTAATGACTCGATACTATCATTAAACACTTGTCCAAAGCCTGTATAAACAGGCAATACAGCACCATCCTCTGCCATTATTTGCGTAGTTAGCTGACCCTTCGTCATTTGATTGACCGTTTGAGCAATTTGTGCGGGTACAAATCCGTAGTCCTTCGCCTTTTCTCGGTCTACTTCGACTTGAATTTCTTTTACAGTAATATCTAAATCCGTAGATACTTTTGTGATGGCTTTTACCTTTAATAGCTCCTGCTGTAATTTATCAACAGAGCTTTGAAGTCTTTGCTCATCAGAGTCTGTTAACCTGAACGTTAATGTATTTGGTGACGATCCTGTTGTCGTTGAGACATTAAAGTTGATTTCAACTTGCTCACCTAGCTCTTTATGCAAATCTCGCTCAACCTCTTCTACAAATTCAAAAATTGAACGCTTCCTATCTGCTAGAGGAACAAGCTTTACATATAGTTCTGCTTGGTTTGCACTTGTTTGTCTCCGTGCTTGTGCCTGTTGCGTACCACCGATTAGGCTAACATATACGTCAACATCTTTCTCCTGTTTTAGGCGTTCTTCAATTTTCGCTACAACTTTTTCTGTTTCTGATACTGCTACCCCTTTTTCTAGATTTACACTAATGGAGGCAAACCCTTCATCCGTTGGCGGTAAAAACTCAGTACCAATTTTCATAAGCCCAAACAACGCAAGCCCAAAACAGACAACTGCTGACATTAGTACAAGCATACGGTGACGCAATACCCAAATAATTGATGTTTTGTAGCGCTTGTAAAAAGATGACTCAATACGTTTTTCGTAAATATTCGTAGATTTCATTTTTAAAAGACGACTTGCAAGCATTGGGACAACCGTTAACGCAACGACTAAAGAAGCAATTAAGCTAAAGGAAATAGTTAATGCAAATTCTGTGAAAATTTGTCCTATTAAACCTTCAATAAACATTACAGGAATGAATACTGCAATAGTTGTTAGAGTGGAAGCAGTAATCGCAAGTGCCACTTCCTTTGTCCCTTCTTTCGCTGCTGTTTTCGGATCCTTGCCAAGTCCTAAATGTCGTTCAATGTTTTCAATAACAACGATGGCATTGTCAACCAACATACCGATGCCAAGTGCTAACGCCCCTAACGTCATAATATTGAGTGAAAAATTTGCAAAAAACATTAAAACAAATGTAACAATCACTGAATATGGTATCGCAATGCCAATGATAATAGGGCTTTTCACACTACGTAGAAAGACAAACAATACGAACATTGCAAATAATCCACCTAGAAGTAAAGAAGATCCGATATTACTAATGGCTAAATCCACGTAGTTCCCTTGGTCCACTAGTACGTCTGCAACGATTCCTTGATATTGCTTCTTTGTTAATAATTCATTTAAAGCTTCTTTAAAAGCTTTTGAAACCTCTGCTGTATTAGCACCCGATTCCTGTAATACAGACATTAATACCGCAGGATGTTCATTTGCTCGTGTAGTAGTTACAGATTTTTGTTCCACACGTTCAACAGTCGCTACTTCTCCTACTGTTAATGCTTTACCATCTAGTGGATTTACTGAAATGATTAAATCAGCAATGCTTTCAAGCGAATTTATAGTGCTTAAAATACGTGTCGTTAACATCTTCCCGTCTGCCGTTAACACTGGTTCACCAGGAAGAGAAACATTGTTCGATTGAATAATTTGAATAATATCTGCTTGCGATAATCCTTTTTCAACTAGCATCGATTCATCTAAAGTTATTTGAACTTCTTCCATCAGCTTGCCAGAAATATTGACACTTGCGACACCTGCTGTTCGACGAAGTTCTTTTTCCAAGGCTTCCGCCAATAAACGTACATCTATATTGTCATTTTCCGCACGTAGTGAAAGTTGTATTATAGGAAATTGTGATGGATCAAATTTTAAAAAGTTAGGTTTCTCTGCATCATTCGGTAAAGGGGTCATATCGATGCGTTGTAAAATATCGAGCTGAGCATCATCAATATTGGTTGACCAATCAAACTCGAGTATAATTAAATTGGACCCTTCTTGAGAGGTAGACTGTAGTTTTTTTATCCCTGGTAAGGTGGCGAGTGTTGTTTCTAAGGGCTTCGTTATTTTCTCATTAACCTCTGTTGGACTTGCACCAGGATAATTGGTAACAACGATGCCTATAGGTGGACGTAATTCTGGAATAAGCGTAATAGGTATTTTCAATAATGAAACGCCACCTAATATAATGACTAACAACATCGTAACTATTGTAAAAACAGGCCTTTTAATAGAAAAATTACTAATGTTCATTATTACAAGCTCCTTTTAATCTCTTCCTTTCTATAATACCCGAACAGGAGGATATTTTATAAATTTGGTAACCTCTCCATGTATTATAGGTTTAATATATAGCACAACGCGAAAATTAGGAGATGCAATTTGTTTACTGAACCTTATATTTCCTAATACTGTATATATTCTACATAAAGCTCTAATTTCCCTTGTAAAAAAACACGAATCGCAACATGTCGATTCGTGTTTTTCATTATAAAAGGCTATACAGTTTAATGTCTTCGTTTTTATCAGCGAACCAACGCATAGCAAACTCATTTTCAAATAGGAAAACAAGATTATCAAAACGGTCTTTGACAAGCATTGAACGACCTGAAGACATCGATTCTTTAACATCCTCTTCGTTTTCAATCCATCTTGCAATTTTCGAACCAATTGGCTCCATCTTCACTTCAACATTATATTCGTTTTTCATACGATGCTCAAAAACTTCAAATTGTAATTGACCAACTGCTCCAAGAATAACTTCTTCTGTATGCAACGTTTTATAATATTGAATAGCGCCTTCTTGCACTAGTTGTAAAATCCCCTTATGGAATTGCTTTGATTTCATAACATTTTTCGCAGTGACACGAACAAATAACTCTGGCGTGAACTGTGGCAATTTTTCAAATTGGAATGTCTTTTTACTACCTACAACTGTGTCACCAATCTGATAAGTGCCTGTGTCATATAAACCGATAATATCACCAGCAACTGCTTCATCAACTGTTTCGCGGTCGTCAGCAAGGAATTGTGTAGATTGTGTCACTTTGAATGATTTACCTGTACGAGATAAAGTCATGTTCATGCCACGTTCAAATTTACCCGATACGATACGCACAAAGGCAATACGGTCACGGTGTGCAGGATTCATGTTTGCTTGAATTTTGAAAATGAAGCCCGAAAACTCCTCATGATCAACTGGATCAATAAATTGTTCATCCTCAGTAATTCGAGGCTGTGGTGTTGGCGCAAATTGTAAATATGTTTCAAGGAATGTTTGCACACCAAAGTTTGTTAAAGCCGAACCAAAGAAAACAGGTGTCAATTCACCACGACGAATTTTTTCTTCAGAATATTCATTCCCCGCTTCGTCAAGCAACATGATGTCATCCATTGCTTGTGAATAATAAGAAGTCACCTTCATAGGATGCTCGACTGCAAGTTCCCCATTATCATCAATTGGTAAGAAACGTTCTTCTTCCTCAGTACGGAATTGCTCGACACGTTTATTATAACGATCATAAATACCTAGAAACTCTTTACCCATACCGATTGGCCAGTTCATTGGGTAAGCATTAATGCCAAGTACCTCCTCAAGCTCTTCAATCAGCTCAAGTGGCTCTTTCCCTTGACGGTCTAGTTTATTGATAAAAGTAAAAATTGGAATACCACGCATTTTACAAACTTTGAATAGCTTTAAAGTTTGTGCTTCAATACCTTTGGCAGCATCTACGATCATGACAGCACTATCCACTGCCATTAACGTACGATACGTATCCTCCGAGAAATCTTGGTGACCTGGAGTATCTAAAATATTAACACGTGAGCCGTTATAATCGAATTGCATAACTGAAGAAGTTACAGAAATCCCACGTTGTTTTTCAATTTCCATCCAGTCAGATGTTGCAAACTTACCTGTTTTCTTTCCTTTTACTGTACCGGCATCACGAATCGCACCACCAAATAGTAAAAGCTTTTCTGTAATCGTCGTTTTCCCAGCATCAGGGTGACTAATAATGGCAAAAGTTCGACGCGATAATATATCTTTTTCTAAATTTGAATTCATCTCGTTATTCTCCTTTTTTCATACTTAATAATAATAAAAGAAGACTTGCCTCACTTACAACCTTTTTACATGATTTCCCCAAAAAAGAGGTTTTCATTTTGGCGAGGGACAATGTATAGTTTTCTCAAACATTTCGATGACTACCCTTTCTGTCCATCTACTCACTCGTTTGCTAACATTGTGACATTCACCAAAAGTACCCAAAAAGAAAACCCTTTAGTACGAACTAAAAGGGTTCTCTAAGTATGGTGAACTTACCGCATTTTTGCATGCTTTCCCGTTCACCCTATCAAGTACGCTCTAACATCCTCATTGGAGATCATATATTATACAAATTTTAAGTGGCCAGCTTCTATTGCAATATCTGCATCACTATGCGGATATTTCGTATTCTCAATAATTTGATAATCTTCATGGCCTTTACCAGCAAAAATAATCATATCCCCTGGTTCAGCAACCTCAATCGCATGACGCACCGCATCAGCACGGTCTCCTATACATGCATAATTTTCATGAAGCATCCCTTTAGCAAGATCACCTGTAATACTATCATAGTCCTCATAGCGTGGGTCATCTGTCGTTAAAATAACGTAATCAGCGGCTGATGCTTTTTCTGCCATTGCTGGACGTTTTGATTTATCACGATTGCCACCTGTACCAACTAGGAAAATAAGCTTCCCTTTTTTATATGGTTCTGCTGAAGAAATTGCCTTTTCAATGGCATCAGGTGTATGTGCATAATCAACAAAAATCTGCACTGGTAAATCTGAACAAACTTTCTCCATGCGGCCCTTCACTGGTGGTAATTGCTCAATTTGCTCAATGATTGTTTCCATTGAATAACCACGGCCATAAAAAGCTACCATAGCGGCAAGCACATTGTAGATATTAAATTCCCCGAGCAAATGCATTTTTACATGGTATATTCCCTCTGGCATTTCAACGTCAAAAGATGTCATGAAATCATGATACTCACAGTTAATAGCTCGGAAATCAGCTGTTTCATTTTTCAAACCATATGTCCATACAGGAAATGGTGTCATCGCTGCATAGCGCTCTGACCAAGCATCATCAGCATTTAACACTACAAATTTATTCTTTTCTAAGTCTTGTCCAAGTTGAGAGAACATTAAGCCCTTCGCATGGCCATATTCCTCCATCGTACCATGGAAATCAAGATGATCATGTGTAAGATTTGTAAAAATAGCTACATCATATTCTACCCCAGCTAGACGTCCAAGTGCTAAACCGTGTGAAGATACCTCCATAGTCATTAATCTGCAGCCTTCCATTTTTGCACGGAATATCATTTGTTGAGTCGATAATGCATCGCTCGTAGTATTTGCAGATTCATATAAAATACCATTTAAATTAAAGCCGATTGTTCCTGATAATGCCGATTTCTCACCCATACCATGCATTATATTTTGAATAATACCCGTTACTGATGTTTTTCCGTTTGTCCCTGTTACGCCAATCATTGCCATATCTTTCGACGGATAGTCAAAAAACTTTGCAGCTAACAAGCCAACTGCACGATCCGAATCTTTCACAATGACTTGTGCAATATTTTCTGCTAATGGTAATTTTCGTTCTGTTACAACAATTGTTGCGCCACCTTCAACAGCTTTCTGTGCATAGTCATGACCATCAACTGTAAAACCTTTTATACAAACAAACATACTATTTGGTTGCACACTTCGTGAATCAATTACAATATCACTTACTTGGTCAGGTAGCACTCCAATTATTTTTTTCAAAGGTAATGCATTCAACAATTCCTCTGCATACATTTCATAGTCCTCCAATCAATCTCTACATTCATTTCATCATTTATTGCTTATTCGACAAAAAATGACAAGATGAATACCCCCACATTCTAATGATCTTATTTTACTACTTATTCACCGATAAATAAAATGCCTGTACGAACGTTTTTAAAATGAAAACGCTATCATTTTAATATATTTTTAATATTTCACCGTAATTTACCTAACATATCAAAAAACGGCATTTATCGACAAGCACAATGGGAAATATACGTTGGAGAGCAGATCAATTTTGCCTCGGCAACATTTGTTGCTGTCGCTTCGCTTTCGCACAGAAAACATTTGTTGCTGTCGCTTCGCTTTCGCACAAATAAAGTGCCACAGGATGTGGGGTTCTTAGACTGAGTTCCCCTATTTCTGCGGGTGTCAAAAAAAGTGAGATGTCATGCCCGACACCTCCTTTTACTATTTCATGATAGTTCGCACAAGCTTAACCTTTTGTTTATATGGCGGAAAGAGAACATTCGTCTCTAACTTCGATGATTTTTTTAAAATAGATTTTGGATGGGTGAAGTTTTCAAAACTTGCCTTCCCGTGATATGCTTTTACTCCTGATGGGCCGACACCGCCAAATGGCAAATGTAAATTTCCTACATGTGTAATCGTATCATTAATACACCCTCCACCAAATGGTAATTCCTCCAAAAAGTACTGGGTAGCTTTTTCATGCTCTGAGAAAAAATAAGCTGCTAAAGGCTTTGGTAACTGACGAATCTGGTGAATAGCCAGCGGTAAATCATCATACATCATCACGGGTAAAATCGGTCCAAATAGTTCATCCTGCATCGAAGGACTTGACCATTTCACATAACCAATAATTGTAGGCTCAATATACAAATCATCACGATCTGTTCTACCACCAAATGTAATTGCGTCACGTTCTTCCACGATAATTTGCTGTAAGCGATCAAATTGTCTTAAATTCACAATACGACCATAGTCAGGGCTTTTTAATGCATTTTTACCATAGAAGGAACGAATCGTTGCTTTCAATATTTTCATAAATCGGTCATAGACATCTTTATGAACAAGAACATAATCTGGTGCCACACAAGTTTGACCAGTATTTGTAAATTTCCCCCAAGCGATTCTTTTCGCCGCTACTTCTAAATTGGCTGTTTGATCAATAATTGCGGGACTTTTCCCACCAAGTTCTAGGGCAATTGGTGTTAAGCGTTCCGCTGCTGCCTTTGCAACAACTTTTCCGACTGCCACACTCCCTGTAAAAAATATATAGTCAAAAGATGCATGAATAAGTGCAGTCACTTCCTCTTTTTCTCCCTCTACAACCCGAACATAAGAAGGACTAAACGTTTCTTCAATTATTTTTTTAACGATCGCTGCTGTATGCACAGATGTTTCTGATGGTTTTACAATAGCCGTATTACCACCAACAATTGCTCCAATTAATGGCTCCATTACAAGCTGGAATGGATAATTGAATGGACCAATGATTAATGTTACTCCGTATGGCTCTCTTACAATAAAGCTTTTTCCCACCTGGTATTGTATCGGTGTTTTTACAGCTTCAGGTTTCATCCATTCTTCAACATGCTTTACCATATAAGAAATACTATCTAAAACAATGCCAATTTCTGTTGCATATGCCTCAAACTCACTCTTTCGTAAATCTAAATATAGAGCATTCAAAATTTCTTTCTCATACTTTAAAATCATTTTCTTCAGATTTATTAATTGCTCTTTTCGAAATTTTGTACTTTTCGTCGCTCGTGAAAAATAAAATTGACGCTGTTCTGTAATCATATTTTCTACATCTTGTATCGTAAAATTCATAATAAAAGCACCTCTTTTTTTAAAATGGCGTACATAGTTTTTTCATTTCGAAACAAACTATCTTTGTCTATACGATACAACATTGACAATCAAAATTCCTCTTTCTTGAATGGACGGAATGTGTAGATGGTTTTGTGATTTTGGGAAATTTACAACTACATATTGAAAAATTGAAACGGGGGCTTAGACGAATGACAACAACAACAGGAACTTGGTGGGAGTCTATTTTTTCTGGACCATTAGCACACGGTATTTGCGAAGAAAAATTATTGCTATTGCAAGATGAGGCATTCTTATATCTCTCTACAGCAGCGAGTGAGAAAAAAGAAGAACCTGAAGTTAATTAAAAATAGCGCGTTATAGGAGGTTATTTCCTATAATGCGCTATTTTTTGAACTTTTAGGCTCAATCCCAAAAGTTGTTAAAACTCATCGGACGCCCCCAAGAAAGTGCCTATTCGGAACGGAAATCAACCATGTTATGTTACTGAGCTACTTCATACTTAAATGGATACAATTTGCTGAAATTGTGTTAATTCTACATCAAGACGGTTAATAGCTTCTTCCTCGATAGCAAAGCTCCCATCTTCTAATCGAATAATTTGTTTATCAACAATATAAACAGAATGTGCAATAGTTGTAGCTCCTAATACAGCTAAAACTGGTTTTAATGCATATTCTAAAGCGAGTAAATGTCCAATAGAGCCACCTACAGCAATTGGTAAGATAAACTTTCCAAGCAATGCTTTTTGCGGTAGCAAATCTAAATAAGTTTTCAATATTCCTGTATATGAAGCTTTATAAATTGGCGTCAAAAGTACGATAATATCTGCTTCTTCAACCTGTTTATTTTCTGAAACGATGGCCTCACTTGCAAAATTAGCCTTAATTAAGTCCTCAGCTGGCAATTCATGTACATAATTTGTGTGTACCGCTATTCCCTGTGCTTTTAAGTAATTTTCCACCTTTTCATGAATCGCCGTCACGCGTGAATTTCTCGAATTAGTGCCATTAATAATAATTGCTTTTGTCATATTAGCCACTCCTTTTTAACAAAGATAAATGTCCTTACACCCAATGCAATGTCTTTTCATATGGACGTAATGTAGCGCCTAAGTAACCTGTTTTACATAATCAAATGTTGCAGGCATATTTCCATTTTCTACATTACGTAACCATCCTCTAAAAATCAGTAGCCAAATCCTAATTTCATATTCCTTCCTCCTCAAGTTCAATAGAAATTCACAACATAAAGATAAAAAAAGGCTTCTATGTTTACGTTCGGAAAAAATCCGTTACGTAAAATAGAAGCCTCTAGATGTCTAGTCAACTCATTTTTTAAAACCAAGTATTCTTATAAACTTAATTTAACATAATGACATACAAAGTCAATAAGTTTTTTCATTTAATGGGATCATCACCAAACGTGTGGTTGATTTCCGTTCCGACTGGCCGCTTTGTAGCTGACGCTTCGCTTTCGCTACAGAAAACATTTGTTGCTGCCGCTTCGCTTTCGCACAGAAAAAACATTTGTTGCTGTCGCTATGCTTTCGCTACAGAAAACATTTGTTGCTGTCGCTTCGCTTTCGCACAGATAAAACATTGCCGCTGACGCTTCGCTTTCGCGCAGAGCAGAGCTTCCTGGGGGCGTCCGATGAGTCGCTTTTGGTGTTGCTGTCGCTACGCTTTCGCACAGAAAACATCCGCTGCGCTGAAGGGTCTCGGGCCAACACGATGTTGGTCACGAAGGCGTTATCACAGGATGTGATGCTTTTAGCCTTCGTTCCTCTATCGCTGATCCCCGAGGAGTCGCCCAGTCTCCACTCCAATCAACTATTTACATAGTGGACGTTTTAGCAAAAGTCATCCACAATTTTCGGTTATGAACCATTTAATAGTAGTTATAACAAAATCAAATATTTGCATAATGAGCCTGTATCACACTTATTATAATTAGTATAAGAACAAGTATATCTATAAATAGAAGGCTTAACAGTATTGTTATGGGTTCTGGTTCGCTTCATAAAAGGTAGTTCTGAGACCATTATTGGTGAATGGCTTTATCAAAAATAGCTTTTGCAGCATCCCCTATATGCTCTGACACTGTAGGATGGGGGAAAATCATATTTGCAAGAGTATGGGCCGTACCACCAGCATTTTTAGTAGCTAAAATAGCATTTAACATTTCTGTTGCCCCATCAGCAACAACACAAGCTCCTAAAATGCGTCCTTCTTTTTCCGTCGCAATAAGTTTTATAAAGCCCACTGTATTTCCTTCCATTAATGCCTTAGAGTTTGTATGTAAAGGCATTTGAGTCACCTTATAAGGTTCGTTAACCTGTTCTTCCAGTAATCCAAAAGTTGCAATTTCAGGATGTGTATAAACACAGCGAGGAATCAAAGCTTGATCAATTAGTGCCGGTTTATTCCCCAGAATATGGTCCACAACATAAATTCCCTCTGCACTCGCTGAATGAGCTAGCTGGAAACCACCAACTAAGTCACCTATAGCATAAATATGTGGCTGACTTGTTGCAAGATGCTCATTGACAGCAATCAATCGACCTTCGAAGGCTAGACCTAGCTGCTGGGCTATTTTTGTATTCGGGCGTCGACCCGTTGCAAACAAAAGATTTTCATATGTATAAATGCCTTTAGATGTATGAATTTCATTGCCATTAAAATGCTCAAATTGGAAATCTGTCACAAGCTCAATATCAAGCTTTTTCATCTTTTCACGAATTAGTGGTCGTGCATCTGACTCTTCTGTCTGTAAAATATCTTCACTATGATTCAGCACCGTCACCTTTGTTCCAAGCGGTGCTAAACTAAATGCCATTTCTACTGCAATAACGCCTCCGCCTATAATTGTTAACTGCTTTGGTAGCTCTGTCATATCGAAAAAGGTATCCGTTGTATAATAGGAAGAAGTCTCTATACCTTTAAAAGGTGGTACAAATGGTTTACTTCCGGTTGCTAAAATGATATCCATTACTGTAAATATCTCATTACCAACTGTTACAGTTAAATCATTAGATACTGCCGCTTCTCCTCGATAAAAGGTAATTTGATTGCTCAAAATATAGCCCTCAATATTCGTTAAAAGCTCGTCAATAATAGCATCCTTACGTTTCATCAATCGTGGAAAATTCACATTTACTGTAGGAGTTTCAATACCCCAGTCATTACCACGTTTTATTTCTTGAATGAGCTTACTATGCTCCAACAATATTTTCGAAGGAATACAGCCGACATTATAGCAGGCTCCTCCTACTTTATCGCGCTCTACTAAAGCGACCTTCTTGCCACTTTTTGCTGCATGAATGGCTGCTATATAGCCCCCAGGACCTGCACCAATAATTGCAATATCAAATTTTTCCACAAAATTCACCTCATTTACCACCATAGCATTTACAAAATTCGAATGCAACGCCATGTAATTTATAGTAAATTAAGAAGCATTTTGTCTACCAACTTTCTTTAAAACTCTCGATCTTAAGACCCATCTATATGGAGAAGGAGCCAATAAAGATAACAAAACGTAACTAGAATGCTCTTGTTGAATTTTGAGGTAGTTGTCTAACTACCCATTCATGCAAGCTAAAAAATCTCTCACTATTCTTTAAGAACAATGAGAGACTTTAATTATCAGCATTTTTACTATGATAGATGAAATATTTCATAGAAAATCTAATGCCATTGACGCGAGAAAGTATTGCTTCTTTTCCCGCAGGTATTTGCTCTGCTTCACGGATATTTTCCTTTACGCGGAAACAACGTAAGGTTAATAAATATTCCGTTCCCAAAAGCGTTGTTGAGCAATTGCTTTGACAAATTTTTTAGCGAAATCTTTGTCGCCAGTTGCTAACACAATTCCTGGCCCTACATTGGCATTAGACATATTAAAAAATGTCGTTCCTGATGTAGCTATACCAATCGGTTTGTAATGTCTATATGCTTCATTAATATAATTTACAATATGTGAATTAAACTTAGCCTGATTTTTTGCTCTTACGCCTACAACATATAACGAATCAAATAGTACCGCGTCCGTAGTAATAAATGTGTCACTTGCTGTTAATTGTACACCATCACTACTAGTAACAACCCCTAATCTGTCGGAAATAATACTGTATCGAACACCCTGTCTTGTCAAAAATTTCAGTATTTCGCCAACTTCATTTGCATCAAATCCATCACCTATTAGCACGCCTACCTTAAGTGTTTGGGGCATTTTTATAGTATTAGCTTGACTAAGTGCAGGTGATGCTAACGTGACATTTATTTGCTCGCCTTTTGGACGATTAACACCTACATTATCGGCCACAGTCGTTGCCATTGCTTTATCAACACGGACAAACATATCGACAACCTGTTGCCGAACAGACTTACTTTTCACCTTCCCTACCTCAAAACTAAAGGCATCAATGATATGCTGTTTTTCAGGAGGTGACATACTATTCCAAAACAGCCTCGCCTGTGAAAAATGATCATCAAATGATTTACTACGTGCTCGTGTGATACGTCCTTCAACCTTTTCTTCATAATGGACAAAGCCACCTTCCTTTGCCGTTGAAGTTGATGGTGTATTATTGGCCAAGGAATTTTTATGATAGCTCACTTTTCCTATATTAATAGTTTGACGACTAAAGCCATTGCGCTGATTGTTATGGAATGGACAAACGGGTCGGTTAATCGGGATTTCTGCAAAATTTGGTCCCCCTAAACGTATTAGCTGTGTATCTAAATAAGAAAATAGCCGCCCCTGTAAAAGTGGATCATTTGTAAAATCTATGCCTGGTACAACATTCCCAGGGTGGAAGGCGACTTGCTCTGTTTCAGCGAAAACATTATCCACATTACGATTCAATGTCATCTTCCCAATCTTTTTAACTGGCACCATCTCCTCAGGCCACAGCTTTGTTGCATCCAAAATGTCAAAATCAAATTTAAATTCGTCCTCTGGCTCAAGCATTTGTACACCCAACTCATATTCAGGATAATCACCTATTTCAATGGATTCCCATAAATCACGTCGTTGAAAATCCGGATCCTTACCAGCAATGATTTGCGCTTCATCCCAAATGAGTGAATGAACACCTAACACAGGCTTCCAATGAAATTTTACAAATCTTGATTTCCCCTTATCATTGACGAAACGAAAAGCATGAACACCGAAGCCTTCCATCATTCGAAAACTTCTAGGTATTGCACGATCAGACATATGCCACATAATCATATGCGCAATTTCTTGATTGTTCGCTACAAAATCCCAAAACGTATCGTGAGCTGAAGCTGCTTGTGGCATTTCATTGTGAGGTTCAGGCTTTACCGCGTGAATTAAATCAGGGAACTTAATGGCATCCTGAATAAAAAAGACCGGTATATTATTACCAACTAAATCATAATTGCCCTCATCCGTGTAAAATTTCGTCGCAAAACCACGAACATCACGTGCAGTATCCATCGAACCTAAGCTTCCAACTACCGTTGAAAATCTGACAAATACAGGTGTTTTCTTATTAGGGTCCTGTAAAAAGCTTGCTTTAGTATATTCCCCCATCGATTCATACAGCTCAAATTCTCCATGTGCCGCAAAGCCTCTCGCATGTACAACACGCTCTGGAATACGTTCATGATCAAAATGCGTTATTTTCTCTCGAAAGTGAAAATCCTCCATAATTGTTGGCCCACGAACCCCAGCCTTCAACGAATTCTCATCATTCGAAACTTTTAGTCCCTGATTCGTCGTCATCTTTTGCCCTTCATTATCGACACGAAACTGCTCTAACTGCTGATCCTTTGCATTCTCCTCCAAATTTTTGCGCTGATTCGACTTAGATTTATCCACGCAATCCCCTTTCATTCCAATACTCTTAATTCTCAATATACACTATATGTTTTTATGAAATAAACATGCTTCAAGGCATAGCTATAGGAAAACTTTCTCAATTATTTCTTGATTTACGACCAAATTCGAGCGCGAATGCTTCTAGATGATTCATTTTTTCACCAAAACCTTAGACATAAGTTCATCAAAAAGGTCCCATTTACACCTATGCAATTATATTTTTCTGGTTCATAACTAACATACTCTTTATTTTTTTCAATACATTTAACTATTCCAAACTCGTAAATATAGCCAAATTAACACATTTCCTAAGTCCTCAGGTTCTCACTTTTTTTCACAACACTTCTTGTTCATTTTTCAACTAACCTCCACCGTTAGCACAATAAGAAAAACCTTACTGTTGTTCCAGTAAAGCACCCCTTTAATGGAACAACTTTATTGTCACTCAACAATTCCTAATCGATCTTTTAATTTCGATGTTCTTTTCCTTTGCACTATAAAAATACCCCTTTAGATAACCATATCTAAAGGGGTATAATGGTACGACTTTATTTCACATCTAGGGAGTTAACTCGGAATCTTCTCCCTTTGGTTTAAGTGCAGTAAAAAGTCCAATTAAATTAGGTGGTAAACTAAATAATAAAAACTTCCAGTTATTCGTCATGATCGTGATAATCGTAAAAACAATAATAGACATAACAATGATGATTATGCCAAGCTTCACACGGGAAGGCTGCAACGTGACTGTACTGGACATACTAATGGACAAAACAATCCCAATTATTCCCCAGCTTCCTAGGTGTGTTAAAAGAAGGATACCTAAAACCATTGCGTTGCTTAATTCAATCCCAAACATGATTAAAGAAAAGAGAACATAAATCGCTCCTAATGTCACATACCATGAATAGGATTTTGCATTTTGCCAAATATGATAGTATAGCTCATCTAAACCTCTGTTTTCTCTAGCTTTTTTCCGTCCGAACCACCAGCCAAAGATTCCACAAATCATTCCTCCATACAATCCAATAATACCCCCGATAGAAACCTCCATAATTACATTTCCCCCTCTTCGAAAATAAACACTTCTTCAATCGTGCAATTGAAAGCTTTTGATATGTTATAGGCAAGTTCAATAGATGGATTGAATTTTCCTGATTCAATTGCAATGATTGATTGCCGTGAGACTCCAACTTGTTTCGACAATTCCTCCTGCGTAATCTTCTTCGATTTTCGTAATTCGCGAATTCTGTTTTTCATAAAGCCTCCTTTAAAAATGTAAAGTAAACTGTACATTCGTTAATAAGTAAAGTCTACTTTACACCTTCAAAAGTGTCAAGTTTACTTTACAATTTAATTTTTAGTTAATACAACAAATAACCACTACTAGGAGATATATGGAGGATATAACAAAAGGAGGGATCATCACCAAAACGTGTGGTTGATTTCCGTTCCGACTGGGCGCTTTGTTGCTGCCGCTTCGCTTTCGCTACAGAAAACATTTATTGCTGCCACTTCGCTTTCGCACAGAAAAAACATTTATTGCTGCCACTTCGCTTTCGCACAGAAAAAACATTTGTTGCTGCCACTTCGCTTTCGCACAGAAAAAACATTTGTTGCTGACGCTTCGCTTTCGCTACAGAAAACATTTGTTGCTGACGCTTCGCTTTCGCACAGAGCAAAGCTTCCTGGGGTCGTCCGATGAGCCGCTTTTGGTGTTGCTGACGCTTCGCTTTCGCACAGTCAAAACATTTGCTGCCGCTACGTTAACACTACGCTTTCGCACAGAAAACATCCGCTGCGCTACAGGGTCTCGGGCCAACACGATGTTGGTCACGAAGGCATTATCACAGGATGTGATGCTTTTAGCCTTCGTTCCTCTATCGCTGATCCCCAAGGAGTCGCCCAGTCTCCACTCCAATCAACTATTTACATAGTAGACGTTTTAACAAAAGTCATCCACAACTTTTGGTGATGAACCAAAAGGAGTCAAATAAAACTGTTAAAATACAATCATAATGAGCCACACAATAATTAGTTAAGACACTATACTCTGAACTTTACTTCGAGTAAAAGACACCAAAATCTCTTACTCGGGGTTTTTTAGGTTTGATAGCCACACGTTTTTTTGATACTCTTCTTCAAAAATCTGGCACGCTTGTGGAAAAAGAAAAAATCCTGCATATCAACTCAGGATTTTCAATCAAACTTTTTATATACGTCGCGACTTTATTTCAAATCTACACTCAATTTTCCTTAATTTACGATAAAACATACTTTTGCAATTGCGGATAGTAATGTATTTGTTGTTATTTTTATATTCACCTTAGTTCATCTTCAAAATATGTAAGTGCAAATATGAGTACAGACCTAAAAAACCTTGACCAGCAAGTGAAGTGACCTCAGTTAGATATTTGTCTAACAACCGGATTCGCTTCAAATTTGCCTATCAAGGTTTTTTTCATCACTATTCAGCTATATGTTTATTTAAATGCTTGAGCAGCTGCAACAGCTTTTTTCCAGCCTGCATAGATTTCTTCACGATGTGAGTCATCCATATTAGGTGTGAATTGACGATCTAAATTCCAATACTCACTAATTTCATCTGGTGATTTCCAGAAGCCAACTGCTAAACCTGCTAAATACGCAGCACCTAAAGCTGTTGTTTCGTTAATGACCGGACGATCAACAGGAACGTTTAATAAATCCGATTGGAATTGCATTAAGAAATTGTTTGCGACTGCACCACCATCTACACGTAATTTCGTTAGTGGAATATTGGCATCTGCTTCCATTGCACCAAGTACGTCTTTTGTTTGATACGCTAACGATTCTAATGTCGCACGTACAAAATGTTCTTTAGAAGTACCGCGCGTTAAACCGAAGACTGCACCTCGTACATCTGAATCCCAATAAGGTGTACCTAGACCAACGAATGCAGGAACTACATAAACGCCGTCAGCCGACTCTACACGTGCAGCATATTGTTCAGATTCTGAAGCAGAACGGAACATTCGTAAGCCGTCACGTAACCATTGAATAGCAGAGCCAGCTACGAAAATACTTCCTTCTAAAGCGTAAGTAACCTTACCATTTAAGCCCCATGCAAGCGTAGTTAATAAGCCATTCTCTGATTTTACTGCCTTTTCACCAGTATTCATCAACATAAAGCAGCCCGTACCGTAAGTGTTTTTAACCATACCTTCTTCAAAGCAAGCCTGACCGAATAGAGCCGCTTGTTGATCACCCGCAGCCCCTGCAATTGGAACAGCAGAACCAAAGAACAGAGCTTCCTCCGTATATCCATACACTTCTGAAGAAGGACGAACCTCAGGAAGCATAGAAGCTGGAACACCTAAAATGTCTAATATTTCTTCATCCCATTTTAAATCATAAATATTGTACATTAACGTACGAGAAGCATTTGAATAATCTGTAACATGGACTTTACCACCTGTTAACTTCCATATTAACCACGTATCAATTGTACCGAATAATAAATCGCCTGCTTCTGCTTTTTCACGAGCACCTTCAACATTGTCTAAAATCCATTTTACTTTTGTACCTGAGAAGTATGCATCGACTAATAAACCTGTTTTATCACGGAATAAATCATTGTAACCGTTTTCTTTCAATTCCTCACAAATAGCGTTCGTTTGGCGTGATTGCCAGACAATCGCATTATAAATTGGTTTTCCTGAATGTTTATCCCAAACAACAGTTGTTTCGCGTTGGTTTGTAATACCGATCCCAGCAATTTGATTTGATTCAATATTTTTTGCAGAGAGCACTGTAGCGATACAAGAAAGAATAGAAGACCAAATTTCTTCTGCATGATGTTCAACCCATCCGGATTGTGGGAAATATTGCGGGAATTCTTGTTGTGCAACGTGGAGAATGCTCCCTTTTTCATCAAACAAAATAGCACGTGAGCTTGTTGTACCTTGGTCCAAAGCTAAAATATATTTTTTTTCTGACATCGGACATACCTCCAATAATTTTTTTATTTCTTTCAGCAAATGTTTTCTGTAGCGAAAGCAAAGCGACAACTACAAATGTTTTCTGTAGCGAAAGCAAAGCGACAACTACAATTATGCCGAGGCATAATTGATTTACTCTTCACTTTTAACATTTTTCACTGTCATTTGAGCACTGATAAAAATAATAACTACGATAATAGCAAATACCCAAAATGTGATACTATTTTTCCCCTCAAAAATTTGTTGGAAGAATAGAGCACCAAAAGTACCACCGATAATTGGACCTACAACTGGAATCCATGCATATGACCACCCTGAGTCACGTTTACCTGGGATTGGTAAGAAAAAGTGAGCTATACGTGGGCCTAGGTCACGTGCAGGGTTAATTGCATAACCAGTAGGACCCCCTAATGCCATCCCGATGACTACAATTAGCATACCAACTAGAAATGGATTTAAACCATCCGTAATCGAATTTGTTCCCAATGCTAGAATACCTAAAACAAGTATAAACGTACCAATCATTTCTGAGATTAAATTTGATAATGGATGTTTAATAGCAGGCATTGTAGAAAATACAGCCAGTTTCGCTTCCGGATCTTTCGTACCTTTCCAATGTGGTAGATACATAAAATAAACGAGTATCCCCCCTAAAAATGCACCAATCAATTGTGCAGCAATGTAAGAAGGTACGTCTTCCCACGGGAAATTACCAATTGTAGCAAGCGCGATCGTTAAAGCAGGATTTAAATGAGCCCCACTAATACCACCAACAGCATATGCAGCCATAGCCACACCTAGACCCCAAGCAAATGTAATCACTACCCATCCACCGCCAAAGCCTTTCGATTTGTGCAGTGATACACCTGCAACAACGCCACCACCGAATAAAATAAGAATCATCGTGCCGACAAGTTCAGCTGTAAATGTTGACATACAAGAAGCCCCCTTTGTAATAGTGCACTTAGTAAAAAAATAAACCCACACTTAAACAAACTGCACGTTATAATGCAGATGATTAAATGTGGGTTCCTTTTCCTAACCACGCGCTTTTTAACTTATGTACATTGTAGAGAAAATAATATACATAGTCAACAATATTTTTGGAAATTTTCCCACAAGTTCTTATTTGATGTTGTAATAGCTACTGCTCCAGCTGATAACGCTTCCTCAATGCTTTCAACAGTGCGAACTAGTCCACCTGTAATAACAGGAATTTTTGTTCGCTGGTGTACCTCTGAAATCATTGAAGGAATGATGCCTGGTAATAATTCAATATAATCAGGCTTCGCTGATTCAATCATTGAAAAGCTTTTTT
The DNA here is from genome assembly GCF_044762845.1 of Lysinibacillus sp. NPDC096382. NCBI lineage: Bacteria > Bacillati > Bacillota > Bacilli > Caryophanales > Bacillaceae > Lysinibacillus > Lysinibacillus sp. NPDC096382. The sequence goes on from NZ_JBIWFC010000010.1 coordinate 73,788, forward strand.
CTAGTGCAATCGTATCAATTAAAAAGACGCGCTGAATGGCAATAATCCCACGAGATTTTGCTTTTATTAACATATTAGATCGAGTGGAAATTATACCTGCTGGACGGATATCATTACATAAAAAATCTGCTGCAAAGTTATCCGTTTTTAAGCCATGAATTAAGTCTGCATGAATAATTAATTTTTTACCGTTACGATCTGCCTCTCGCTTTATTGACATGAGCAAACTAATATGCACTTCTAATAGAACAATGTATTCGAATCGACTATTTAATATTTCATCAAATTGCTTAACTGTACGTGCAGCGGGAATAATTTGTTGATTATTGAAATTCATTTGATTTCCCCTTTACATCAATTATGCCTCGGCATAATTACGTCCGGAATCGGCTTTGTGCTAGCACAAAGCATTCCTTTCCGTTTTCCGTGACATCCGCCGGAGGCTTAACTTATTTCAGCGGATGTTTTTTGTACCGAAAGCGTAGCGACAGGTACAGATGTTTGGACACCCGCTGAAATAAGTTAAAAAGTAGGCCGCCATTAAGACGACCTTCCTTTTTATTATAATGCAGTTGTAGCTCTTGTTATTTCTAAATTTAAATCTTTTTCATATTGTGTACGTTGTTCAGTAGACCAATGTAATTGTTTTGCCATTTCATCTAATACCGCGTCTTTATATTGTTTCACAAGAGCGATATTGAAGAACATATACGCTGTACGACGAATCATAAAGTCGTTTGGATGAACAACCATTTCATGATGAATACCATACAATAACTGGGCGTATAGCGCTTGTGGTAAAACAGGATGTTTTTCTTTAGCATAGTCCAAAACAGTATCCACATTAGAACCATAATGATGTGCTAAATGTTTTGCTTCCTCTTCTGATAATCCGATATCAACACCCATTTTTGTTCGTTTCGACACGAAGGCATGTAAGTTTTGGGAGCCCCCAACATCTCCACCGGAAATATGAATCTGCTTTGTATAGCATGGTTTTGATGCAATGCCAAATCGTTGTTCTAAATCTTGCGCAATCATATTTAAAACCGTTTCAGCCATTTTACGATAACCTGTTAATTTACCGCCAGCGATTGTCACAAGTCCCGAAGCAGATTCCCATACTTCGTCCTTACGAGAAATTTCAGATGGATTTTTACCTTCCTCATGTATTAATGGACGAACACCTGCCCAGCTTGATTCGATATCTGAATCAGTGACGTTAACTTTTGGAAACATGTAATGAATTGCTTTCATAATATAATCACGATCTTCTTGATGGATATTCATTTCACGCGCATCGCCTTCGTAAAATGTATCTGTCGTTCCAACATACGTTTTCCCATTTCGAGGAATTGCAAACACCATACGACCATCAGGTGTATCAAAATAGACAGCTTGACGTAGTGGGAATTTAGATTCATCAAAAACGATATGCACGCCTTTTGATAAAATTAAATGCTTACCATTTTGTTGTCCTTCGATAGTACGAACCTCGTCTACCCATGGACCAGCAGCATTTACAACTTTTTTTGCTCGAATATTAAATGCGTTATGGGCAATTAAATCTTGTGCTACGATACCATTAATTTTCTTTTCGTCATTGTATAAAAAGTTTTCTGCCTTTGCATAGTTAATGAGTGTAGCACCTTTTTCAATGGCAGCTTTGGCAACTTCGACTGTCAGACGTGCATCATCTGTACGATATTCTACATATACACCACCGCCGCGTAAGTCCTCGCCTTTAACCAAAGGTTCTTTTTCCATTGTTTTTGCAGGACTTAACATATATCGACGCTCAGAACGTTTAACCCCTGCTAAAAAATCATAGACACGTAAGCCAATATTCGTTGAGAATTTGCCGAATGTGCCTCCTTTATGGAATGGCAGTAGCATCCAAACAGGAGTTGTTACATGCGGTCCATTTTCATAAACGATCGCACGTTCTTTTCCTAATTCTGCAACCTCTTTTATTTCAAATTGTTTTAAATAACGAAGTCCACCGTGCACTAATTTTGTCGAACGACTAGAAGTACCAGCGGCGAAGTCTTGCATTTCAACTAACGCTACAGATAGACCACGAGCAATTGCGTCAAGCGCGATACCACAACCTGTAATCCCACCACCGATCACCAATAAATCGTATTCTTTACTTTGTAATTCTTCAATCGTTTGTTGACGTTGTATTGCTGAAGCTGTGCTCATAATGAAATTCCTCCTTATTTAAAGCGAAAAAAAGAGACCATTAAAGGCACATGTACAAATGTACATATGTTTTTAATGGTCTCTCAATCGCTCAAACCTAGTATATTAACTTAATTTCATTGTAGTCTTTTTAGAAAGAAAAGGCAAGGTAGATCGTCTAGAAAAATTACGAATACAACATACACTTTTCAATCATTTATAGGTTTAAATTCGCGTCATATGTACAGTTCAATTGTCATGGCCTCTGATATTATTCCCAAATACAAAAAATTTATTTATTTACATGTTTGAGTGGAACATAAAATAAATTTTAGTTGTTATTGTCGCATCGAAAAAGTTCCACTCCAATCAACTTAATATATGTCATACTTTTAATAATTGTTATCCCTACCTTTCGAGAAATAAAAATAGCAGGCTCTCCATTAACTAGTAATAGAAAACCTACTGATTGACCATCAATTATGCCTCGGTATAATTGTAGCTGTCGCTTTGCTTTCGCTACAGATAAACAATGTGTCCGGAATCGGTCTGTGCTTGCACAAAGAACGACTTTTTGCTGAAAGAAGTTAAAATATGTATTTTATCATTTCATGTATATTGCAATAAGGATTGTCACGGCTTTCCGTCTTACGAAGTGACATCATATCCGTGCAATTTTTAATAGCGACCTCATGGCGAAATGCGATAGGTGCAATGACTGACTCATCTGCTTTATGACGAAAATAACGTGTTACCCCAAGATGCTGCTCCATCTTGTCATTTAATACGGCACGAGGATACTTTTCAGATAGATCGACTTCTTCAAAATGCAACAATAGCCATAATTCGAATGCTTCATTTGAATAGGCAATATGAATACTATTCTCCTCACAAAAGTCATTAACTTCCTCTAATTGCTTTTCAGTTAGATCATCCTTATCAAAAACAATCCAAACCTCATCAAAATATTGGTAGCTTGAATCTCGATAGGCATGCTGGGCTAGCTTAATAGCCGAACGCTTGACGTTTTTTATTTTGACACTTACCATTTTTGAGCGCTTTAAAATACGCATTTGCTCAAAATAAATGCGTTCGGTTTCACCTTCACAATAAATTAAAACTGTATTACGCAGTGTTCGATTCCCTTGTTGACGCACTCTCACTGCTCAAATACCTCCACTTCCTATTAATTAAACCCGGCATAATTGCAGATAAATTGCCACAGGACGTGGCGTTCTTAGACTGAGTTCCTCTATTTCAGCGGATGTTTGGATACCCGCTCCAAAGAAGTTAAATATTGATCTGATAAATATTCATTAATAACCGGTGTAGCTCCAAATTCTCCTTTTAAGTAACGCTTGGCATAGGAAATATCCCCGCGTTTCTTCTGTAAATCTGCAAAATCAAATAAGGAGTATAACTCGGATTCATTTTTAAAGCTTTTATTCACAAACCATATTTGATCGGAACGTAGTGGCTGATCTAATAAATCAATTTCATGACTTGTGACAACAAATTGATTCGTAACATTACGCTTGCTGTTCATAATGGCCATTAAAAATTCGCAGATGGACACATGAAATGCTGTGTCAAATTCATCTATAAAGATTGTCTTCCCTTTATTGTATGCTTCGACCATGACACATGCTAAATGCAGCATACGGACTGTCCCCTTTGAATCCATCGTCCAATTGATCGTTTCTGTCCCGATCGGCGCGCCTACTTCATCGAACGATAAATAGTGCAAATCGATATCCACTTCTTGTATAACCTCTGAAGTGTCAAAATCATAGCCAATAGTATTTTTCTCTCTTCGCTCAACCCGTCTTGCCGTTACATCTTGAATAGAAAAGTCTGCAATCTTTAGTAACTTTATAACCTCTTTCTTAAAGGGTTCCTCTTCAAGTTTACGAATAAGTGGATGACTTGATAACCGATTTGTTTCATCTAAAAATAGTATTTTATGTAAAAACCAATCAAATATTTTCGTAGCATCTGGGTCATTAAAGACATTTAATACCGATAAGAAAGCTGTATTATCACGCGTATATTTTGTCAATTCTAGCGCAGTACCATCGGCAGTTTCATACAAATATTCCGTACCATCCCATCGTCTATTAAAAAGCTCCACTTTTAGAGACTTTGTCGTTTTAGTTAGACCTTCATAAAGAACCTGTGATGCATTATACTGTACCTCATAATCGTACAGTACCCCATCTAGTAATAACGAAATCATAAATTCTGTCGGTTGTTCTTGCTGACTTCCTAACTTAAACGGCTGGTAGGGCAAGCGTAGTTGTTTAACATTATTAAGATTTTCAAAGTTAAACAATAAAGAACGTAAAATTTTAATAGCAGTGAATAAGTTTGATTTTCCACTTCCATTTGGTCCGAAAATAAAGGCACTTTTAACAAGGTGAAATGAGTCATATTTCATCGTATGTGTATCCTTTAATTTTCGAATACGGCTTCCCGCCACCATTGAAAATAGGGTTTCATCCTTATAACTTAAACAATTTTTCACTCTAAAATCTACTAACATTTGTAGGCCCCCGTTCAATTCCACAGCATTCCTTTAATTATACTATAGGCGTAAAAAAACACCTATTACTCCGCGTAATACCAATAATACGATGCACAATTATTTACTGATGAATGCTAACTTTCCGTCTCCTTAAAAATATAAAAAGACGATTTCCCTTTTAGGGTAAATCGTCAAAGAATACACTGATCATCACCTACATATTTTGAGCCCATCCCCAATGAGTCACCCATAGTTGATAGAAACTGAAGTTGTTCCGATAAATCTTCAAAGTATAATGAATTCATTCACTAACGTGGGGTTGCTTTCCGCTTCGCTGGTCTCTATGGCGTCACCCAGTCCCCACTCCAATCACCTTTTGTATAATTTAATTAAATTCCCACTATCTTTTCATTTTGCAATACTTGCAATGTACGCTCTATGCCTTCCGCAAAAGTAGTTTTTGGTCTCCACCCTATCGCCTTTGCCAGCTTAGCGTTATTTAAAAATGAATGCTCAATATCTCCCTCTCTCGCAGGTGCATATTGAATTTCTAAAGGATGATTTAAATGCTGTAATAATAAAATGACTTGATGAATCGACCATGCCTCATTCGTTGATACATTATAAATGCCCTGTAATCTAGCCTGTACACCAGCATAAATAGCATCCGCAATATCATCTACATATATGAAATCTCGTGTTTGTTCTCCATCTCCATAAATCGTAAAGGGCTTTCCTTCTATACTGCTTTTTAACATGCTAGGAATAACCGCCGTTTCCCCCAGCATACATTGCCTTGGACCGAATACATTAGCAAATCTATAAATTAATGTTGGTAAACGATAATCTCTTTGCCATTTTTCACAGTATGTCTCACCAATACTTTTGTTTAATCCATACATCGAAATCGGCTCACTAACATCTGTTTCTTCTAATGGTGGATAGTGACTATCTCCATAAACAGCTGCTGACGAGGCAAAAACAAAATGCTTTACTTTATATTTTGACGATAAGAAGAGCATCTGACTAAGCCCTACAATATTCGTTAAAACATCCTTCACTGGCTCTTGCACCGATTTTTGAACACTCGTTTGTGCTGCGCAATGAATGACCACATCAAATGATGTTTCTTTAAAAAGATGCTCACAAACTTCATCTTCCACATTCAAAAGATAAGATTTATGATCAAAGTCGACATTGCGTAAATGACCGGTACTTAAATTATCAATAATATAAACATTTGCACCCTCTTTAAAAAAACGTCTCGCCACTGCACTACCAATAAAACCATAACCACCTGTCACTAATACATTCATCCCATCGCCCCCAAAAACAATATGATGTTTTATATGCAATAATTACTAAAATTATGCAAGCAACTTATTTGTTGTGTTATTTTTTGGCAATGTTTTAAGTATAAAAAAATGTGCCCGATATGAAATCGAGCACACTTTACAAAATTAAGCTGGGTTTACTTCCAGTTCAACTGTAATTTTGATGTCTTTCCCAACTAGAACACCGCCAGTTTCCAATGCAGCATTCCAAGTTAAGCCAAAATCTTCACGATTGATTGATGTTGTAGATTCAAAGCCATAAACTTCTTGGCCCCATGGATTTGTACCTTTACCATTAAATTCAGTATCAAATGTTACTGATTTCGTTACGTCTTTAATTGTTAAATCACCTGTAACCGCATATTCATCATTTGATTTTTTTGCAATGTTTGTAGACTTAAATGTAATTGTCGGATATTTTTCAGCATCGAAGAAATCTGCTGCTTTTAAGTGATTATCACGATCTTCACTACGTGTATTGATGCTAGCTGGATCAATTGTAAAGCTAATGTTTGCTGTTGTTAAATCTGCAAGATCTGCCGCTTCAATATCTGCTGAATAAGTATCGAATACACCTTTTACTTTTGATACCATCATGTGTTTTACTTGAAAGTTAATTGCTGAGTGTCCTAAATCAATGTTCCATTTTGCCATTATAAATTCCTCCAATTGGGTTGTTTTTATCTCGAATTCGAGATATATTTTAAAATATGAAGTAACTACTTAAATTATGTTTAAGGTTAAACATTTGTAGTTACTTCTTTTGCATCCTAGTTAAACGCAGTTACGAAAAGTTATTAATTACTTTATGTAACTTACTATATATTAATAATCTACTTACGTCAAGTTATTTTTAAAAATTTTTGACCCAGGCATTTTCAGAAACTACCTGAGCGATGTCTCCGGTTCAGAAATTTTACTCCAACTACTTTCTTTAAATAAAAAAAGAAGCTTCCCAATGAAATGGGAAAACTCCTTATCTATCTGCGTTTCACTAATTTACCTTGGACGACAAAACGATGGTCGTCACTCATGACAGAATCCTTACAAGTGGATAGTGTAAGAATTTTGTCTTCCGGTCCAATCTCTACATTCATTTCGATTGAAGAGCGTGCTTGAATGTCGTCTAAAAATTTTAAGTAAGTATCATTGCTCTTAAACTCTGTTTCAATGTAATAAAAATCAATGGTAGTTTCATATGCGGCAAAGATTTCAACGTTATAACCTTCATACAGTGTATCTAAATAAATGATAGGATGTTCGTTTGCATATTGCTGATTTAAGTAATTTTTAAGACTCCCAAACATCGTACTATTCTTCATGGCATGGCCGTACAAAATAGTATTTTGGTTTATGTTTTGCACATTATTACGATAGTCCATAAATACACTTCCTGCACGACTTTCTCCATCTTTAAAATTATGATTTAAATAAAAATCATTATTTTCAGCTTGTAGAATTGGATTATTGAGCTTTGTCCCGTCTGCAGAAATCCATCCAACAATATTATTATTTACCGTTAGTAAATCATTGAATTGTGGACGGATTGTAAATGGCTTTGTTGAGATTTCATCTGCTTTATCTTCTAAAGAAGCCAATGTTGTTTGGTAAATCGTTTGTGCTTCTTCCAATGATTTTGAAGTCTCATAGTACGTGTATAAGTACTTGGCTAACGCAAAGCCTGAGTATAAGAATATAGCTAAATATATAAATGTTAAAAACTTAGTTGCCCATTTTTTCATAGTATCACCAGTTAAATTGCAAGGGGCACCATGTAAAATCCAAACTGCTCATCCTCATTGAAAATGGCTTCAACCCCATAGACATCTTTAATAACTTCCCTTGTAATGACGTTACGTGGTGCTCCTTCGGCTATTATTTGTCCAGCTTTCATCAGAATGATTTGATCGCTATAGCGAATCGCCTGATTGATATCGTGATGCACCATAACAATTGTTAAGCCATATTCCTCATTTAATGCCTTTACAAGCTCCAATAACTCAATTTGATAATAAATATCCAAATATGTTGTCGGCTCATCCAAACATAAAATTTCAGATTGCTGTGCTAAAGCCATAGCAATCCACACTCGCTGACGTTCCCCACCTGATAAAGCCTCTAAATCGTTTTCTCGTTTTTCCAGTAAATTCGTGCAAGCAAGTGCCCATTCAATAGCTTTGACATCTTCCTCATGATTTCTTTTTAGCATTGAATGATGTGGTAGACGTCCAAAGCTCACTAGCTTTTCTACGGTTAAATCCTTCGGTACATCATTTTGTTGATAGACAATTGCTAGTTTTTTTGCAAATTCTTTTGGCTTGTAGTGCACCAAATCCTTGCTTTCTAACGATACATTCCCCGATATCGGCATATTGTTGCGGGACATAACATTTAATAATGTTGATTTTCCACAGCCATTTGGACCGATAATCGTTGTGATTTTGCCCTTTTGAATGATCGTCGATACACCGTCTAAATGATTTCGAGTATTATCATGCGATACAATAATATCTTGTATTTCCATGTCTTCTCACTCTTTTCGTAATAGGAATATTAAGAATGGCCCACCGATAATCGCCATAATGGTTGATGCTGGAATTTCAAGCGGTACAGCAATTGTGCGACCAATCGTATCTGCCACTAATATTAATAAAGCTCCAGCTAATGCTGTAAAAGGTATGAGCACCTTATGATCGTGTCCAACTATACGACGAGAAATATGTGGTACTAACAGACCGACGAACGAGATAACTCCTGCTACAACAACAGAAACAGCTGATAATAGTACCGCAACAGCGGCTATTAATAGACGAGCACGAGCTATATGAAAGCCTAGACTTTTTGCTGTTTTGTCTTGTAATACTAGGAGATTACACCAACTATATAATGCAAAGGAGGCTATTAATCCGACAGTACCATAAGTAACAATTGTTGATACGTCCTTCCACGTACGCATCGTTAAGTTTGAGCCTACAACGCTGGAAGCTGAAGTATTCAATGAACCGCCTAAACTAATGAAAGCCTCTGTTAACCCCGTGAACATTGCATTAATAGCAATTCCGACTAAAATAAGTTTCAATGGACTTAAGCTTGACTTCCATGACAACCCAAAGACGAGTGCGCAGGCAAATGCCCCGCCCATAAATGCTAATATAGGTGTCATAAAAAATAATGCTGGAAAGAAGGAAATAATAAAGAGCTGGACAAATGCCGCTCCTGAAGATATACCAATAACCCCGGCATCCGCTAATGGGTTACGCATAACTGATTGTAATAGTACCCCTGAAACGGAAAGTGCTGCACCAGCAAACAACGCAACAATGATTCGTGGAAATCGTAAATCTCGGATAGCCTCCATTTGACTATTTCCTTCATCAAATAATGCACCTATAAATTCAAAAAAGCCCATTTTAATGCTACCTGTCGTTGCTGCATAAACTGCTGAGACAAGTAATAATACAATTACAATTGAAAAGCTTACAATTTTTTTTGTCATACCGGACTTCCTTTTTCTTTTCAAATTCCATCATGTTACATGTACATCCACAACTTTTCCTAAGGGACTGAAACATAATTTTCTAATCAATTATGCCTCGGCATAAGGCTTAATAGAAATATTAGAAAAGCAAGGCTATGCTTGCGATACGAGCGACATTTCTAGTTTCTATTTACGATAGAAGATTTCCATTAGCTGTCCTAAAGCCTGTGGCACTTGTAAGGAAGCTGTAGTATCGAACAATTCTTCCTCCAAATCATAGACTTTGCCGTTTTTCACTGCGTTAAAATGCTTCCAAATATCATTCGTTGTAAATTCCTCGTCAAACATTTTTACAACTTCATCTGGCATACCGTGTGATAGTCGTAAAATAATATCAGGGTTACTATTATGCAAGTACTCCGTATTCGAAGACAAGTATTCAGCGTCCTGCCCTTCCATTACATTAATACCGCCTGCACGTTTCACAAGGTCTCCTGCATAGGAATTTTCAGTTGCAACTAAATAACTTCCTGGAATACCAAGTAAGATTAATACACGAGGCCCCTCTTTGTTCTCAGCAACTGTTTGTACAGCATCAATATTTTTTTGTAATCCATTCACTAGCTTCTCGGCTTGTTCTACGCGATTATAGCGTTCGCCAAGTGTTTTAATCTCGGAAAGCATGGCATCAACACTTTGAAAGTTTAAAAAATTAACTGGAATTTTTAACTGTTTGAATTTATCTTGTAAATCATACTCTAACGTTGAAACTGATAACACATCTGTTGGATTTAATGATTTAACAATCTCCATATCTGGCTCCATTGCGTTACCGATAGTAGGCAGTTCATCGAAACGTTTTGCTAATGTTTTTTCTGTTTCAGGCACTGCTATAGCGTCCAACTCAAGCTTATCTAGAATATCTGCAATAACAACCGTTCCTGCAATAATACGATGTTCATTCGCATCAGTTGCTTCAGTTGATGGTTGTGCTTTTTCCGTTGGTGTCTCTGTCTTTTCTTGCTTACTGCCATCACTACAGCCGACGACTACCAAAAGTAATGACATCATCGCCATTATGAGCAACCAACATTTCCAATTCTTTTGCATAAAGTCATCTCCTACTTATTTCTGTTCAGTCGCATCTTTTCTTGCATTTTTAAAACGGCTAACGAGCGACCAGCCCGATAAAATACAAATTACTACTAGCAATACTATCTTCACAATATTCAGCTGAGCAAGCTGCTGATCGACTTTTGAATCCTTCGCTACTTTTTCAGTAGTCTCCTCTTTAACATCAGCTTTCTCGGCGTCGTCTTCATCTTCAATAGGTGCGTCAAGTGTACGATCAAATGCTAACCGCTCTTCCTTAGGCACAGTTACAGTTGGCTGGAATGATGGCATTGGTCGTGATAACTGAGTCGGTTTTACAGGCTCATGTTGTGTTTCCAATGGTGCCTTTTTGACTTTCTCTTTAACAATAACAGGTTGCTTTTCACTAGCTACTTGCGTAGAGGGTGCTGTTACAGAGGGCTTACTTAAAAACTTCGCTACCTGCTGTTGATCAAATTTTAGATTTACGAAATATTGATGATGATAAGACATCTCAGGTATATCAACTTTAACCCACATTCGTATTGGCTTTTCAAAATTACTAATTTCAAATTCAACAATTCTGGCATTGTCTACAAGTGAAATAAACTTTGGCTCTACCTGTTTTCCTTGTTTATCTACAGTTAAGCCTGTTATCCAATTAGATTTTAAAATTGTCATGTGAGCATAATATTTGCCGTTTTTTTCTTTTATTTCTGCAACAGGGTTTACATATGTATTCATAATGGATTGTTCGTTCTTTCCATCTACTAATAATACGTAATTCATTGACCATTCCTTATCATAGATTTCTTCTGAAATAGATTCGTCAATTTCGTTTTCTGGAATAACTTCCTCATCCTTTTGCACAATTGTTGAAAGGGTTGTTAACTGTAATTGAAGCTCCTTGGAAAAAGGGACATATTCCTCAGAGGATGAAAATGCTACCTCACCTTTAATGATAATAGGCCGATGTAAATCCTTGACATCAAATTGAACTAAATTTTCAGTCTGAACGTTTGACGAAAGCTTATTTTCCTGCTGTTCGATATGTAAATCTCTTATACTCAATGGCTTCTTTATAGCCAAATTTAAGCTATATTGACCGTTCTTTACATCAATTGTCGCCAATTCGCTAAAAATATTGTCTTTCCCTCCATCTAGAGATGAAAAACTTAGTTCAACTTGATAGCTCCCATTTTCTAATACAGATTCTTCAGCTTTTGCCTGAAGCCATACACATGGAGGGAAAAGCATCAGTAAAAAAGTACTCAAAACGAATACTTGAACTATTTTTCTATTGCTAATCACTGTGTAAATTCCTCCAAATTCTTTAAGAGCACAGTAACTTCCTTCCTCAAATAAGTGAGAAAGGAAGTGGCTGTAACCGTACTATTTATTCATGTATTGTAATGAGCCATTTAAAATTTTTGCCATTTGTGTGCGTTTTAATGGACTGCTTGCATTAATAACAGTTTTGCCATTAGCATTTACAGATCCAGTCATGATTTTACCTGCATATAGGAACGCAAAGGCTTTTTTCGCTTCTTCACTTGTAACAGTTGCACCATCAGCATAATAAGATAAGCCTGGATCACCATAGTTCATTTCTTTTCCTGCAACATGTGCTACTGCACGGTAAATCATCACTGCTGCTTGTTGTCGAGTAAGTGTTCCATTTGGATTAAAGTTCTCTGCCTTCACGACAATTCCAGCCTCAGCTAAGGCATTGATTGCTTGTACACGTTCTGTATCAAGTTTCGCTATATCTTTAAATCCAGCATTTGTTGTAGAAGATAAGTTTAATGAACGAGCAATCATTAACGCAAATTGAGAGCGTGTAATATTGTCATATGGTTTAAAATTATCTTGACCCTTAACAATTCCCTTACTGTATAATGCTAAGATTGCTTCTTTATTACCATCATTACTAATATCTTTAAATGGATTCACCACTGGTTTCACTGCGCCTTCGACAGCAAAGCTAAATTGTACTTGATGGTTTGAGTCATAGTTCACGCCTTTTTCTGGCTCATTCACAACAATATGTAGCTGAGCATTTACAAGTTTCTTTAAGTCTGTCACTACAAATGAGTACTTACTAGTATTTGTTGTATCGTCTTGACTTACTAAAGTTGCTTCATTTCCTTCCACTTTGAATCCTTTAACATATTGACCTTGAGGGAATGTCATAGTAACTACGTTTTTACCATCTACTACTGATACGCCTACTTTTGGTTGAATATATTGCTTCATAATAGATTCTTCAGAAGTACCGTTTTTGTAAACAGTGATAGCCACTTCATTTACTTTAACTTCTTCTTTAACCTCTTCAGATTTACCGTTTTCTTCAGTAATAGTTGCTTCCTTATTTTCTACTGCTTTTAAATCAAAATCATACCACTTGTCCATATTAGCTGAAGCTACGACAACGTGAATTTTCGCTTGTAATACTTCACCAGCTACAACTGGGAAACTGTATGTAATTGTGCCATCTGCATTTTTAACTTCAGTAGCATCTACTAACTTATCACCTTGCTTTGTTTGTAAACCTGCGATCATTGGGGCAGATTTTGCTGCTACCGTTAATTTTGCCTCAAATTCCCCATCCTTCTCAACGATTGTGCCTGTTGTAACAAGATGAGAGCTAATTGCAGGTTGGGGTTCTGATGTACCCGGCTTAAAGATGTGGAAATCTACTATAGTATCAACATTTTCTGATTTAATTGCCCCTACTTTTACTTCAGTATTTGTAGTCGTTACTTCAGCTACCTTTGCAGATGCAAATGATGGTGCTGAAAGCGATGCTGCTAGCAATGAAGCTAGTACTATTTTTGTTGCGCGTGATTGTTGTTTTTTAGCCATTATTGACCCTCCGTTTTTGTTTGTATTTTTTTTCTATAAAGTAAAAATGCTGATCCAACTAATGCCACAATTAATAAATACGGTGTAACATCACTTGTTTGAGGATTCGGCACATGACTTTCAGAAGAATTTGTTGGTGCATTAGTAGTTTTCGTATCTGATGCTGTTGTTGTGCTTCCTCCAGATGCTGCATCAAATACTAGTGAAACGCTGTATTCGTGGTGATAATTAATATCGTCAATATCAATTTTCATAGAAGTCACAACAGGTTTCGTTAAATCTTTAACTGTAAATTTTACAGTACGAGTATCTGCTGCTTTATCTTCGCTTACTACAGTTGCTCCACCAGGTGGTTGGAACTTTGTGATCCATACACTATTTTTTAATGTAATTTGAACAGTAGCTGTCCCATTTTTCAATGTGACCTTTGCTGGTTTTATAAAATAATCATTGGCAATGGATACAGAGTTGCTCTCAGGTTTATTGACCTGATATTTTATCGAATGTGTGCCGTCAGCTAGTTGAGCAGATGCTTGTGGTAACGCAAAGTTATAAACAAACAAAGTTGCAAGCATGACGAACATCATTAATTTCTTCATGTGTTGTACGCCTCCTCTGAAAAATAATTGAAAGTAATTTATTGAAAACGAAAATCATTCTCATTTATGCTCTCATTACCAAGAATAATCGTTTATACCAGTGTATGTCAATAACAAAACCGAATTCGTCTTCGATATGTCAAATTACCTTCAAAAAAAGAAATATCACGTAAATAACATGTGATATTTCCTATATTTTTAATTAAAATGCCCATTCTATTTATTCATCTCAACTAGACATCTAGTATATTTAAGAAACTATTTCAATAATCGCTATAAGAATAAGTAGCCACCCTGAAATAGCGGTTGAGTGTTTTCCAATAAAAGTCTTTGTAAGTAAGACTCCAAAATGAACACCAGCACCTACTGTGATGAACGAAAAGACACCGATAGAAATAACTGTCCAAATCGCAGAAATACCATTGGCCCCAAGTGCTATTCCTCCCGCTAAACAGTTGGCTGATAAGACAAAGCCGAGCGTCATTGCTTCTCGAATTGAAATTATATAATTTTTATCCTCATCAAATACTTCAGGATTTCCCAATATTCCTTGTTTAGAAAAGCGACTAGATAATAAAGTCCATATCCCAATCGCACAAAGTAAAAGACTCCCTATTAAATTTGCGAAATCCGGAGAGATAAAATTAATAACTACGCTTCCAGCTGTTACTGCAGCGTATGTGACGATCATTGAAATTAGAGCAATTACCGCATTGGATAATATGGGTATTTTCACTCGCTTAATACCATAGGCGAGACCAATTCCTAAATTATCTAAGTTGGCAGCTATCCCAATAAGAATGATGGCTATCCAATGCATTCTTTTCCTCCTCAATAACGTAAAATCCATTCTCACATAGGATATGAAGGAATAAAATTTTTGTTCATCTATGTTTTGAACGGAGTGAAACGCGGAGAAATTGTGATTGCCCTTGATACAATAACTATTTCACATACTTTAACACCTTTAACACGCGGAAGACTTGATATTACTTACGTTTGCTCGTCTTTTACCCGCGGGTACTGTTATCCTATCGTTTAAACTTATTCAATTGTTTGGAAATCTTTTCAGCAATAATTGCGGTGACAACGGATGACTCTGCTACATGCTGTATTGCTTGTAAAGTTTTTGAAATGCTCTTTGCTATATCATTCGACTGATTAGATGACTCTATTACGACATTTGACATTTTTAATTTTGCTTTTTGTATTTCTAACATAGGTGATTCGATCAAGAATCCCGTACGTTGTAACAAGGATAACCGACGTTTGTTTAAACTATTGATTGTCCCTTCAAAAGGCTTAATGAGTCCGAGCAGCATTTTTAGCGTAGTTGTTTTTCCAGCACCGTTCGGGTCCAAAAACCCATAAATCTCTCCTTCCTGAACATAAAGATCAACTTTTTTTACCGAATTAATTGATCCAAACTTTTTGCTAAGATTTTGTGTTTGCACAATAGCCGATGTATTCATAGGAAAAAATCATTTCTGTTCAACTCAAACATTAATAAATTTACCTTTCTCAAATCTAAAGTGAGCCTTACGACAGCCTTAAATTAAAGATTCAATGGCTCTTAAACATGAACTTTTTTTCTTGTTCTATCTCGAATATCCATTTAAGATTTTCAATTTTTAAAATAAGCCAATTTGACAAAAGTAACAACCTTTTGATAACTTTAAGTTGTTACTTGTTAATATTTAGTTATATCTCATCCTATAATAAAGAGAGGGAGATTTTATGAGAGTCGGTAAATTATTAAAGATAGGATTGGCTTTAGCATTAATGTTCGTATTAAGTGCTTGTAGCTCAGATGGTGAAGGCACGAAAAATAAAGAAAAAAATGAAGTGAACTTAGCCTATGTTGAGTGGGATACTGAAATTGCCTCTACAAACGTAGTAGGACAAGTTCTAGAGGATTTAGGTTATGATGTAACACTAACACCACTAGATAACGGAATTATGTGGGAAGCTCTTGCAAAAGGAGAAGTTGACGGTATGGTGTCAGCTTGGTTACCACAAACACATGCCCCACAAGTTGAGAAGTACAAAGATAAAATAGTAGATTTGGGAGAAAACCTTTCAGGTGCAAAAATTGGCTTAGTTGTCCCTAGTTATATGGATGTAAACTCTATCGCAGACTTAACAGATGAAGCAGGTAAAACAATAACTGGCATTGATCCTGGAGCAAATATGACAGCAACTACGGAAAATGCTTATAAGGAATATAGTAATCTTGAAGGCTGGAATGTAGTGACCTCATCTGGAGGCGCAATGACAGCAGCCCTTACTCAAGCCATTGCGAAAAAAGAAGAAATTATCGTTACAGGTTGGTCTCCACATTGGAAGTTTAACGCATTTGATTTAAAATATTTAGACGATCCTAAAGGTATATACGGAGCCGAAGAATATATTGGTACATTTGCACGTAAAGGATTGAAAGAAGATAATCCGAGAGTGTATAGTGTTCTTAAAAACTTCCACTGGACTCCGGAAGATATTGAAAGTGTTATGTTTGATATTATGAAAGGCGCTGATCCTAAAGAGGCCGCAAAAAAATGGATTAAAGACAATGAAGATAAAGTGTCAGAGTGGACAAAAGATGCAAAATAAGCAAATATGAGTTTGGATATACTCGTCTAGCATTACATATTAGGAATAGAATTAAATACAACAAAATATCTTCTGCACTTTAGTAGATGGTATTTAGAAAATAATTAAAACGTTTAAATTCTGTCGTTAGAGGTTCAGCCAAAAAACATACTCTATGCAAATAAAAAGTCGATTCCCAGTACAATATTGGAGTCGACTTTTTTGTTTTATGCTGCGATTGTTAAACATTTGAATCAAATAATCTATGAAAGCATTTTGGTTCAAATTATGTACTTTTCCATATAAAACGCTTCGCACCTAGTATAACGAGTGATACAATGATGCCCCCAATAATCATCATACAAATAGAGATTAAGAGGCCGATTCCAGGCACTGATTCGTGATAGGTTATGATTGGTGATACGCCATATTGATGTGGAGAGATAGCAAACCTCATGATTTCTAAGTATGCGAGGTGAAAGCCAATCGAAGTCCAGATACTTCCAGTCCACAAACGGAGCAATTGCAAACATATTCCAAAGCAAAAAATTAATATGATATAAAAGATGTTAATGGATACTCCTGAAGTAAATCCAACGAGCGCTTGAATCAGGGCAACCGCTACAGTGACAGATACAAATAGTAAGGTTTGAAATAATACTGATAGCCAAGCGGCAAATCTATGACGTAAGACATCATATAGCATACCTCGCAATCCAAATTCCTCTGGCAAAGCTTCATAAAAAATAGCAAATAAAATATTGATTAGTAGCGCACCAAACCACTGATCGGGTGTATGCCAGTCTTCAATGACTATCCACCCTTGAAGACTGGCTATAATGAATCCCAATGAGGCCAGTGCACTTGCCAAGAGAACCCCAGTAATAAAGTGATTTAGCCTTTTCCAAGAATATACCGGCACCTTAGGTTTAACTCCTATCATCCGATAAACATGCTTATATAAATATAAAATAATAGGCACAACCAGCCCGCTCATCACAAGACCTTGGATAAAATATTGAGAATATCTTGATGAGTCGAACAACTGTGCAGAAACTTCACCGGAAAGAGAAGCTAAGAATAAACTAGCGACTAATGTTGACCATCCAGCGAGCATAAGAAGTTTCCATTTCATATATCATTTTCCTCCCATGTGCATTTTAATTAAGTTATTCAAATTACTTCAAACATCGAATATTGTACATACACTTTATATACAATATATACAAAGAGTAAATATTTTGCAAGCCCAATTATTATTGAAATTGAAATTTGCTGCCTGCTTCCTTCAGATTTTAGGTTACCACGGACACCCTTGCACTTAGTCAGCCACTACTTCTGTTTTCGTTGTTCGGGACTTGCCCCATAGATTGCGTCCATTATGGGCGCACACGAAAAAATCCATTTACGGATCAGTAAATGGATTTTTTCTAATGAAGCAATGAAGCAATGAAGCAATGAAGCAATGAAGCAAATTCATTATGATATTACTTTTGAAGACGTATCTAGATAAAAAAGTTTGATTACAATGCGCACTCAAAGAGTTTATAAAATGGATCATTGTCTTTCTTTCGTTCCCATCGATTTTTTTAATTAGACTTAACTTGGACTATCCCTCTAATTCTAAGTGCCTCTTGAAGAATATGAGAATAGCTTAAATCCAAGTCCTCGATTACTTCTTCACAAGCCAGTTCCTTTGACGTAATCTTTCCTGTTTTTCAATGTATAGTACACACGACATAAGGTTAAAATAATAAACTCAACCAAGAATCGAATAAAAAAAAGAGAAAGGTTTATCTAAATGCAATTGGCTCTGCTTATCCAAGGATAAGTACTCGCCGCTTTATCTGGCGGGGAGGCACAACGGGCATGGATTGCCATGGCTTTAGCACAACGGCCCGAGTTCTATTATTTTACTCAAATTTAATACCCTTCTATATTTAGAAGGGCATTTATAAAAAGATATATTTTATTCAGAATCGGATAAATTTTTAGTACTGGTATATAAAAGTGGACTACTTATAATAATTGGCATTAAAGCAGATACATTTTTTAGATTTTTAAACAATTTAAAATAACATTAGCTAAAACCTTTGAGCCCGCTGCTCCTTTTAAGTATCTTAAATCTTCAATTGATAACCAATCTAGTTCTTTTAATTTGTTAGATTTCGAGCGCTAAGTACATAAAAAAACGACTTACCTATCATAGGTGAGTCGTCTGAAATTTTCACGTTCCCGAAATATAAGGGGGGTTTCAGGTTCGTAATCATGAACTAGCAAACCTCTGGAGAAAAGTAGCTAAAGTTCATCCTCTCTACACTGTATTGTAGTCAAGGAATATTCTTTATATGATAATGATAATCATTTTCATTTAAAATGTCAACAGTAATCACATAGATATTTATATTTATTCAGTAGCAGTCTCCCACATCAAGAAGTATTCAATTCGGATGACTAAATTGAAGTCAATCGTTCTAACTAATTATGAAATTTTTATAAAAACGTTTGATCAATTAAAGGAGCCTTCTTCAACTAAACCTAACAACTAGCTTACTCCCCGTTATCGACCTAATCTCTCCAAAAATCCTGAATAAATGCATAAACGGAACTTGATTATCGCAAAATTTGGTTTGTTCAAATAAAATATTATGTGAGATTTCTCCAAATACAGTTGGGGGAACGCTCCTTTTTAATGAACCTTGCAGAAAAAATTTTTCCATCAGCAACTATTTTATAATGTAGGTCATTATTCCAACTTCCTATGTGTAGCTCTTTTTCTATAATTAGTGATTTGTTCCCTAATGAGTATGGTTCAAGTGCTTTTTTTATTAGTTGGTACAATTTTATATCTCCTTAGAGTTAAGTAGTTGATTACCTTATTTACTAAATCTCTCAAGTTTACATTAAAGTAGTTTTATATCTTGTTGGTTCAATTTATGTTTTGAATCATATTTCACACTTAGAAATAATCAAGCCACGAATGACCAGTTGGAAACTGTCTTTTCAAAGCCATTTTTAACCAATCCCTTTGTTTAGGCAGTAAATATGGAAGCATAATTTGTAAATCTTTAAAATCTTTTTCTCTAACCTTTGAGCTACCACCTTTATAAAGCAGTTGAATCTCGGGTCTCAGGTAAGGTATCTCATCATCTGTTCTTAAAAATATTTCCTCTAATCTTCTTCGAATAGATTTTTCTCTCCTGTATATCCAGGATTGTTGCTCTGTCTCTACTAACATAATTTGAAAAGCCCAGGGAGAACTACTGCTTTTAGTAGCCCAGATATCATTTGTGGTTTTTAAAAACTCGCCTTCTTGCCAAGGAACAAGTTTCCCATTCTCTGCTTTGTATAACATCCAATCACCTGACAAATGATTATAAGCAGTCAATTGTTCCTCTCGAAGTATTATTACATCTATATCATCATGTACCCTTGACTGTTTGCCTAAATGTAAATCTAAAGCCCATCCCCCTGCAATACCCCAATTAATTGGAATAGTAGAAAAGAGCTTATAAATTTCTGCTACGGTGATTGATTCCCAATTATCTATATCCGTCCTCATATAAATGTCCTCCTTGTAGCTTTGACTGCAAACGTTGATTTGCGTTATAAAAACCCCACCGTTTTGAAACAAAGCTTGATCTAAACGGTGGGATATTATTGATCTAAAAACGTATTTTTTTAAAGATTGAACAAATTTTTATCAAAGTTATCCTATATATTCTCTAAATGATTCGTATCATTTATAAAGTGAATTACCTTTTCCTGATCAGTAAGTTCTATTAAACTAATTCCTGTATCTCCAATTTTAAAATAATAATCCATGTTGATTGGCATTTGGTAAAAAGCACGTAATATATTATTAATTACCCCACCATGAGCAACAATCGCAATTCGTTCATATTTATTTCCTGTCACAATCTTAGAAAATATCGTTTCAATCCTCATTCGAAATTCTATGAATGATTCTCCATTTTCAAAACGGTCATGAAAAAATTTTGGCTCTGGATACTTTTTAGCTTCTTCAAAGGATAATCCAGCTTGTACACCATTATTAAACTCCATTAATTCTTCTTCCAATTGCACTGGGCACCCAATAGTTTCTCCTAATGTTTCGGCGGTTTCGCGTGCTCTTTTTAACGTACTTGCCCATATAAAATTTGGCGGGAAGTCATTTTTTACTTTTTGTGATAAACTTCCCACTTGCTTTCTACCTCTTTCCGTTAATTCAAAATCAGCTCTCCCTTCATGGACGTTTAAAATATCTGCTCCCGATTCTCCGTGTCGAATTAATAGTATTTGCATGACTTTTTCCCCCTTTTATCTTTTAAATCCAAAAATATAAAACTAAACTGCTCCATTAATTGAATACGAACATCGATTATGCATTTTTTTCAGTTATATATGTATTGAACTGACCTCGACGTTATTGAAAAGCGACTGCACTATTGAACACTTGCCCCCATTAGTCTAATAAGAAGTTTTATGTGTTACGTATTGTAACGTTCCCTTCCTTATTTTCTTCGTGGTTCCATTCAACTTGAATCTCAAATGTTCCATCTTTAAAAAATAAAGGAAATCTTCTACGTATCGATATCTGCATAGGAAGTTTATATGCGTTCTCTATATCTACCCAAACAGCTTTCCCCTCTGGAGCATCTTCCAAGAGTTTACCCTCGAAATCCTTTGTTATGTAATTAAATATCATATATCTATCTTTAGCGACTGGATTAACATATTCATAAAGCCCTTTATAAGTAAGGTTTCTAACTTCTAACCCAGTTTCTTCTTTTACTTCTCTAATAACACTCTCTACAATACTTTCAGGAAACTCAACTTTACCACCCGGTGGGATAAATCCTTTGAAATTGTCGTGCTGTCTATCCAGAAGTAAAACCTTCTCTTCACTTTGAATCATACAAACAGTCCATATTTTATAATTAATAGAATCGCTCATAATTACCTCCATATTTTTACATAAACATCACCATATATATCCTTCTTATTCGACTAAACTGCGTCATTAGTTTAAGTAGAAAAAGACTCTACCCCTTATTGAAGTAAAGCACCCGTTAGCCCTCCATGAAGCGCGAAAATAATCTCTTCACCACAGAAAATGAAAGATGATTAAGTTCTTTCATGGGAGTTGAAGAAGAACAACCCTATTCGCCAACTTGAAGCAAGTACCTTTTTTCTTTCCCATCATACTCAACAATCAAAATATCTCTTCTTTCTTTTGGGGAAAATATCTTTGCACCAACTGGTAATTTATTTGCCATCCCTTCAGATATTTCCCCTATTTGTTCATCTTTTATTAATCCTTCCTCTTCAATCCAATCTATACCCGTTTTATAAACTCTCCCATCAAATTCAAAGATGTCTGCATCTGGATTTAGTTTTAATACTTGTTCTTTACTTAAAACTCCCCCTTCATTCTGTCCAGGACTTCCTGAACAGCCAATTAATATAGAAGGTATTAAGAATAATATAAGAACAGTAGATAATAATCGCATAAACAGCCTCCTTTATATAACAGACGTAAATATTTAATAACCTGTTTCATCTTGTTTCTTTATTCAACTAAACTGCTCCGTTCGTTCAATAAAGAAAAAAAGAGCTACATATGCAACTCAATGATCTTCAAGAAAAGCACCCCGTTACTTTAAGTACATTTCTTCACAAACTACTTTATATTATCAATAAAATAGGTATCATAAGATTCTTTAAATATATAACCCAACTTTTTGGCTAATTCGGCAGATTCTGAATTCGCTCCATCCCAACTAGGGTAATGCCCTCTATCTAGACAATATAATATCAAGGCAGAGGCTGTGATAGTTGCTAACCCTTTTCTTCTATATTGAGGATGTGTAGCAATTTCAATCTCTATGCCATCATCATATATACTAAAAGATGTCGCCGCACAAACAACTTGTCCCTCATGTATTATTGCATAACCCATACCTCTATTGACAAAATCATCAATAGAATCAAATTGACTAACAAAGTCTTCGGATAGCTCATGGAAAGACGGTAAATTTACTATATTGTTATCAACCTTCTTAATTTCATAATCTTCCGGTAATGAAGTCAATATGTTCTGTAAATGTGTTCTATTGAAATGCTCTGGATCCTTTTTAAATCTGTATCGTTCAAATTTCTCAATCGCACCATTATGGACAGTTTCTATTCTATTTTTCCATTCATCTGAATCAACAATTGCAAGTGTGAATTCGGGGAGATTATAAAGCAATTCCTCAGCTGCCTTAGTATTGGGATCGCCAGCATAAAACACAAAAATCCCCACAGTTATCTGGGCAACTGTTGGATTCTCAAGGTTATCCACCCAAGCTGTTCCCATATGGCCTTGGAGATATGAAAGAACAATAGTGCTATCAATATTTTCAAACATAGGTACTAATTTTTTTCTTACTTCGTTATTCGCTTCATAAATCATTCAATTCCTACTTTCTTAATAGTATTATTACTTTCCATTCCCATCAATATTATCATAATAACCACACAGCAAAAGGGTATTATTGCCTCTTTTGAAATGTAATGTTAATTTTAGCACTGCCCCGTTAGCCATCCATGAAGTGCAAAAAGCAGCACTTCACCACAGAAAATGAAAGATGATTAAGTTCTTTCATGGGAGTTTAATAAGAAAAGCAAATCTAATAAAGAATAGTACATACTTATGATACGGTTCACCTTAATGTAGTTAGTTTCCATTATATATATATATCCTTACCAGCGATTCATCGCTATTTTCACCCAGACAACGTATAATAAGAGAAGCAGAAGAAGAATTCATTTTTCCTCTAGTTAAAAAAAGAGGTGCAATTACTTGAAACAGTTTGAAACAGCATTACCTGAGCAGTATGAAACATTAAAAAAACAGGCCAATTATACGTCTAGCTGGCGAGAACGTTTAGACGCAGTCGAAAAGTTATCGGCTTATCAACATGACAAAATCATAGATTTATTAAAAAATCGTATGCAGCATGATACTGTCAACAAGGTGCAATTAGCAGCCTATGAAGCACTCGCAGCGTTTGGTGAGGACGTAGAGAAGCCATCACCTGCACGTTTTGATATTATCAAAGGAACAGACAAAATTTTCCTTCGGGTGAAAAAGAGCTTGCCGAAGGATCATACAGTGGCAGACTTTGCGGATAAACTAAAACGAATGCGTTTAGATGTCTTTGATGCGTATGAAGGCGACAAAGGTGTAGAATTTATGAACTGGTTAGAGGAACGTTGGGCAAAACTATAATCAGTAGTTTTGCGATTTATGAAGGAAGGTCATTCTCTCCGCTTGTGGAGGGAATGACTTTTTCTTATCTTACACTGCGGTTCATCGAAACTCATTGTATTACTTCTTTTCTTTGATCATCTATCTTTATTGTTTAATGATAAAACAAACACCTTATTCAATTAACCTGCTCCGTTAGTACAATAAGGGGACTCGTCAGATTTACGCGGATTTACAACGATAAGACTTCAATTTTTATACACGTTTATTCATCAAAGACGATGGTGCAACATTACTTCAAATACTTCAAAACCTTTGCTATGACTGACTTTTAACAAAAGTGCATAAAACAACGCATAAACAATGTTCATAAGAAAAGCCACGAACGTTGATTTAACAACATTAGTGGCCTTTGCTCCAAACTTTTGTTTGGGAACGTTATTTTGTATGTGATTGTATAGCTTAAATAAACGTATCAATCGAACTCGATGTAGGTTTTACTCGCTGTTGTGCTTCTGCTTTTAAAGCATTGAGTGTTTATTTTACCCGACTTTAGATTGAATGTTTTTAGTGTTCTTTTTTAATCTCGTTGCATACCCAATCATAGTAAGTGTTATTGCAAGAGAAGCCCAATTGAAAGTGCCTAACTTAACTAAATCATAAGTAAAAGTGATAATAGCAAGAACTGCGATAGTATAAAAATAGTAAAGTAATAATTTCATAAGAAACACCTCATATATTAATATAATTCTACAGATTGTAACATTATTCCTTTTTTGTTTCTATATCAGTCAAATAATTTCTAAACAAGTTCCTAAAGCGTTGTTTGGGAACAATTCATTCCTAACGTTGTAAATCCGCATAAATCTGGCGAGACGCCAAAAAAGACAGATTATTTTAAATCTCCTTATTCCACTAAAGCACCCGTTAGCCATCCATGTAGCGCAAAAACCAGCGCTACACCACAGAAAATGAAAGATGATTAAGTTCTTTCATGGGAGTTCAATAAAAAAGGCTGTTTTCTTAAAGATTGTTGCTATAAAACAAAGGTAACTACTCTTGATTAAAATGCAATAATTTATCCATTGGTATATCTGATTCTTTGAAACCATACTTCGTTAACATCATTAGTTCTATTGCTTTTTCAGGGTTCTCTTGATAAAACTTTATAATTACTTCACAATGTGCCAATGCTAAGTGTTCTGTTAGCATACGTGCAAATTCACCGAGTATTTCTCTATGTTCATCTTTAACAGGTTCTTCAGAGAAATATGTAGCAGAGACATAGTTTGCACGCTTGTCATCTTCTTCATAAATTAACTCAGGAATTTCAAAATCATCAAATGTGGCAGGTCGAAATTCATCTAAAATTGCTAAAGTATAATGTTGATTACAAATTCGAACATCCCACACTTCAAAATCCTTTAATCTAATATTACGTTCAAAATAATCAATCAAACTTATACGTCCCCTTTCAAATTTATTTGACTGCTGATAATCTAAATTACATTTTCTTATTCAAATGTTCTGCACCGTTAGTACAATAAGAAAAAAGTGCTGTCTAAAACAGCTCATTGATCTTCAAGTAAGCCTCCGTTAGTTGAACAAGGTCGCTAATTTATCTAACCACTCAATTAAATCAATTATGTTTGAACTGGAGCAGCACTCCAATTAATCATATTTACACCTTTAATATTAATGTTTCCTAAACTTAAAATATGAGGAATATGTGCAAACATCCCAAAGTTTACACCCTTTTTATGTTCTTCTGTGAAGTAGGCTAATGCGTCTGATGGTAAAGCTGAACATTCTGGATATGAAATGATATCAATGACTTGAATTTCTTCATCAGGTATATCCGAAGCAGGACCTATATAATTTTTTTTATTATAGAAATACACAGCATTTTTATTTTTCATCAATCTTTCCGTTGGTATTTCATAAAACATCAAATCTTTTTTTATACTTACTCCAAGAGAATGTAATGTTTCGTAAACATAGTAAGGGTGAAGTGGTAGTAAAAAAATCACATCATTCCATAAACAATTTAATTTGGGGATACTTTTCAATAATAAGCTTGGTCTTTCTGGATGGTCAGAATACTTTTTTGAGTAAGTTTTATAAAGTTCGGGATGTATCAATTTTATCTCGTTAAGGGAAATAAGAACCTCACCCGTCATTTTTTTAGGTATCATATGATAAACGTAATCCATCAAATTTCCTCCCCATCAAAATTTAATTTTTTAAAAGATAGTTTTTTCAATCTCCTTTTATTCGCTTTCTATCGCTCATATTACCGAGTAAATAAGATGAAAAACGGACTGGCAATATATAGGATAACATATTATAAGATTTAACTTAGAAACAAGAAACCGCTAGAGAGTGTAATTCTTCTTTAGCGGTTTTATATTGTTCTGAAAGTTTTATCTTCAACTAACCTGCTCCGATAGTTCAATAATTTAAGAATAGATTTGCTCATAAATAAAAACTGAACTAAATTTAATAACTATTAGTTCAGTTTAAAAATACACAATAGCAAACATATCACCGTTTATAAACCTGTAACATTATCAATAGGTATGGACTTATACCATAATGGTTGATCCAAATTAAAATAGTCATGATCTGCTAAAATGAGATGGATTCTTTGCAATGCATCTTCAAAAGATTGTTCATCATATCTTTTCGTCCACACAATCGTAGAGATGATATTCATCGCTGCATAAAGGGCATATATTCGCCAAAATGTATCGTCTAGAGATTCTGTAAAATAACCATTTATTTGTCCAATACAAAATGGGATACTATGTCTTCTGCTAAATAAAGAAAGATTATAAAAATCATGATAGGGGTCACCAAAATCATAGCCATTAAAATCAATTACGCCATTGTATGTGTTATTTAGAACGATGATATGGCCCAGATGAAAATCATCATGGAGTAAGGTTATAGGTCGATCTTTAAAAATGTGGAAATTGTTTTCAATAAAGTTTAGTATTTTATGCTCGTTTGGCAGTTGATAGCTACCTTTTTTATATGCATTTAAATAAAAGCTGAATTTCTTTCTTTGAGCTTCTTCCCAAAGTATCGTTTGTGGGGCATGGGCATGTAGTTGATGAATTTTTCTTAATTCTTTCCCAGCAGCAAGACCTATATTAAATTGCTCCACATCAGAAAGATTCGAAATGAATTCATCAGCAGGGTATCCTTCAATATAACTTAATACCATGACAGAAAGATTAGCCTCTATCAATAAAGTACATTCTATGGCTTTATATGTTTGTACACCTTGTTTTTCTAATGCTTGAAGCAATGAAAATTCGATGGTTCGTTTTTCGTGATATTGTATGTCAGATAATCGTATAAAGTATTGATTTTGGCCGACGGTAACTATGTATTTTTTATCTAGTGAGTATCCTTTCTCGATTTTTTTTATAGATGAATACCCTTTAAGGCTCGATATGTGGTCTATTACACTTTCAATTAACACAGTCAATCCACCTTTCTCGCAACGAATAAGAATGAAAATGATACTATACGGTCGAGCGACTGTCAATGTTATGTTATTTTGGTTTTGTAATCCTTTTTTTTAAAATTACTCCTTGAAAAACGTCAGAGTATATTACGATCATCGTTATGACATACTTCAATTCATTATCGAAAGCAGTGGCATTTGAAAAAGTTGCTGTCTGTAAAATACAGGCAGCAACTTTCAACTAGAGTAGCTGTTATGATCTGTGCAAGCTACAGCAAATAATTTAATTTTCTATTTGTTTTTTTGCATACTCATTTTTTGAAATGCTTCTTTTTTTAAAAATTTCGTAACTAATAAACAGCGAGTGGCCCATAAGGACCTTCGATAATTTCTATTTTTGTTTCGAAAATATCTGTCAAAATTTTCGAATCCATAACCTCTTCTACTGTACCAAAAGCAGCAATTTGTCCATCTTTCATAGCACAAATTCTATCGGAATATTTGGCTGCAAAATTTATATCATGCATAACAGTCAGAATTGTTCTTCCAAATTCATTAGCCGCACGTCTCAAATGCTCCATCATTTGAACAGAACGAGCAACATCAAGGTTGTTCAGAGGCTCGTCCAAAAGTACATATTCAGTCTCTTGGCACAAAACCATCGCTACATATGCCCTTTGTCTTTGACCACCAGAAAGCTCATCTAAATATCTATTCTCTAAATCAGTTAAGTCTAAAAAATCGATATATTTAGAAATAATAACCTCATCCTCTATTGTTAATCTTCCCTTTGAATAAGGAAAACGTCCAAATCCAACTAGTTGTCTAATAGTAAGCCTAGTTACAAAATGATTTTCTTGCCGCAATATAGTCAAAATTTTTGCTAAGTCTTTTGATTTGGATCCGGAAATATCCATATTTGCCACCTGAATTTGACCTTCCTCCATATCCAAAAGTCTTCCAATCATCAAAAGTGTCGTAGACTTTCCAGCGCCATTTGGTCCAATTAAAGAAGTAAAACCCGCTTTTGGTATTTCAATATCCAAAGGTCCTATTTTTACCTTATCAGTATAGAACTTTTTAACATTATCAATTTTTATCATAAAGCCCTCTTCCTTAAAACTACAGTTAAAAATATTATTCCACCAAATAATTCGATAATAACTGAAACTACACCTTGTGCATGGAATACATGATACATCAAAAAATATGCACTCGTTAATATCAAAAATCCTATAGCAAGAGCCATTGGAAAAATATATCTATGATCATAAGTTGACGCCGCCTGATAGCTCAAAGTTGCTACTAAAAAGCCATAGAAAGTAAGTGGTCCAATCAAAGCTGTTGAAATTGACATCAAAATAGCAACTAATACAAGCGTATAAATTACACTAGATTGATATTTAACTCCAAAAGAAGTAGAAACATCCTTTCCTAGTGACAATATATTTAGATTCTTAGCATGCGCAAGAAGTAATAATGCTACAATTATTACCATAGGAATTACAATAGGAAAATAGGCTGAATCCGCATTATTAACAGAGCCAAACAATCTTGCCTGTAAAATATCAAATTCAGAAGGCGCAAGTAGTCTTCTCATGAAAGTTGACACAGAATTTAGCCCAGTGCCAATAATAATTCCAACTAAAAGCATAAGTTGTAAATTCCCGTATTTACCAGAAAGTAGCCATCCATAAAGAATCAAACTCATCAAGATCATAACAACAACTTGAAATAAAAATGATCCAATTCCACTAAAATTTATTAATGCACTAGCACCAAAGAAAAATATTGTACTAGTATGAATTGTTGAGTAAAGTGCTTCGAAACCTAAAAGTGAAGGAGTAATAATCCTATTATTCGTAATTGATTGGAAAGCAACAGTCGACAAGCTCTGACAAACTGCAGCAATAATCATTGCCACAAGAGCTACTATCCTTCTCATAACAACCGGGATAAAAGAAGGTGAATCTACTGGAACTGGATTGTTATAAACTAAAAGTCCATATGAAGAAAGAATGCCCAAAGCAATCAATGTTATTAGCAAAATCCAATAACGTCTTTCTTCCTTCTTAGAACGAAAAGCCCTAGCTGATCTATTTTCATTATGAAGGCTAGAATCGATTTCGACATTTTCTTTATTTCTATCTTCCAATGTGTTCATCGGTGCCTCCTTGGTTTTCTTTGTCTCAATAAAATGGTAATAAACACGACTGACCCCACTGTTCCAAGTATTAAAGAAACAGGTACTTCAAAAGGCATTATAATTGTTCGAGAAATTATGTCACAGGCAGTTATAGTCCCCATTCCTATCAAACATACCCAAGGTAAATTACTCCTAAGATCATCGCCTCTAAACATTGAAACAATGTTTGGGACAATTAGTCCCAAGAAAGGTAAGTTTCCAATAACAGCTGCAACAATACCAACTGCAAAAGAAATGAGAACAGTACCGAAAAGAACAATCCTGTTGTAATTAACGCCAAGGCTTGTTGCGACATCTTCTCCTAGCCCAGCTAAAGTCAATCTATTAGCATAAATAAAAATAAACAAAGTAACAATAACAATTAGCCATAAATATTCATATCTTCCCACCTGAACAGCCGCAAAAGAACCTACAAACCAAGTTTCAATACTTTGCGTCATTTGAAAAAAGAGTCCCATAAAAGTGGACACCGCAGAAATGACAGCTCCAAGCATCAATCCAATAATCGGGACAATTAAAGACGAACGAAGTTTAACTCTTCTTAAAAATAAAAAGAAAATCATAGTTCCTATAAAAGAAAAAATGATTGCACCAGTCATTCTTAGAACTAAAGTCGGGGCAGGAAATAATAAATAAACAAAAAGCAGCCCTAAACCTGACCATTCAATAGTCCCTGTAGTAGTAGGTTCAACAAAACGATTCTGTGTAATCAGTTGCATTACGAGTCCTGACATCGACATTGCAGCTCCAGTAAGCATTAATGCAACTGTTCTCGGAACGCGAGTTATGAAAAACATCTCCATTCCATCCTCTTGTCCACGTATATCATAAACTCCAGTAAACAATGATATAATGCCTAAAATAATAACAACTATCATCGTTAATATAAAAGGTCTTGTCCATATTTTATTGTAGTTATAAAACTGGGGTTGAGAATTTATCTCAACCCTAGAAGTTACATTTTTCAGCACTTTTTATACTCCTTTACACTACTTAGCTAAAGTATTTGCAAGGTTTTCAAACAACTCTATATAAGTCTGAATTGATTCATTTGTGTAAGTATCTGCAGGTGCATAAATAATATGTTTTTTAGAAACAGCAGTTGTTTTTTGAAGAGCAGGTGCGTTAGCAATAACATCCTGAGCAGGAACTGAATCTTTTTCACCAGATATTGCAGCATCACGATCTAATACGAAAAGCCAATCCGGATTACTTTGTGCAATAGCTTCAACAGAAACTTCATCACCTTTATGATCTGAAGTAGAATCGGCAACTTCTAATGCTGGTGCCCAACCGAAAATTTCATACATTGGTCCCCAAACACGTCCAGAATGAGGAGCTGCAAAACCAATATCCCCACCACCAACGATAACACTCATTACTTTATCTTTTCCGTTATAAGCAGATTTAGCATTTTCAATAACTTTATCAAAATCAGCTACCACTTGTTTAGCTTCTTCATTTTTATCGAAAATTTTCCCTAAAGCAATTGTAGAATTTTTAAGTCCATTTACTAAGTTTTCCCCAGGCGTAGCAGTTTCCTCAGAAACATCTACATTAAGATCAATAACAACTGCATTTGGCACTAACTTTTTGATTTCTTCGTAATAATCAGCAAATCTTTGACCGACGATTACAAGTTCAGGGTTTGCAGCCGCTATAATTTCAAGATTTGGTTCACGGTGATTTCCAATATTTTGAACTGATTCATCACTTACATATGGTGAATCCGCAGGCATTACATCCTTTGGAACAGCTGCTAGTTCAATTTTCCAATCAGCTAAAGTTTCAAAAGTTCTATTATCCAAAGCAACTACATTCTTTGGGTTTACAGGAACAGTAACAGTTCCGTGGGCATCAGTGATTTCAACTGTAGCAGGTTTAGCAACTTCTTTACTTCCATTATCTTCATTAGACTTTGACTCTTGATTAGATTTATTGCTTGAATCTGAACAAGCTACTAACATCAATGTCAAAACTGCGATAATACCAACAAATTTTAAAAACATAGATTTCTTCATACACATACTCCTTATTATGTAATTTATTTTGAAAATGATGAAGTCAATAGATTGAATTGGATAGTAATTGCTAGCCATTCCAATTGCTATTGATAATCATTTTCATTTAACCGTTCTGTGAAACAGTATAGTCTTTAATTCTGTGAAAATCTTGTGAAAAATGTAAGATGATAAATAAAGTTAATTTTTCACATTAAATATTGGATACAAGAAAGTAATGCGTGAAGTATTCTTTTTATAGTTTCCTTCTCTTCATTATCTTCCAAAAACTGTTTGGTTATCAGATTTTATAGAACAAAAAAACGAGCAAAACTAGTTGAAACTGTTTTTACTCGTTTTTTCGATTATGTTTAATATTAATTACTGTGACAAACTGTACACTATTCAATCATTGAATAGCCCCTGCCATGTATTGTTTGAATATATCGGTCTTTCTTCTCGCACTTTATCTTTTTTCTTAAATACCCAATATATAAATCCACTACATTTGGATTGACTGCTACGTCATATCCCCAAACCAGATTCAAAAGCATTTCACGACTTAATATTGTATTTTTATTCTTGATTAAAAATACAAGTAAATCATACTCGCGTTTAGTAAGCGGGAGATTTTCGCCATCCTTTGTCACAATATTACGGGATGAATCAACAAGGAGATCTTTAAACCGAAAGAAATCAGTCTCGTTTGGCTGGATACCGTCCCCTCTTCTTAAAATAACTTTTATCCTCGCTACTAATTCTTCTTTCACAAATGGTTTTCTTATATAATCATCTGCTCCTGCTTGTAATCCTGCTATGCAATCCTTGCTGGACATATTGTCGGTCACAATGATTATGGGTGTCGTTTTAACAACCCGTATTTGTCTGCAAATTTCCGGTCCAGATACACTTAACGAATCCCAATCCAATATGATAATATCCCAATCTTGCTCATATACTATATTTAAACCTTTGTTTTCATTGTGAAGTGTTAAAATGAAATAGCCTTCTTGATTTAGGCCGCTTACGATTTTCTTTGCTAAAGACCGTTCATTCTTAATTACTAACACCTGCTTCACCTACTATTCACCTCTACTTCATTTCATAAAATAATTTATCAAAAAAAAATATCGGATTTATAAATCTTAAATTTCTAATAAAACTATTATAACAACTCATCAAGATATATTTAGTAAAATTAACAATAAATGAGCATAAAATACTAAACTTCGGAATTAAACAGAAGAATACTTCAGTTATTTAACCAAAATATCGGTGAAACTGTTGACAGAAGTTTTTTTAGACTTTCAATATGTTTGGATGGTGAATTTTACTTTAGTAGATTGTTTAAAAAAGTAACTGGAATACCGCCAACGATATATGTAAAAAGTAACTGTTTGAGA
The DNA here is from genome assembly GCF_044762845.1 of Lysinibacillus sp. NPDC096382. Taxonomy (NCBI): domain Bacteria; kingdom Bacillati; phylum Bacillota; class Bacilli; order Caryophanales; family Bacillaceae; genus Lysinibacillus; species Lysinibacillus sp. NPDC096382. Next base: position 106,792 of record NZ_JBIWFC010000010.1, read on the forward strand.
ATCGGTATTGCTCAAGGTTTAGACTTTAAGATAATCTAGTAGCAGTAGTTGATTTTATAAACACCAGGAGATGGACAAGACGATTATGAGAGAAGGTTGCTTTACAATTAAAAAGAATTGCGAGAAGCAAAACTAAATTTAATTATTGGTGATTTTTCACATTCCTTTCTGAATGAAACCTTTAAACAAATAACTTCTTTACGAGCTCATATATGATGATTTGGGACTTCTCCCAGCGAATGCTCTCTACGAACAAAATACGTCTGCAATTTTGTTCTCAAAATATACCAAAGTTAAACACAGACCATATTTGGAATCGAATGTTACAATGATTTACTAGAAGTTGAGTAAACACAGTCTAATTTACGTTCAATAAAAAATAGGAATGATATACCAGTTGTACAAAATGGGAAAATACAGTTGATAGATAACTGGTTAATAATAAGTTGGACTCCTCATGAAAGAATCCAAATTGCGAAGGAGATACTATCAACATTAAGGTAATTATTATAATCAACAGTGAGCAGGCTTGTATCTGGGATTCTCCTGCGGGCTAACGTGATTAAATTTAAAATTTAACATCAAAAAGAGAAAACTTATAATAGAAAATTACTTTTAAAATTAAAAAACCCGCCGTTTTGAAAATAGCCTAATCAAAATGAGTGGGTTCGATTTAATATAAATATATTTTAATATAAATCACTTGCTTCATACATAATTTCCTTTAAAGGTTTTCCGAATATCTCTTCTAAAATATTTTGTAATCGAAATCAACCACTTCCAAATCATCCGTAATTTCATTAAACCTTTTTTGATTCAAAGTACAATTTTAAATTACTTTTTCTTAATTTATTAGCTTCTTTAATTAAGTCAACTTTTTTTTGATGTATTTTTTTTAGTGAGCTTATTGCATTTTCTACGATTGTCGGAGCATCGTTTCCTAAGTTAGGGAAATGCTGATTTAAATATTCATATAAAGCCTTTTTTTCAATATTGGATGGAACGCTAGGTGCTAGAGGCAACTCGAATGGTGATTTGTTATCTGCCAATTGTTGAGGAGTATTATATATAAACTGAAAGGCATTTTGTAACATCCTTTTTTTCCTTTCATCAGTCACCTCATACACCCCTTGTGAGTCAAGAGTAATTCGGTCAAATTCAACCATTACTAGTTGGTCTGGTTTTCTATTTTTTGTTCTGTAGTACAGCATAACCTTTAAAACATCCTGCTCTGACAGCTCCTTTATTTCTTTAAATCTCCCATCTTTAGGATTAGGAATCTTATAAATTTTATTTTCTTTAGAAATATACAACCATTTTATACCACCCATAATCAATCCTCCTAAAACAACAAGAACATTAGTTCTCTTCTGAATTATAATGCTTATTTGACTTTTAACTATACAAAACTTTCAAATAAAGATTGATTGAAAGTATGCTGCGAGCATTTATATTATAAATAGAAGAAACTTCACTTATTTTCATACATTTGAGTAAAAAAGTAGTATTGAGCCTTCATAAGATTAATGTTTTTGGAAAAAAATCCACGAGTTAATACCCCATGGATTTTCTATTTAAGTGAAGTTGAATTAATTAAACGCTTCTAATATATTTGCGATTTTTCATTTTCTCAAATCATCTGCTTACTACAATGCATCTAGAGCTAAGTAATACAATTATTAGCTGTATTTTTTTGAACGACATCTTTTCAATATTTGTCTTTGTACCAGTTTCAATATCAGTTTGAATGCTCTATGGAGAAGTATAGCCATATCTTCTGTGAAAATCCTGTGACTTCCTTTCAGTAAAGGAAAATATAGGTATTGTAAATCTAAGTAAAAATAGAACCACCAATCAATATGATTGGTGGTTCTTAATTTTTAACTATAAATTATACAACCACTTTTTTGTGGCAAACGGGTATCTCTTTCTATCATTAATTGTTGAGAAATAACTATAAATAATTAAACTAATTTATTGCTTCGCTGGAATAAACCCAGCAGCTTCTGCTTCTTCTTTCGTACAGAACATCTCCTCTGCTACTGTATTTTCATAGTCACGTTGCCCTGGCATATGAAAAATTTTGTTACCTTTGGAGTTAATATTTCCTTTGATTTCACAACTGCCCTTGTTGTTATTAGTATTCGATTTATCCTCATTTATGTTAGACTGCTTTCCTTCTTTTATTGCAGCATAATATACATCTTTATCGTATCCGCGATTCGTTACATAGTCTTCAACTGACCAAATACCAATAGCAGCTTTTTGCGCAGTTTTTTGAATAGATTTAAACCAATCTACATGCTTCGTATTTGGATTATAAATATATGCCACGCGAGCTAATCCATTTTTCAATAGTTGCTCTTGAATACTAATACCATCTTTAGTATAAACATATGCTAGTAACCTTTTATATTTATCACGATATGAAACGTCAAATTCTAAATAAACCTTATCTTGACCAGCTAGTAGCTGCTTTGCAAATTCTTTAGCTTCTGGCCCATAAGGTTGCTCTCCTAACGTTTCGTGATTAGTTTCAGGGGTATCCACAAGAAGAAAACGTACTTTTTCTGAGCTACCCTTATATTTTATTCTTATTGTGTCGCCATCAATTATATCTTGTAGTTCGTATTCTTCAAATTTACTCACATCGTGCTTTTCAGCAGTTTCCTTCGTTGAAGCTACAATTCCTTGTATATCTTCAGTTTTGATAATATCTGTGTTAGTTTCTTCTGTACATGCACTTAAAAGCAATGTAGAAAAGAACAAAGCTAAAAAGAATTTTTTCAAATCAGTATCCTACTTTCTTAAAAATAAAATATATTATTTATTTTCCTATACCCCCTCTTTTAAGAATTCAAATAATATGATTCCAAGTTAGACAATACCTCCGTAATAAACCGATTTAATCCTCTGCCGCTGATTTCTTCCAGCTACTTTATAAGTTTCAACATTGTCTTTCCTATGAATAGTATAATTTCTGATCCTACCTATTCATAAAATCAAAAATCCCCAGTTAAATGATAAACTGAAGACCAGAAAATTTATCTGAAAATTAAATACAACACAACAGCCAAAATAATTGTTCCGCTAGTGATTAACGTCTTAATATCTTTGTCACTCATTTTTATACCTCTTTTCTAACATTTATTAATACTTTATTTAAATCTATTATAGTCCACTAAGATCAAAATAAATTTGATTTATTGTCAGCTGAAGATTTTTTCAATAGTGATTAGAGTATTACCCTACTCATTAAAAAATCTTCAGTTGCAATAACCGAAGATCATAATAACTATATAGTTAAGCAATATTTACATATCACACTTGATACATCATTATTCTACACCAGTTAATATGTACACTAAAAGAATCCTTTACTCATTAAAAGTCCTTAAAGTTTTCACGATGTTCCTATTGTAAAATATCAGGCTACTACATTCAAGTTATGTAGTTGCAATGGCAACCCAATGATTTGGAGATCCTTCAACAAGCTGGACTATTTTCTATCCCATAATGTGTTTGTATGTCCTTATTTTCGGTATCCATTTCTTGTTGTTTAAGTGTATGAGTATACAAAACAATCGGCTTTAACATACTAAAGCAGAGCCTCCTCAAATTATTGAAGATACTCTGTTCATAGTGGTCCGATGATCCGCTTTGACGAACAAATGCTTTTTACGAAAGCGTAGCGGCAGCAACAACAAAAGCGGAGGAAACGCGCGATGAATGGCGATCGCTGATAAAATGCCAAGAATCGCTGATAACATCATGAAAATCGCTGATAAAATGCTGATAATCGCCGATAACGTCATGAAAATCGCTGATAAAATGCCGATAATCGCCGATAACGTCATGAAAATCATTGATAAATTCCAAGAATCGTTCCCAGTCAAAACGGAAATCAACTCTCATTTTGCCGGAGAGCATAGTAAACAGAACCTCCTCATATTATTGAGGAGGTTCTGTTATCTATTTTATACTCTGTTAAATCTCATTATGTGATTTTGGTTTTGGTCCTAGCTCTTCGGGTTCAATATCAGCAAATGTCTCGCCCTCTTCTTCCAAGTCACGCATACGATGTGCAATACGGGATGCGGCAGAAGCTGCAATACTGCCAACTAAATCATCTAAAAACGTATTTACATGATGTCCAGGTTCTGTATCCAACTTCTTAATTATACCTATTTTTTGCTTATCTAAGTGTCCGAAAGTCGTTACTGCTATGCTACCATATGTAAAAACAGATCCAAGTGCGATTGTTTCATCCACACCAAATAAACCCTCATCGGATTCTATTATTTGCTGTAATGGTGCCGATAATAACTTTTTCTCTGCAAGCTCATCTAATTCAATCCCTACTAATAAAGCATGTTGAACTTCACGCTTACGTAATACACGCTCGACAGAATGAACACAGTGGTCTAACGTTAAACCTTTATTATAGGATTTTTGCATTTCATAAACGATTTTTGCAATATCCTCTAACGATACACCACGCCGAATAAGTGCAGCTTGAGCTGCCTTCGCTACTTCATCAGAGTGTATGCGAGTATTTTTATCATGCATAACTATCCCTCACTTCGATTTTATTGCTAGAATAGTGCTAGCCCAACCTATTATACCTTTACTTTGGGTATATGGTACAATCTCGTTACAAACACGAGAAGGAGTGTCATCATTGGATAAGGGAACTGTACAGGATTTAAAGTTCTATAGTGAAGCGTTACAGGAGGAATTACAGCTCTATATTTATGTTCCTGCAAATTATTCTCCACTATATAAATATAATATTTTAATTGCATCAGACGGAAAAGATTATTTCCAACTTGGAGGTATTACAAAACTTGCCGATGAACTTATCGATGACTATGAAATCGAAAATTTAATCATTGCCTTCGTTCCTTATAAGGACATTAAGGATCGACGCCATAAATATATTCCAAGCGGAGAGCAACATGAAGCATACCTTCGTTTTTTAGCTCATGAGCTTGTGCCGTATTTAGATGCTGAATATGCAACATATCAAATGGGAATGAGTCGAGGGGTCATTGGTGACTCAATGGCTGCAACCGCTTCTTTAATGGCCGCATTAAAATACCCAAGTATTTTTGGCAAGGTTATTTTACAATCACCGTATGTTGATGAAGATGTTTTGCAAGCTGTAGGGAATTTTAAAGATCCAGGTGCAATTTCCATTTATCATATTGTCGGTAAAGAAGAAGATAAAGTTGTCACGATGGATAAAACAATTAAAGATTTTTTAACACCAAATCGTCAGCTTCATAATCTCATGATAAACAAAGGATTTTCTACATTTTATGAAGAATTTGATGGCAATCATACATGGAAATATTGGAAACCTGATTTACGCCGCGCATTAATTGAAAATTTTAATTAATTAAGACGATTCAAATTACGAAATCGGAAATTTCTGTTATACTTAAATTAAAATTTGTTTATTTTCGGGAGGTAATGGCCTATGAAATATGGTATTGTGGCATTTCCATCAAAAAAATTACAAGATTTAGCGAATACTTATCGAAAACGTTACGATCCTCATTATGCGAAAATTACTCCGCATATAACATTAAAGGACAGCTTCGAGGCTACGGATGAAGATATTCAATCTGTCGTAAAACAATTAGATGGGCTTGCTGCCAAATATGCACCTTTAAACATTCATGCATTACGCATAAGTTCATTTTTCCCAACAACAAATGCGATTTATTTCCGTATTGAACCAACTGAACAATTAACAACATTATACCAAGCTCTAGAAGAAAAAGTACCTGTTGGTGAGTCAAAACACGTATTTGTACCTCATATTACTATTGCTCAAAAAATGACAGATTCCGAGCACGATGATATCTTTGGGCAATTACGTATGACAGGTGTTGACGAAAAAGATACAATTGATCGCATTCATCTTTTATATCAATTGGAAGACGGCTCGTGGACAACATATGAAACTTTCCGATTGACTGGAGCTGAGTAATCTGTATAACGTAAAGATTGTTGAAACAACAAAAGAACATGAGGATGCGTTTGCAGTCCGCAAGCAAGTTTTTGTTGAAGAGCAAGGTGTGCCGCTTCATCTAGAATGTGATGCCGAGGATGCATCTGCAACGCATTTCATTATGTATGAAGACAATGACCCTGTAGGTGCTGCACGTTTACGTAGTATCGAGGACGATGCCGCAAAAATTGAACGTGTTTGTATTTTACAAGATCAACGCGGCAAAAAACTAGGTGCTTTAATAATGAAGGAAATGGAGAAACACGCCATTTTAATTAATAAGAAAAAACTAAAACTTCATGCACAAAGCTATGCTATTCCGTTTTATGAAAAGCTTGGCTATACGGTAACATCTCCTGAATTTATGGATGCTGGTATCCCACATCGTGCTATGGAAAAAATAATTTAACTTTTTTCGGTAAATATTTCTTGTTACAAAAAACAAAGCGTCAGCTACAGATGTTTTGTGTAGCGAAAGCGAAGCGTCAGCTACACATTCTCCACCTCTATATGTGGTGAGATGAATGCGGGTTTAAGCTTATTTTCAGCAGGTGTCCAAACATCCACTGAAATAGCGGAGATCATTCTATGAACGGACGCAATTATGCCGAGGCATATTTGATCAAATAGGGTGTTACGAAAATGCTGAAGCATTCGTAACACCCTTTTTATTGCACTACAAAGCTTTAAAGGTTGATTTATAAATGAAAATCCATTTAAATCAACCTTTTAGATATATTGCTTTGCCTAGTAGATTCATGTTATTTCATCATTTTTGTAATTTTATCTAAATCTAGTGAATTACCATCTTGAATAATTGATTGTACTAACTTATCTTCAAGCTCTTGTGTAATTTGTCTTTTGGACATTTTACTTACGCGTCGTACGATTTTTCTTACTTGTTTTTCATTTTTAAAATCAGCATGTTGAATTTCATTTGCTAGAGCAAAGATTTCATCCATTGATACTCCAGTTTTTTGTTCAATTGAATTAAAAAGTGAGCGATTCATGTTCCCCCTCCTATCAGTTAAAATTCAAATTTATTCCTACTCTCATGCACGAAACATATGACAACTAGTGAAGGCTTTAAACTTTATTCAGAAAATGGAGCACTCTGAAGAAAAGCTAAAGCCTCTATCTACTGTCACAATCAATTCGCCTCGGCATAATTGCGTTCGGAATCGGCCTTGTGCTTAGGCCTGCACGAGGGCCGACACGATGTCGGTCATTTCGGTAATGCCACAGGACGTGGCGTTTTTACCGATGCAGGTCAGTTAACCGTTATCGCATGGATGCGATGATTTTAGGCTAACATCCTAAGTGAACTTCTTTCCGATTCCGAAACATCCGCCGGAGGCTTTAGGCCAACACGAGGTTGGTCACTCAGTCGTTGCCACAGGACGTGGCGTTCTTAGACTGAGTTCCTCTATTTCAGCAAATGTTTGGACATTCGCTGAAAAATAGCTAAACCCGCATTCATCTCACCACCCTATAAAGGTGGGAGACTTCTGCAGAAAGAAGTTAATCAAATTATATGCAAGCAGCACCTACAATGATCAGAAGAATGAATAGGACAACAATTAAGATAAATGTTGAACTATGTCCATGTCCGTAACCATAGTAACCGCCATAGCAACCGTCATGGTGACCGCCATAGTAACCTCCATAATCTCCTCCGTAACAACCATCAGCATGCCCTCCATACGGATGCGCACCCCAGCCTTGATATCCCATAAAAATACCCCTCCCTTCTACAACCTATCATATGTTAGCGTTGTAAAAATGGGTGGGGTATTCGTCTAATCAACATTTCCTTTAGGTTTAAATATTAATGCTCCGATAAAGCCAAAAACAACTGCAGAACTGATTCCTGAGCTTGTCACCTCAAACATCCCAGTTAACACACCTACAAGCCCATGTTTTTCCGCTTCAACAATCGCACCTTGCGTTAAGGAATTTCCAAAAGATGTAATAGGAACAGTTGCTCCGGCACCAGCAAAATTAATGAGTGGTTCATACAAACCCATTCCGGCAAGAATTGCACCAGCTACGACTAGAGTACTCAATGTATGTCCAGGTGTTAATTTACCAAAATCCATTAATAATTGACCTATGGCGCAAATAATGCCACCTACAAAAAATGCAAACACAAATGTCATAACCATAGTTTTCGCCTCATTTCATTGTAATTTCAATCGCATGCGCCGTACATGGGATTGTCTCGCCCTGTTGAAATGAAAGCGGAGACAATAATGCTCCTGTCGCCACAAGAAGTACTCGTTTATAGGTACCTGCTCGCATCTGTTGAATCACATAACTAAAAAAAACAGCTGCCGAACAACCTGCGCCACTTCCACCGGATTGGAATGTTTCATCCTGTCCATAAAACTCTGCACCTGCATCACGTAAAGGTTGTAACTCCTCACTCTTTATGCCACTTTCAACAAACATACCTTTTAGAAGTTTTAAGCCAAGTTGACCTAAATCACCTGTTAAAATTAAATCATAGTGGTAAATTTTTTGATTACGCTGTTCTAAATGTGATTGAATCGTCTGAAAAGCAGCTGGTGCCATCGCTGCGCCCATGTGAAATGGATCATCCATACCGTAATCAACCGATTTTCCAACAGTTGCTGCTTCAATAGAAGGGTATTCTTCATGATGTTTACCAATTAGAGCATATCCAGCAGCCGTTACCGTCCATTGAGCTGTTTGGGGCTTTTGTGAGCCATAATTGATTGGATAGCGGAATTGTCGCTCAACCGCATTGTGTTGACTAGATGCACCGGCTAACGCTAATTTGGAGGCACCTACTTCTGTTAAAAGGCTCGCAACAATTAATGAAGATATAGAGGTGGCACACGCTGAGAATAATCCGATAAAAGGAATGTCTAAATCTCTGGCCGCAAAATTGGTTGGTGTCATTTGATTAATTAAATCGCCGCCCATAAAATACTCAATGTCTGCACTTTTCACGCCTGCTTTTTTCATGGCGAATTCACAGGCTTCTTCAACCATTTTTCGATGCCCTTGTTCATTTGTTTTCATTTGCCAACGTTCATCATCGAAGGTCGCATCAAAATATTGACTAAATATACTGCGTTTCTCTAGTGGACCAGCTACCACACCACCTGCTATTAAGGAAGGCTTCGATTGAAAGACAATTACCATGAAACCACTCCTATCGTCACAAGAATGAATTTAATAAGTGCTATAAAAAAGGCGGAGACAACACCAAATAATACAACTGATCCAGCTAATTTAAATAGATTTCCACCGACACCAAGTACTAATCCTTCAGTTCTATGCTCAATGGCTGCAGAAACAACAGCATTACCAAACCCTGTTACAGGCACAGCGGATCCAGCTCCAGCAAATTGACCAATTTTTTTATATAAGCCAAACCCTGTTAATATCATGGCGAAAAATATCATTGTTGCAACTGTTGGATTTCCGACTGTCGCTTCGGTAAAATCAAAGAATATCATATAAAAAAGGGATACGGCCTGTCCGATTGTACAAATAAGTCCACCTACTAGAAACGCCTTTGCAACATTTTTAAAATAAGGCGGTTTCGGCGTGACATTTTGCTCTAATTGCTGGTATTGTTCTTTTTCCACTATGTTTCCTCCTTTGCAAGCTTTTTCAATTTCTTAATTTTATCTTTCAGTTTATTATCTTCAACTTGTTCCCTTTTTATTTTATTGGCTTCATAAAATATTTTATAATCAGCTGAGACAAAAACATCTTTGTTTGGATATTTTTCATCAAATTTCTTTTGCAACTTTTTCTCTAATTTAGTCTTTTTCCACTTATCCCACGGTTTAATTTGCACAGCCACAAGCATACTATTGTCATATTGAATAACCGTTGTTTTGTCTACAAATTTCTGTTCTTTTAAAATGGCTTCAACTTCCTTTTCATTTTCCGGTGAACCATAGACAATAAATTTTTCTTTTTCACCGCAACCACTTAAAAGCGATAAACTGACTAATAGAGGTAACATTATTCCTAACAGCTTCAAGCTTTTACCCTCCTTTTCTTTAAAGTTTCTCCAACCATAAAAAAACTATTCATTTAACTATATATACGAATGCCCGAGTCCATTTTTCAGAAGCACATATTGTAGAAGTAGTAACAAGGAAAGGAGGTGACAATATGGGTTGTGGTAAGCCAACAAATCCTATTGGACCAATCCATTCAGCAGGCTGCGTTTGTGACGTAGTACGCGCTATTTTAGACATTCAGAATCAAGCGGTGAGAGATGAATGTCAACCATGTACAGCTAACTGTTTCTTAGAACCACTTGGAGGCATTGTAAGTCCTGCACGCTCTCATGCAGATACACGTGTATTCATGTTAATTACAAAAGACGGTACTCCTTTTAAAGCATTTTTCAGTTCACCAACAGCAGATCCATGTATATGTACATCCGTATTTTTCCGTGTAGAAGATATGTTCGATGAGTGCTGCGCTACTTTGCGTGTTTTAGAGCCTTTATGTTCATTTGACTCCAGCGAAAGTACAGTAGATCTATTAAGTCGAGATGGCTGCTGTGTCAACATGAAAAAAATATGTAAAGTAGATGATTGGAATTCAACTGAGAGCTGTATCACTGTCGATTTATCATGCTTCTGCGCTGTACAATGTATTGCTGATGTTGACTTAGGGATTTGTGAATAGTCTCTTCACCTTTGACACACTACACATAAAAAAAGTGTACAGCATCCTCTGCTGTACACTTTTTTCATAAGGTAGGTAATTGTTTACCTCGCCATAATACTTGATCTATGTCCTCAAAATAGATAATCTCTTGCGTCTTTAATTCGAAAGAAGTAAGCATCAATGAATCGGTCTGTACATCAGATGCACTACCACGTAATTCTCTACCATCCTTTAAACATATAAGTAACGGTTGATACGCTTTTTGTCGAAAAGGCTTCTCTAAAAATTGAAGCTGCTTTAGTAAATACGGATCTATTTGTACTTTTTCAACTACTTCTTCTTTTTTTTCAAAAGTTTGCTCATTGAAACAGCCGTCCTTTATATACACTGACGTACTTTCATCCAATTCAAGCTCATGTAGCATCTTAGAAATATTTAAAAAATATGATGGTGACTTTATAAACAAGCGTGGCTCTTGACCCACATTACTCACTTCCCTTTTTTTCATACAATATGCAAAAGGAAGAAGTTTGGTTCTCAACCTATTTGACTTAAGAATACTGTCGCTAAACCTAAGTAAATTAAAATACTTGTAATATCATTTAATGTTGTAATGAATGGACCTGATGCGACAGCCGGATCAATCTTCATGCGATGCATTAGTAGTGGAATAAAAGAACCTGCAAGTGTTGCTACTAAAATAGAACCACAAAGCGCTGCTCCTACTAGCATTCCAAGAATCAACTCTTGTTTCCAAACATAGATAATGCCGATCACAATCAGCCCACAAACAACTCCAGACATTAAACCTGTACCGGCTTCACGTAGTAGTAATTTTAGCTTGCTATGTTCTTCGACATCGCCTGTTGCAATACCTCGAATAGCTACCGCTAGTGCCTGTGTTCCACTATTTCCTGAAGTACCTGAAATGAGAGGGATAAACACTGCGAGTAACGCAACCTGTTCTAACGTTGCCTCAAACTGTCCCATCAAATTTGCTGTCAACATCCCTAAAAATAATAATATGACAAGCCATGGTAAACGCTTTTTAGCCGCTTGAAACGAGGTTGTATCAAATTTATCCATATCGGAAATACCCGCTAATTTAGAGTAATCCTCCGATGCTTCCTCATCAATAACGTCGATAATATCATCGACTGTAATAATCCCTAGTAATTCACCTTTATCGTCAATAACTGGTGTCGCTAAGAAATTATAGTCCTTCATAATTTGGGCAACCTCTTCTTGGTCATCCCCTGCGTGCACCATCACAACACGTTCATTCATAATTGAACGTATGAGGGTATCTTCATCAGCAATAATTAAATCACGAAGTGTAATAACACCTGTTAATCGATGTGCTTCATCAACGACAAATATATAATAAATGGTTTCGGCATCTGGCGCCTCTTTCCGTAAAATCGCCATCGCTGAACGAACAGTAGAATTTTCTGGTATCGCTACATATTCAGTCGTCATGATAGAACCAGCTGTACCTTCGTCATAGCTTAATAACTCATTTATCTCTTCAGCTATTTCCTCATCCATCATGCCTAAATAGCTTTCACGTTGTTTCGTATCCAACTCATTTAAAACGTCTGCAGCATCATCTGCATACATGTGAGAAAGCATTTCTGCACCATATGACGGATCCATCTCAGCTAGATACGCTGTGTATTCATCATCATCTATTTCGATTGCCTCAAAAATATCAGCCATTTCCGTCGGAGACAAGTACGAATAGATGATCTTCCTTATATCAGGTTCCACCTTCTCATAAAACGTTGCCTGATCATATGGATGAAGCTCTAAAAACTCATCGCGGAATGCGTTAATATCATGTGCTTCGAGCATTTCTCGCAATCGTGCCTCGTCGAACTGCACATCATCCTTTTCATTTCTTTCCTCTATCATGCTTGTCCCCTCCTTCCGAGCATTAAATCATTGATACGGGCAATGCCGTAAATCTACCTTATATATAATAGAATGTATTGTGCCTTTTCTGCAAACCCTTTTTTTACTACATAGCAACCTACATCATTACCCTATCTAATTGGATAAATCTAAAGGTAAATGTTTCTATTTTTCACCCGTTACCATAACGTGTGGTTGATTTTCGTTCCGACTGTGCACTTTGTTGCTGCCGCTTCGCTTTCGCACAGACAAAACATTTGTTGCTGCCGCTTCGCTTTCGCACAGACAAAACATTTGTTGCTGCCGCTTCTCTTTCGCACAGAAACTAGCGGTACCAAGCCAAATAACCCTCTACATTACTATATCCTACAAACACTTTCTTTTCTGTTAACGTGCTGTTAAGAAAAGACTATACTTTTACTGAGCTATAAAATGATAAAGAGATGCCCGTTTGTGCGAACATCTCCTTACTTATATAACATATTCAGTAATAGTTTTCACTCTTAGTGAACTAATGAAGTCTTCGTTCATAGATAGGTTATTGTGTCAAGCTTCAAACTAAGGAGTCATTCAATAATCTCTGCATATCTACATTTAAGTTACTTTTAAATTGTAAACGCTCATCTGTCAAAGGGTGAAGCATCTTTAAGGATACACAGTGTAGGGCTTGTCTATTTATATGATCGCGACTTCCTCCATAAAGTTCATCTCCAACAAGTGGATGTCCTATATAGGCCATATGCACACGAATTTGATGTGTACGCCCTGTGTGCAACTTTAGCTGTATATGTGTCATCGGTTCATCCTGTAAATAAAAGCGCCTTAAAATGGTCACGTCTGTATGTGCAAATTGACCATCCTCACGTACCTCTCGTTCAATGATACTCGTCTCCTTGCGTCCAATAGGAGCAATAATTGATTGTACATCTTGTGCCACATGTCCATGTACAATGGCTTCATATTGTCTACAAATTTCTCCATTGCGCTGTGCAAGTCCCGTTAAATGATGAATATGAGCATGTTTGGCAATGCACAGCAAACCAGAAGTATCACGATCAAGTCTCGTTACGATATGAGCAGTTGATGCTAGACCCTGTTGCTGAAAATGACCACACACTAAATTAGCTACGCTATATGTTGGATGCTCACGCGAAGGAATCGTGCTCTGATGTGCTGGCTTATTAAGCACTAAAATCGTTTCATCTTCATAAATAATAGAAAGTTCACCATGTTCAACAGCGAGCCCTTCACTTTTTTCTTCAAGAGGAAATTTAACTTCAACTCGGTCCCCAACGCGAAGAGGATGTCGAACATTGCGTTCAACATCATTCACGGTCAGTAAGCCTCCATCAAATTTAATTGCCGTTAAAGCTCGCTTGGAGATGCGCCATTCAGTTAAGGCTTCCCTTAGTAGCTGGCCTTCCTTTTCCGCTATAAAATGCAGTGTAAATCTTGTATCCATTTTACTCATTTGCCACGAATGACTCATGTACACGTTCCCAGAATGGGAATGGACGGAAACGAGCAAAACGTACTCTTTCAGTTGCTACATTAAAAGCAATCGACTTCACATCGCCTTGCGTAACTTGTAAATGATCAACAGTCATATTAAAGTTTTGTTCATTTACTGGACGTAAAACACAGTGATGGTGTGCTGGTAAAATGAGTGGAGAACCAACTGTACGGAAGACACGGTTATTGATAGATGCTATCTCAGTAATTTGGAGTGCCGCTAAAGTTGGGTGAATAATTGCTCCACCGAGGGCTTTATTATAAGCTGTACTACCAGAAGGAGTTGACACACAAAGACCGTCTCCACGGAAACGTTCAAACTGATTACCATTTAACTCAACATCCATAACAAGCGTGACATCAGGTGATTTTATAGTTGCTTCATTTAACGCTAAATACGTATTGGATTCTGCATTATGATGTTCCACCTTTACCTCTAGTAGTGGATACTCCACAACGTTAAAGTCCTTTTTGGCAATGGACAAAACAAGCTTTTCTAATTCAGATGGCTTCCAATCCGCATAAAATCCTAAATGTCCCGTATGGATACCTACGAAGGCAACCTGATGTAGCATATGAGCATATCGATGAAAGGCATGGAGTAAAGTGCCATCTCCTCCAATAGAGATGACAATTTCAGGAGCTTCTTCATCATAAGTTAACCCAAAGTCCTGCAAATACGTTTTAGCTAGCTCCATTAATTCGTTCGACTGTGCATCTCTACGTGATTGAATGGAAAACTTCATTTTGTGTCACGCTCCTTCTCCGATAATAAATTAGGATTCGATGCCTCTTTGTATTCACTAAAATAGGCCTGCGCTTCTTGTATCTCACTACGAATGGACGACATTTCCTCATCCAATCGGAAGGCGGCCTCTGCTGCACTTTGAAGGCGATTTTTAATTTCCTCGGGGAACATGCCTTTATATTTATAATTTAAAGAATGCTCAATAGATGCCCAGAAATTCATAGCTAGTGTTCTTATTTGAATTTCAGCTAATACCACTTTTTTCCCTTGTATCGTTTCAACAGGATATTCGACAATCATATGATATGATCGGTAGCCACTTGGCTTATTATGTGTAATATAGTCACGCTCTTCCACTACACGCATATCTTTACGTTGACGTATTAGTTCCGTAACTGTTGAAATATCATCTACAAATTGACACATAATACGTAAACCTGCGATATCCCCTAACTCATCACCTAGCTGTTTAGAAGGTTCAAATGCGAGTCCTTTTTCTAATGATTTATCGTATATACTTGCTAAAGGTTTTACACGTCCCGTTACAAATTCAATTGGTGAATTTGCATTAACAATGCCAAACTGTGAACGCATACCCTTTAATTTTACTTTTAACTCATCTACTGCTTGTTTATAAGGACTTAAAAATATTTCCCATTGTCCCATCGCAAAAACCTCCCGACAATCGGTATCGAACAAAACCAACACCGTCTGTTCGTTTTGTCTTTTTATTCAGAAAGAATTGTCTTGAAGTGGTGTTCCACCGCTTGGACAAATTCTGCCCCATAATTGTAATTTCCTTCAATATTATACACGAGCATTTCTAGTTCATCGTAAAAATTAATAAGCTCAATAACTTCCGTACCTAGTTGTAGCTTTGGATTTTGCTTTTTTTGCAAAATATGTACAAGTTCACCCCAACTACTCGGTGGAAAACGCAAGTAATGATAATTCTCTCCTGCATCAAGTAAATAAATGAATGCAAAGTCATCAGAGTCTGCTATTAATTGTGCAGCAGGTTTTAACTGTAAATTTGCTTCAATGTCGTTTAAACTAAAATGAAGTTGCTCGTTTTCAAAATTCAATGTTTCTATTGTATAAATTTTACGCACATGCGGTTCCCCTTTTCGTCGTACTCTTCCTCTTATTTTAGCATAGAGGGTAAATAGTTGCAGTGTGTAAATATTAAATCAATGAAATAACGAACGAAACTTTTTATTATAGCGTGTAGTTGATTTCCGTTCCGTCTGGGCGACTTCCTTGGAGATCAGCAATAGAGGAATAAAGGCTAAAACACCACATCCTAAGATAACAACCTCGTGACCAACATTGATGCTCTATTACAGCTACAAAGCGCCCAGCCGGAAAGGAAATCAACCCCATGCCATGTTGATGAACCTTTCCACTAATCAACACACGAAAAAAATAAAATAAACAGGTGATCATAATGGTACAAGAACTTGAAATAGAATTTAAAAATCTCTTAACAAAGCAACAATACGAGCATTTATTGCAAGCATTTAACATTCCCGAAGGTGCTATTCATCGCCAAACAAATCATTATTTCGACACACCTTCCCAAGCTATTCGAAAACTACAAAGTGGGCTCCGTATTCGACAAATCGGCAAATATTTTGAATGTACTTTAAAAGAAAAAAATGCAGAGCACGCTCATTTAGAAACAACTGACGAACTAACTGCTGAGCAAGCTAAGAAAATGCTTGTTGGAGAAGGTTTTTATGCCCAAGAGGTAGCAAAAAGACTAGCTCTCTTCAACATTCCTTTAAAAAATTTAGCAATATTTGGTTCACTTACAACCGATCGTGTCGAAATTCCTTATAGGGATGGTCTTCTAGTATTCGATCATTCTTTCTATTTGCAGTGCGACGATTATGAGGTAGAATATGAATCAAAAGATGCAATAAAAGGAAATGCAATCTTCGACGAATTTCTACAGCAATATGGTATTGAAAAACGGGCTACAGATAAAAAAATCGCACGTTTCATGAAAGCATTACAAATGAATAAATAACAGTAGCTTAACTAGTATACAAGAAAGGGTGACAACTCCTTGGATATCCAATCACTCAGAACTTTATTTGAGATTCAAGCATTACAAACACTAGGATCTTCAGAAAATTCATCGTCAAACAATCTTACAGACAGCAATGCTATTTTTTCTGATATGATTAGCGAATTGCTAGGCGACTCAACTACTACTAATAGTGCAAAATTATCTAGCTTGCTCGGGGGTGTATCAAGCGCTTCATCATTGATGAACCAGTTTAGTAGTTTAAATGGGTTAGCTGAAAACATGCAAAATAGTGCGTATCAATCATTACTTTATAGGGGTTCTAATGACGTCTTTATACCTTCTGCTGTACAGGCGGCATTAGCAAATACACAATCTAGTACAAAGCTCGACTCCTATGTTGCGGACAATGTAATTGGTTCAACAGCGTATGCCAATTCACTAACAGGTGCGAACAAATACGCTTCGATTATTCAAAAGGCAGCAACTACATATAATGTACCAGAGAAGCTCATCGCTGCAGTGATTAAGCAAGAGTCCAATTTTAATTCAAGCGTGGTTAGTCATGCTGGAGCACAAGGATTAATGCAATTAATGCCAAAAACAGCGCAATATTTAGGGGTTACAAACGCCTTTGATCCTGAGCAAAATATTATGGCAGGTGCAAAATATTTACGTCAATTGCTAGATAAATTTGATAATGACCCTACATTAGCGTTAGCTGCTTATAATGCAGGATCTTCACGCGTTACAAAGTATGGTGGCATTCCTCCTTTCAAAGAAACACAGAATTATGTCAAAAAAGTGATGAATTACTACACAGCTTAATCGTTTAAACATTGTTAATACAGTCTTTTTCGGCAAATTTCACCCGCGTGGTGAAATTTGTGCTTTTTTAGCGAAAAACATTTCGGAAGAGCGCTTTGTTTGTGTTAACGAAAAGACGTTGATAGAATGAAGGTAGTCACAAGAAATTCACATTTGTAAAGATGACCAAGTATAAAAATATACTTTACGATATAAAGAATTAAAGGGGCATTTAATTATGAATCGAAAATACACTGTTCCTTATGAGGAGCTGGGGGCTGAAAAGCTTTCAGAGCTAATCCATGCATTCTATAAAAGAGTTGCTCAGCATCCTGATCTAATTCCAATCTTTCCGAAAGATTTAACAGAGACAGCACGCAAGCAAATTCAATTTCAAACACAGTATTTAGGTGGACCAAATCTTTTTACTGAGGAGCATGGACACCCAATGATGCGTGCACGCCATATGAATTTTCCGATTACACCTGATCGTGCCCAAGCTTGGCTTGAATGTATGTCCGAAGCGATGGATGAAGTGGGGTTGGAAGGGAAGTTCCGAGAAACATATTATCAACGTTTAGTATTAACAGCTCATCACATGATTAATACACCAAATGACGATGAGGGGGAATTGTTACGTGAATAATATTCAAATGCTGCAGAAGCCAACTCTTGAGATTTCTACTGCTAATAAGCCTATTGAATTGTATATTTTCGTAGATCCACTTTGTCCAGAAGCTTATAATATGCAAGCCATTCTTCGTAAGTTACATTTAGAGTACAATCATTACTTTACATGGCGCTTTGTGCTAAGCACAGAGCTTGCCTCTTTGAATTGTTTAAGTAAACGTGTAAAAGGTTGTTTATCGGGTATTGAACTCGACATTAATCATCCTGTCTTACCATCTATCGCTATTAAAGCGGCAGAGTTACAGGGCAAACGTGTCGGTGCACGCTATTTGTCGAAACTACAAGAATATGTATTACTAAACCAACAAGATGTCAATTCTTACGCTACGCTGTTAAAAATTGCGGAAGATGTTCAATTAGACATGAATGAATTTTCTGCAGACTTTGGTTCAAAGGAAGCAGCACGTGCCTTCCAATGCGATTTATACATTAAACGTGAAATGGAAGTTGATGAAGTGCCTAGCATTGTGTTTTTCAATGAATGTATTGAAGATGAGGGTCTAAAAGTTAGTGGTAGCTATTCCTATGAAGTTTATGAACATATTTTACAAGAAATGATGGATGAACAGCTTGTGCGTCAACCATTGCCAACAATGGAAGAGTTATTTACAAAATTCCATACACTTTCAACAAATGAAGTAGCTTTCATCTACTCATTAACAGAACAAACAGCTGAACGCGAATTAAAAAAGCGTATGCTGCAACAAAAGATTGAACGAATTCAGACAAATCACGCTACACTGTGGCGTATTAAATAAAGCAATTATACTATTATTCTAAGCTCCTAATAATAAAAGCAAGTGAAGAAAAAAACTTCACTTGCTTTTATTTGTCTTTTTAGCCTCATCATTAACTTTCTTTCGGATTAAACAAACTTAAAGTAAATAAATGCACAACCTCATCTATCATCTCATCAATATCCGGATTAATATGTTCATTTATATAAGGTAATGTCAATTGAAAAACTAAAATTGACGACAGCAGAGAATAGAAAAAATTCGCAGTATATTTAAAGTTCCCTTTTGGAATTTTCCCTTGCTCATGTAATTTAATTAAATAATTTTCTAAATGTTGAAATAACTTATTCGGGTACTCAAAAAACATTTTTTCAAATTCTTTATCTTGTTGAATCTCACGCATAAGTACCCAAATAGTTTCCTTGACAGGAATGTTTTCTTCAAAATAAGCTTGTGCCAAGATTTTAAGATCTTGCTCTATATCACCTGTAAACGCCTCTTCTATTTTAGGAAAATAATCTCTGTCTGTTTTATGTGAAATAACACTCTCACGAAACAAATTCTCCTTATTTCCAAAGTGTCTAAAAAGTGTAATGTGATTCACACCGGCACGTTCAGCAATTTCACGTGTAGAAGTTCCAGCAAACCCTTTTTCTCCAAAAAGCGTCAATGCAGCATTAAGAATTTTTTCTCTTGTCTTCAGCTTTGCCATTATACCCTCTTTCCTCCTCCGACCATAATTTGCTCAATATTATATCGGAATTAAAAAGTGATAGCAATCAGTTGCATTCAGTTTAAGCAATTATGCCTCGGCATAATTGCCGCTTTCGCACAAATAAACAATGCGTCTGGAATCGGCTTTGTGCTTTGGCCTGCACGAGGGCTGATATTGGTCATTTCGGTAATGCCACAGGATGTGGCGTTATTAGATTGAGTTCCTTTATTTATTTCGAATGTTTGTACATCAGCTCAAAAAAGTTAACATTTCTTAGCAGCTTCAAAGTTTCGTTCTCTTATATATTTCTTCATTCTTCTTGCATTTATGCCATTTAAATAAGCGAAAACGGCACCAATTAACATGACAATTGCTCCAAATCTAAAAACTGCTTTATATGCTAAAGAAATATGATCCTTCATTATTTTTTCTAACGCTGGATAAAGATTTATTATTTCCTTTCTTTCAATAGCGAATCTTTCCTTAATTTCAGCATGTACTTTATCTGGTGAAGATTTTAGTACTTTTTCCTCTTCGTCCGTTAACTTATGTAAAACGTCTTGTAGTGACGATTTATTTTCTGTTACCTCATTTTTACTTTTTTCGAATTGAAGCTTTAGCTTTTCCTTCGTATTATCACTAAATTTACTTATCTCAACCTTTTCGATCATTTCATTTTTTGCTGCTTTCATTTCGTTTTGCATCATATGCTGTAGCATCACGACTAAAATTGCCACGCCAACCGCAGCCCCAATGACACGACTTACTTGAAATAACCCTGATGCAATCCCAGCCTTTTCTTCGGGAACCTGCAAAATGAGTGCTATTGATAATGGGCTAAAGATTAAACCCGATCCTAAACCAACAATCATTAAAACTCCTACAATAACCCAAACCGATTGATCTGATGAAATAAAACCTAACAAGTAGGTTCCTATACTAAATAGTACATAACCAATGACACCAAACCATAATGTCCCCCATTTATTTGCTTTAGCTGCAAGAGGTGTAATGAGCATTGTCGCTATAGAAGATGAGCTAAGTATTAAACCCGCCTGTATCTGAGAAATTCCGTTTACTGTTGTTAAATAAAATGCCATTAAAAAGTAGACACACATCATCCCGATTCCTAAACATAACAGTGCGATATTCCCGCATGCAAACTGATAGTTTTTAAATAACTGAACTGGAAGCATTGGATCTTTATTTTTTGATTCAAACTTTACAAATAATAATAAGCCTATAACACTGCCAATTAAACAACATAGTACAAGTGGTGATGACCACCCAACTTCCTTCACTTGTAAAAGACCGTATATGAGTGCAAACAATGAAATACTAATTGTTATCATACCCATCCAGTCGATCTTCTTAGAGGCAGTAGAATCATACGATTCATGTACAAAATAATGAATTAAACTCACTGCTAAAATCCCTATCGGTACATTAATATAAAATATCCACTGCCATGAAAAGTTCTCTGAGACTACTCCTCCAATTGTCGGTCCCAATGCAGTCGATACCCCAGCCATTATTCCAAATAGTGCCGTTACAACACCAACCTTTTCTGCCGGAGTATGAACAAGTACTAAAGGGACACATACTGGAACAATCATTGCTGCCGCCAAACCTTGAATCGACCGAAATAAAATTAATAACCCAATAGATTGTGATAATCCACATAGAACTGACGCAATTACAAACAAAATAAGCCCTATTTGAAATATTTTCTTTCTACCAAATTGATCTGCAAATCTTACCGCCGTTAGCAAAACAACACCAAAGGCAATGTTGTAGCTATCAATCACCCAAGAAATTTGATCAATTGTCGTTTCATAGTATGCTGTAATTTTTGGCAAAGAAACATTCACAATTGTGGTGTCCAATAAAGCCATAAAAAAACCAAGAGCCGCAGCAATTACCGGCATCATATAACTTTGTTTACTCTTCACTTTCTAACCTCTTTTCATAAAATGTAATCATTTGATTGCATTATAAAGAAAAAATAAAATGAATGCAACTGGTTGCATTCATTTTATTTATAGATTAGCTCTATTTATTTATCGGAACATTTTCTAAAAATAAAAGAAGCGCCACTATCCTCGACAGATAGTGACGCTTCTTTTTCACAAAGGGGATGGGAGAAATGTTCACGTTCAAACAAAGGGGTGTATGTTTGTTTTGTGATTTATTTCACATGAATCAATTTATCATGGAATAGTAAATATAGCAACAAGTCCGATGATAGATTCACAAATTTGTCAAATAGAAAGCGATTACAAACAGTATTTTTCCAAGATACACATTTTAAACCATTTAGAAATCAAAAAAAATCATTATTCCTTAAATTTTTATTATTTAATTAATCATAGAAAAAAGGCTGTAGTGAAATACCTACAGCCTTCGAAATTAATTATTCAACAATAATTTTTCTAACTCATTTAAACGTTCTTCAAATACTTTACATGCATCATCAATCGGTTTAGCAACGTTCATATCAACACCTGCTGCCTTCAATACCTCAATCGGGAAATCAGAACAACCTGCTTTTAAGAAATTATTAATATAACGTTCTACAGCTGGTGTACCCTCTTCTAAAATCTGTTTACTTAATGCTGTTGCAGCTGATTTACCTGTAGCATATTGATACACATAGTAATTATAGTAGAAGTGTGGAATACGAGCCCATTCTAAGCCGATTTCCTCATCTACAACAATATCCTCGCCGAAGTATTGTTTATTTAAATTATAGTAAACCTCTGTTAAACGCTCCGCTGTTAAAGATTCACCATTCTTATCCATTTGGTGGATTAGGTGTTCAAATTCAGCAAACATTGTTTGTCTGAAAACAGTACTTCTGAAGCCATCTAACCAATGATTTAATAAATAAATTTTCTGTTGTGGATCTTCAATTGTGTTCAGTAAATAATCATTTAACAGTTCTTCATTACATGTCGAAGCTACTTCAGCCACAAAAATAGAATAATCACCATAAACAAACGGCTGATTTTTACGTGAATAATAACTGTGTACACTATGGCCAAATTCATGAGCTAGTGTGAACAGATTATTAATATTGTCTTGCCAGTTCATTAAAATATATGGATTCGTTCCATAAGCACCTGAAGAGTACGCACCACTGCGTTTCCCTTTGTTTTCTAAGACATCCACCCAACGATTTTCAAGACCACCCTGAACAATGCCTTGATATTCCTCACCTAGTGGCGCTAAAGCCTTTACTAAAATATCCTTCGCTTCGTCGTAAGTGACTTTCATATCGACTTCCTTAACGAGTGGGGCAAATAAATCCCACATATGCAGTTCGTCCACACCTAAAAGTTTCTTACGTAATGAGATATAGCGCTGCATAGCTGGTAAATGCTTATGGATTGTTTCTACTAATTGGTCATAAACACTTTCTGGAATGAAGTTGTTAGACATTGCTGCGTGGCGTGCAGAATCATAATTACGGATACGCGCGTTTACATTATGCTTTTTAACATTGCCAGTTATTGTAGTCGAAAACGTATTTTTAAAGTTACCGTAAGTTTCATACATTGCTTTAAAGGCATTTTCACGAACAGTGCGATCTTTACTTTCTAGAAACTTAATATAGTTACCGTGTGTTAGTTGCACTTCTTCTCCATCTTCATTTTTCACTTTAGGGAAGACTATATCTGCGTTGTTTAACATACTAAATGTATTGGAAGCAGTACCTGTAACCTCAGACATTTGTGCAAGTAATGCTTCCTGTTCTGCTGGTAAAACGTGCGGACGTGCCATCGTTATTTCTTTTAAAGATTGCTTGTACAGTTGTAAGTCTTTGTTTTCTGCTAAGTAATGTTCTATTGTTTCTTCACTCAATGATAAAATCTCAGGTGTTAAAAACGATAGAGCAGCTGAGATACTAGTCGCTAATGTTTGAATACGACTATTCATATCCTGGTAGAAGCTATTTGTCGTATCTTGGTCATAACGCATATGAGCATACGTATAAAGCTTCATTGTACGTTGGTAAATATCATCGTGATAAGTTAGAACTGTTAATAATGCATCTGCTCCATTTTTTAAAGTACCTGCATAGCTAGATGCCTTTTTTGCTATTTCTCCAACTTCTTTATACTCTTCTTCCCAAAGTGCGTCAGTTGCAAATATATCCTCCAAGCGCCAAGTTAACTCTTCTGGAACTTCGTTTCTTACTAAAATTTGATTACTAGCCATGTGCCAGCCCCCTTAATATGTTATCTTTTCCTATACTCTCATATTTTCTCAGTATATTGTGGCAATTGCAAATAAATGTGCGTACATTTGCTCACAAATATCAGAAAAACGATTTTCTTCATAACTTTCCGCCAGCACCATTCCGTAATTTTTGATTGCTTGTACCGCTTGATTTGTTACCTCTACATTTTGTTCGATTAAAAACGATCGAATAGTTCTCCCGTCTAGTTCATGAGGTTCTAATTGTAATCGACGACAAAAATAAAGGAAAATCGTTTGCCACTCAATAGAAAACATCGGTATCGCTTCTGCATTTTTTACCGGAACACCTACGTAATCAGGCATTGCAGTTAAAGTAAAGCGTAACTCATAATTACTTCGTAAAAATGAATCTTGTACCCCATTTTTACGAAGTAATAATCGTTGGTATACGAATTGTTTACAATGCTTTTTATAAAGCTGCCAATAAAGTTGAAATTCTTCTTTCGTAATTGGCTTAGGCTCATAAAAAGGGAAATATTGCTTGTTAACCGTCAGTTCCTGTACTTTGCCTATAAAAGTATGCCCCTGAACATGAAGAAGATTCGTCCAATAAATAAACCTCGAAGTGTTTGCATCATAGGTCACCAAATAAGCCAAGCCTTGTGCTGTGACATTTATTATCTTTTGCATAATTGGAGAAATAGAAATTTTTTGAATACCTTGTGTAGATTGTTTTTGAGGTGTTTGAAAAAGCCACAATGGCTGTATAGAATTTTTCTCATATCCAGATGTACGCAATTGCCACTTTTCATGTGAAATTGTGCTACATTGAAATTCAATAGCAATTTGCTGTCTCTCCTTTATTAAAAGCATATCTGGTCGCTGTGCAAGTTTCTGTAAATAAGGCTCAAGCTTTACTGTATGCCCGAGTTTTTTCAGCCATTCAAATAATTGTACTTTTCCTTGTAAATGAAGTTTTGATTCACCCTCTGCAAATAACCGCTCACAACTACTATTAGCAATATGAGCGAAATGAGGGATATTATATTGGCCAATCTTTAATTGGACAGGCTGTTGGCATTGGGGACAATAAAATTTCATCTGCCGCCTATATCGTTGTAATGCTTCCCTTGAATACTCGTATGGGAGGAAAATCTGCTGAAGCTCGTTATAGGCCATAAGCATAAAATCATCTCCTTTTCGATTAATTGTAAAGGAGTGTTTTAAAAGCAACAAATAAAGAACGGCTTTTTCTTGAAATTTAAAAATTGCTATCTTTTTAATTTCTAAATAAAAAGACTGTAAACAAACTTGATAATCACCAAGTTTGTTTACAGTCAAGTCACTCCAATTCAAGTACTCAATACTTTAAATAAAATATTTTCGTACTGTTTCAAAGCAATTGATTTCCATAATTTTTTCGCCATATTCCTCTAAGCGATGAATTGTGAAATTTGATGGTATTAAAAATTCTTTAATAACGGCATTTCTATCGTGATGATTTAGTTCTTCATTTGCGTTTGTGAAGTCAACTACCAGATAGTACCAATTTTCATATTTAAATAATGAGGAATCCACTAATTCATCTGTCATGCGTTTCGCTACAGGGATTAACTCATCAATATCTTTAAATTTATAAACATAAATATCTGTATCCATAAATAACTCTGACTCATCTAAGTCACCAAACTGAGTTAGTTGACTGAGAAGATCCTCTCCAACGTCCTCAAATGGGGCAAACATCTCTTTGTGTTCGCCAAATTGCGAAGAACCATCTAAGGTTTCACCGTCTTTTAAAATATGTGCACGTGTGACAATGATTTCTAAGCCTACTTCAGACGCATTGATATGAATCCAAATAGGACCTTCTACATCAAAGTAATCCTCAGTGTTTACTTCATCAATCATATCCCAAAAAAGTTGTTCACCCTTTGCTCGATTGTACCAAATTTCTTCACGACTATAGCCGCGATCCTCTATATCATTGTACGTAATAAAGAGCTTGAGTGTATTTTCGTTTACACGTTCGATGTCCACTAGACCTCATCTCCCTTCACTGTCATTTGTCGAAAAACAGTTTTGTTTCATTAGTATGCTTTTATTCATTGTTTTTAACCTCATACTCCGTTTTTGTTTTTCAACCTTTGACCACACTACAGTAAAACCGTTGAGCAACCGAAATCAAAATTTTATTGTCCACAGTTGTCTCTAATTATATTGTATGCTGTTCTGTCATAAAATGAAAAGGATATACACCGTTTCAACAGAAGATATTTGAATTATTGAAATTGTAGTAAACTATTAAGTTAAAATCAAGTTTAACATACTTTACGGAAATATATGACTTTTCCCTACTATTTATTATACTTTATATAGAAGGTTTTACATAAGTAAAACACAAAAAAATAGATGTCACAATATGCTTGATGCATATGTAACACCTAATACTTATTCTGTGCAGAATATGGAGATATTAGTTCACCATACGCTGTGCTTCTTGTAATTGATACGCACGAACTTTACGAGGTAGAAAACGACGAATTTCATCCTCATTGTAGCCAACTTGTAAACGTTTCTCATCTAAAATGATTGGACGACGTAATAAACCTGGATACTCTTGAATTAACTCATATAAACGTTGTAATGGTAAGCTTTCAACATCAACATTCAGTTTTTGGAAAATCTTTGATCGAGTTGAAATAATTTCATCCGTACCATCCTCTGTCATACGTAAAATTTCTTTAATTTCACTAATGCTTAATGGTTCGGAAAATATATTACGTTCTGTATACGGGATTTCATGCTCCTCTAACCATGCTTTCGCTTTTCGGCAAGACGTACAACTTGGTGATGTAAATAAAGTTACTATCATACTGACACATCCTTTCCTTTTAATCATTATCTATAAACCAGTGTATTAAATTAGAATTAATGTAATGTAATCTACATACCATTATACAGTACTCTGTGATGTTTGAATATAGTTCCAATAAAAAAAAGAATAACCCTATCCCACGAAATTTTCTGTCTTTTTATATAACTTTTCAAAGCAGTTACTTCTTGGTATATCTAAATGAGCTACTAATAATATTCCCATTCGTAGCACATTTTAAACACTCATATCCGATTATTTTTGTTCTCATTTAAAAAATTTAAACGAGAATATTGTCAGTTCAGTGCGTACAATATAGACGTATATTTACTAATATTGGTTGCATTTTCAAATAAATAGCCCATCACCATAACGTTTGTTTGATTTCCGTTCCAACTGGCGCTTTCCAGGGATGCTGAATAGATAAAAAAACCAGCGATAATAGCATATAATTTTTTTTCAATAATGAACACCGCCAAAAGTCTGACTTTACGCACTTGCATTTCACTGAGCCTTTATAATATAATTTTTTGCAATCAATCAATTATGTCTTTGGTGAGTTCACCTCATCTATACAGATGGAAGACGGTTATTGAACTAAATAAAAAACGCTGACGAAGAGTAGTACATTTGCATTTTACACGTTTAGAGAGTCTGTGGTTGCTGCAAACAGATCGTGTAAGCATTTGGAATGGACTTCCGAGTTAGCTTTGTGAACGGCTTAGTTTCCTTACCGAAGTCTATTAGCAGAGCTCGTCCCCTTCACGTTACGAAGTAGAGTGGCCTGTTTAGGCAAGCTGGGTGGTACCGCGGATTCAAACATCATTCGTCCCTTCATTAGAGAACTAATGAGGACGCATGATGTTTTTTTATTTCGGTTCATCACCAAGAATTGTGAATGACTTTTATTAAAACGTCTATTACGAAATAGTTGATTGTAGTGGAGACTGGGCGACTCCTTGGGGATTAGCGTCACAGATGAGACCCTGGAGCGAGCAGCGCGAGTGAAGCGGCTCATCGGACGCCCCCAGGAAAGCGCCCAGTCGGAACGGAAATCAACCACACGTTTTTGGTGACGACTCTTCATTTTGTCTTTTATGTAAAAATAAGGGACTTAAATTCAAGGAGGAAATGACAATGACAACTATTTTTTCAGGCGTACAGCCAACAGGTATTGTAACTCTAGGGAATTATTTAGGTGCGTTTAAGCAATTCCCTGCATTACAAGATGAAGGTGATGCTGTTTATTGTATCGTCGATCAGCATGCAATAACAGTGGCACAAGATCCAAAGGAATTACGTCAAAATATTCGCAATCTAGCAGCTACGTATATCGCTACTGGCATCGATCCTAAAAAATCTACATTATTTATTCAATCAGAAGTGCCAGCACATGCACAGGCAGGCTGGATGCTACAATGTGTCGCATCGATTGGAGAGCTTGAACGTATGACACAGTTCAAGGATAAATCTCACGGTAAGGAAAGCGTATCTGCCGCTCTACTAACATATCCACCATTAATGGCGGCAGACATCCTTTTGTATAATACAAACATTGTCCCTGTCGGTGATGATCAAAAGCAGCATATAGAGCTTACTCGTGATCTAGCAGAGCGCTTTAACAAACGTTATGGTGACGTTTTAACGATTCCTGAAATTCAATTACCAAAAGCAGGGGCTCGTATCAAATCACTACAAGAACCAATTAAGAAAATGAGTAAATCTGATCCAAATACAAAAGCGACAATTAAGCTTTTAGATTCAGCGAAAGATATTGAGAAAAAAATTAAGTCGGCTGTTACTGACTCTGATGGTTTTGTGGCATTTGATGTGGAAAATAAACCTGGTGTTTCTAATTTACTAACAATCGAATCTGCGATTTCAGGCGTATCTATTGACGATCTTGTAAAAAAATACGAAGGCGTTGGCTATGGTGGTTTCAAACAAGGTGTGGCAGCAACGGTTATTGATCACCTAACACCAATTCAAGAGAAGTTCTATAATTTGGTAGAATCCTCAGAATTAGATATTATTTTAGATGCAGGTGCTGAAAAGGCAAATGCAATTGCAAGTGCTACATTAAAACGCATGGAAGAAGCAATGGGCCTTGGTCGTGCACGTCGCTAAAAAGAAGACTTTATCATAAAGATGATTGTAAGAGCTTGGCCAAAAAGAGAGTAACTTAAGAGTTACATCTTATCTTTTTCAATTATAGTTTTATCATAACCAAGATCAAGCACAACAGCGCATAACACAACGGCTGATCCAATGGCCATATAAAATGCTGATGTTTGTGCCATGAACTTAAAAACTACTAGCCAGGAATATCCGAGCGTCCGATAATTCAAATACAAAATGAGATTCCCTACTGAGAGAATCAATAAGCCATAGCTCATTAAAAATAAAAAGAGTCGGAACAAGATAAGGACATCCTTTCTATTTCTTCTTAATTATCATCTATTCACAAAACTATAAAAAAAGACGTCAGCCATGTAAATTAGGCTGACGTTTTTTTTGTTGATCATATCAAATAACGTAAGGTTCTTCTGGCAAAACGAGGGGTTGATTTCCGTTCCGGCTAGGCGCTTTGTAGCTGCCGCTTCGCTTTCGCTACAGAAAACATTTGCAGCTGACGCTTCGCTTTCGCACAGAGCAAAGCTTCCTGGGGGCGTCCGATGAGCCCCAAGGGGTCGCCTAGCCTCCGCTCCAATCAACCACTTTACATAGCATGTATCTTTTGACATGACACTCTAATTTTTAATAATAAAAAAAGTAGGGATGATGAAATCCCCACTGATTATAGTTTTACTTAATTATTCCTCAATTTTTTTGAATAGTAGACTAGCGTTGTGTCCACCAAATCCAAGTGAGTTACTCATAGCATATTTAATCTCTGCTTTTCGAGCTTCATTCGGTACATAATCTAAATCACAATCTGGATCTGGATCTGTTAAATTAATAGTCGGTGGTAAAATGCCTTCTTTAAGTGCTAGCGCTGTGAAAATAGCTTCAACACCACCAGCTGCACCTAATAAGTGACCTGTCATTGATTTTGTAGAACTCATTGCAAGATTATAGGCATGTTCACCAAAGACTGTTTTTACTGCCTGTGTTTCAAATAAATCGTTATATGGTGTACTTGTTCCATGTGCGTTAATATAGTCTACTTGTGAAGCTTCTACGCCTCCATCAGTTAAAGCTTGCATCATTGCACGAGAAGCACCTTCTCCTTCTGGAGCTGGAGCGGTAATATGATGCGCATCCCCTGTTGCACCATAGCCAAGAACTTCTGCGTAGATTTTTGCACCGCGTGCTTTTGCGTGCTCGTACTCTTCCAAAATAACAATACCCGCACCTTCACCGATGATGAAACCATCGCGATTCTTATCGAATGGACGGCAAGCTGTTGCTGGATCTGTATTTAAAGATAATGCAGTATTTGCGCAGAAGCCTGCTACTGCCATCGTAACGATTGGCGACTCTGCACCACCAGAAATCATAACATCTGCATCGCCACGCTCAATTACTTTAAAAGCATCCCCAATGGAGTTTGTACCTGAAGCACAAGCAGTTACTGAACAAGAATTAATGCCCTTTGCCCCAAAGTGTATCGACACTTGGCCTGAAGCCATATCTGGAATCATCATTGGAATAAAGAATGGACTTACACGTCTTGCTCCGCGCTCTTGGAATGTTAAAAATTGTTGTTCGTATGTTTCCATACCACCGATTCCAGAGCCAATCCAGACACCTGCTCGTGGTGCTAGTTCTTCATCGATTGTTAATTGTGCATCTTCCATCGCCATGATAGACGCTGCTAAGGCATACTGTGTAAAGCGATCCATTTTACGAGCTTCCTTACGTTCAATATACTTTTCAATATTGAAGTCTTTCACTTCAGCGGCTATTTTCGCTGCGAAAAGATCTTTATTTAAACGTGTTAACTCGCCAACGCCAGATTTTCCTGCTTTAATGTTAGTCCATGTTTCTTCGATGCTATTCCCTAGTGGTGTAACTGCGCCAATTCCTGTAATTACTACTCGTCGTTTACTCATTGTCTTACTCCCCTCAAGCATTTTTCGTTTTTTATTTTCCCCATCTAATTGTAACGGCACCCCATGTTAAGCCACCGCCAAATCCAACAAGTACTAATAAATCATCATCTTTAATCTTACCTGCCTCAAGCTCATCTACCAAGGAAATACCAATAGACGCTGCCGATGTATTACCATATTTATGAATCGTTTTCGACATTTTTTCCGGTGGTAGTTCTAGACGCTCACGAGCAGATTCCATAATTCGAATATTCGCCTGATGCGGCACTAAAAAATCTACGTCGTCTTTTGTTAAACCTGCTTTTTCTAAAACGTTTACAGCAGATTCACCCATTTGACGAACTGCAAACTTAAATACTTCACGGCCATTCATAGCGATTGTATCCTGCTGTGTTAAATACAAATTCTTTCCACCTGTACCGTCAGCTCCAAGCTCAAATGATAAAATACCTCTACCTTCTGATACTGGACCAACAATTGCTGCACTTGCACCGTCACCGAATAACACAGCGGTATTTCGGTCTTCCCAATCAAGTACCTTCGACAGCTTTTCAACACCTACTACTAAGACATATTTATAAGCATTTGATTCTACAAATTGCTTTGCTGTCACTAAACTATATATAAACCCTGCACAAGCAGCTGCTTGGTCCATCGCAGCTGCATTGACTGCTCCAATTTGCTCCTGAACCATACATGCTACACTTGGAAAATTTTGATCTTGTGTTACTGTTGCTACAAGTATTAAGCCTATTTCCTCTGGTGTAATACCTGCTTTTGCAATAGCCTCTTTTGCAGCAGCTACTGCTAAATCTGAAGTTTCTTGGTCATCTGCTGCAAAACGGCGTTCTTCAATCCCTGTGCGAGTTCGAATCCATTCATCCGAAGTGTCCATCATTTTTTCTAAATCAAAATTTGTAACGACCTTCTCCGGAACGTATTTGCCAATTCCTATAATACCAGCGTTCATTTAGCAACCCCTCTGCTTTCTTACTATCAATTATTAGTAACTGGTCTTAATTATAACTCATAACGAAGGAGAGGTGCAAGATGAATTAAATTTAACGTTCCTCATTACTAACGTGGGGTTGATTTCCGTTCCGACTTGGGGCATCCGATAAATCCTAAGGAATCACCCATCTGGAACGTAAATCAACTTATATACATTGCATACGATTTAACAAATGTCATCTCCAACTTTTAGAGCTGATGCAAGAAAAAGCAAACTTTTGGGGATAAGTGAAGCTGAAAAATTTAAAAATGGCGGTTAATGAAAAAAAGCTGCAATAAATCTGCAGCTTTAGCTTTGTTCATATATAAATTATCAACAACGTAAAAGTCGATATCGTAAAAAGATGAAAGGTGGCTCTCGCATGAATCTGCGTATGTCCAATCTATTCTCTAATAGGTCGTTAAGGATCATATTCTCTTTGGAACATTTAATGCTCTGAAGAAATCGCTTGATGTGTTGCAGTACAGAAGGTTTCAAACGACGT
This sequence comes from Lysinibacillus sp. NPDC096382, assembly GCF_044762845.1. Classification (NCBI taxonomy): domain Bacteria; kingdom Bacillati; phylum Bacillota; class Bacilli; order Caryophanales; family Bacillaceae; genus Lysinibacillus; species Lysinibacillus sp. NPDC096382. The sequence goes on from NZ_JBIWFC010000010.1 coordinate 139,257, forward strand.
GTTGTACATTTCTTTTTGTTAGGTTTGCTACCGTAGTTGTATCAACGTTATGGCTGACGCTTTAATGGTCTGGTGTTGCGGTGGTGCTTTCGGTTCAATAAACAACGTTGAGTAATACGCATCCGCAATGGTAATTAAGTAAATCACAAAAAGTAATTGTTTCATTCAATGGTTCAAAATTTCATTTCTCCCTTTTTTCAGTTCTATCAATTCGAATTGTCTAGTTATAATACGAATGATATGTAAAAAAGTTTCAAATCAAAAATGACCAACGCACAGATGACCCAATTCGGTATGAGATACGTTAGAACTCAACATTAGTTTGAATAAAAGATAACCATATGCTAGCCCTTTTCACCATAAAATAAAATTGCAGTGAGTATGAACTCTAATACTACAACCTTTTCTTCACTAGTTCTTTTTCTCTATAACTTCTTCACTCATTAAAACAATGATAATAATTATACATGCCAACAATAACGAAAAAATCATGTTCTACATTAAAGTAGAATCAACGAAAAGATACACTTCGTGAAACTGGAAATCGAAAGGTGACATGAACCAATCGATTATTTTTCCAAATTCAAACAACCACGACTCTCTAGCAATCAGCATTTACGACGTCTTCGAATTTCGCTGATACCAATGAAATTGCACGAAAGTACAAAAGTAGGATTATCGTTGTGACAATTTCGCCATGTTTCACAGAAAAGGTTTTTTTTTTTTCGATTTATGTTATGATATGATAATGATATAAAAAAGTTCGGTTGAGGTGAAATTAATGCGATATATCGTAACATTCATATGGTCATTCCTACTAGTTTCAATGTTAAACTACGTAGTAAGTTCTGTACTTGGTGTAGATTTTGATTTCCCAACTGCTGTTGTCACATCAGTTGTATTTACAATTCTTATTTTCATCATCGGTGCAGTTATTCCAAACGAGTCAACTCCAGAAGCTGCAGACAATCATTAATTCAACTAGAAAAAACCTGTTTCGCTCAATGCGTAACAGGTTTTTTTGTTATTTTTCAACTATGCAATGGCCATCATGCATTCTAATGTGCAATGTTTCACCTGGTAATACTTCACCTCGAAGCAATTCTTTTGCAACCGCAGTTTCAATATAGCGTTGCACGAAGCGTTTTAGTGGTCTAGCGCCAAACTGAGCATCTGCTCCTTGTTCTACAACCCAGTCAATTACATTTTGTTCTACTTGTAAAGTAATGTCTTGCTCTGCAACTCGTTTGACAAGCTGTTCGACATATTTCCAAGCAATCGCTGTGAAGTGGACATCCGATAACGCATGGAACATAATGATATCATCCATACGATTTAACAGCTCTGGTTTAAAGTGTTGACGCAGTGCAGCCATCACTAAATCCTCAACTGCAACATCGTCTTCCTTCGCTTCCATTAAATAGCTTGAGCCAATGTTAGAAGTTAAAATGACCACTGCGTTCGTAAAGTTGACCATACGACCTTGGCTATCCGTAATGCGTCCATCATCTAATATTTGCAGTAAAATATTTGCAACATCAGGGTGGGCTTTTTCAATTTCATCTAATAACACTACTGAATATGGATTTCGGCGAACAGCTTCTGTTAATTGACCACCTTCTTCATAGCCAATATAGCCTGGAGGTGCCCCTACAAGACGTGATACACTATGTTTTTCCATATATTCACTCATATCAATGCGAATAAAATGATCCTCAGAATCAAACAGCTGTGCCGCTAGTGCCTTCGCAAGCTCTGTTTTACCAACACCTGTTGGCCCTAAGAATAAAAAGCTACCAATTGGTCGATGCGGGTCTTTAATACCAGCTCTAGCACGCCATACCGCTTCTGTAACAAGTTGTACAGCATTATCTTGTCCGACTACACGCTCATGCAATGTATCTTTTAAGCGCAATAATTTTTCACGCTCACCTTCTACTAATTTCGTCACCGGTATCCCTGTCCATCGTGAAACGATAGATGCAATTTCATCAGCTGTTACCTCTTCACGTAAAATACGTGATTCTGTACCATTCTCAAATTGTTTTTCCATCTCTTGAATTTCCTTTTCAAGCGTAGGAATTTTCCCATGACGTAGTTCGGCTGCTTTATTTAAATCATATTTACTTTCTGCTTCATCTAAATCACGGCGGTATTTATCAAGTTTTTCACGTTTTTTCTGAATGCCATGTAACACTTCTTTTTCGGTTTCCCATTGTTTCAGCATGCCCACAGAAGATTCTTTCAGCTTTTTTAATTCCTCACTGAGTTGCTCTAATCGCTTTTTACTCGCCTCGTCCTTTTCTTTACGTAGTGCTTGTTCCTCAATCTCAAGCTGCATAATACGGCGTTTTACTGCATCCAATTCCTGTGGCATGGAATCAATTTCTGTTCGAATCATCGCACATGCTTCATCGATTAAATCGATAGCCTTATCTGGCAGGAAACGCTCTGTAATATAGCGATCTGAAAGGCCTGCTGCTGCTACAATCGCACGGTCATGAATGCGTACTGCATGATGTAATTCAAAGCGCTCTTTCAAGCCGCGTAAAATGGAAACGGTATCTTCAATAGATGGCTCACGTACAAGTACTTGTTGGAAACGACGCTCTAAAGCAGGATCCTTTTCAATATACATACGGTATTCATCTAATGTTGTAGCCCCGATACAATGTAGCTCACCTCGTGCAAGCATTGGCTTCAGCATATTCCCAGCGTCCATCGCACCATCCGTTTTACCTGCACCAACAATCGTATGAATTTCATCTATAAATAAAATGATGCGCCCCTCTGAGTCTTTTACCTCTTTTAAAACACCTTTTAAGCGCTCTTCAAATTGTCCACGATAACTAGCACCTGCTATCAAAGCACTCATATCTAACTCATACAGTATGCAATCCTTTAACCCCTCAGGCACATCGCCCTTTACGATACGTTGGGCTAACCCTTCTACAATTGCTGTTTTACCAACCCCCGGCTCACCTATTAAAACAGGATTATTTTTCGTTTTACGTGTTAAAATACGAATAACATTCCGAATTTCTTCATCACGGCCGATTACCGGGTCCGTTTTTCCATTTTTTACCTCTTCAATTAAATTACGTCCAAATTGTTCTAATGGTTTTTTGTCATTAGTTTGTTGAAATTGCATATTTAGCACTCCTTTTCAATAATGTTAAGCGGAATCCCGTTCGCCACTCTGTTTCACAAAAATGTTTGACCTTTTTTGACTAACTTTATTTTACAACACACGACAAACCTCCGCAAAGAATTAGCCCTAAAATTTATCCCCTTATAACTGGAAAATTACGTTATAATAAAGTATGTTTCTTAGATTTAGTATCAAAATTGCTCACCATCCTTTTGTAAGAATTGACAATTTTTCACAAAAAGAAAGCGATGTGTTGGAAATATGGTTATAATGGATAATATACAAGAAAAATTTCACGATCTTTTTCAAAAGCACGGTGTTTTTATTAAAGTAAATAAGGATAGTAAAATTTTTTTAGAGGGCGAACGTGCGCAAGAAATTTATTATATAAAAACAGGAGCTATCTCGATTAGCCAGGAAACGGAGAATGGGAAGGAATTAACCATTCGTATTTGTGGTCCTGATAGTATTATTGGAGAAGGCTCATTATTTTGTAACCTTACGTATAATTCTATGACTGCTAAAGTTTTAGAACCCTCTAGTTTATATGTTCTAAGCCGTGAATCATTGGAACTTTTACTAGTAGAACAACCTAATTTAATGGTGGAATATATGAAGTGGTTGCAAACAGAAAATTTAAAGCATCAAAGTCGTTTGCGCGATCTAGTTTTAAATGGTAAAAAGGGCGCTTTATTTTCAACACTCATCCGTCTTTCGAATACTTATGGTAAGTCTTTAGAAAATGACACAATTTATATTGACATCCCATTAACAAATACAGAAATCGCTAATTTATGTGCAACGAGTCGAGAGATGATTAATCGCATGCTTAATGACTTAAAGAAGCACAATATCGTCTCCTTCGAAAAAGGTTATATAACTATTCACGATCTACAATTTTTAAAGGATGAAATTGCCTGTGAAAATTGTCCGTTACAAATATGTCGTATTGATTAATACACTTACATACGAAATCCCCGCCTACCGTAATAAGCGGGGATTTTGTGCTATTAAAGCGTGGCTCCAGCAAAGCGAGGGGTTGATTTCCGTTCCGGCTGGGCGCTTTCCTGGGGGCGTCCGATGAGCCGCTTCACTCGCGTTGCTCGCTCCAGGGTCTCGGGCCAACACGATGTTGGTCACGAAGGCGTTATCACAGGATGTGATGCTTTTAGCCTTCGTTCCTCTATTGCTGATCCCTGAGGAGTCGCCCAGCCTCCACTACAATCAACCACATCTCATAGCGTATGTTACTAAATTTCATAGTGATAAAACAATAAACTATAACAATAATGTTTTTCTGTGCGAAAGCGTAGTATCCGCAACACCAGATGTACAATAGTGTCATTATTATAAGTTTCTTCTGTTTGGTGAGTAGCTCGGAACAGAAACAGCAAAAATCCCTGCTTACTGTTATAAGCAGGGATTTTTTGTTGTGCTTTAAGTGGACTTAGCGTACACCTAATGCCATTTTTGCATAGCGTGACATTTTATCTTTTGACCAAGGTGGATTCCATACAATGTTGACATTTGTACTTTTTACCTCTGGAAGCTCACCTAAAGCTGTATTCACTTGATCAACAATAACAGGTCCAAGCGGGCAACCCATAGAAGTTAATGTCATTGTAACAGTTGCTACACCTTCTTCATCTAACTCTACATCATATACTAAACCTAAGTTGACGATATCAATACCAAGCTCAGGGTCAATTACATTTTCTAATGCACCTAACATGCTGTCTTTCATATCTTGATCCATCTGTATTTCTCCTTCCGTCACAGTGTTAACTTAATCATAGCAGATGTATCTTATTATGCCAAATGCTGTGCAAGCCATTCAGTTGCTGCTAACATACCGTCTCGAGACACAGCATGACCCGCTCTTTTATTTGCTAAGAATTTTAAGTCTTCTGGATTTTTTTCATAGTATTTGCGTAAAGATAAATAAAAATTATACGTTTCATTAAAAGGAACGGTTTTATCTAATTCCCCATGCCAAAATAACACAGGTCTTCCTGCGAATTTTTCTGGTGTTAGACTGACATCATATTTAGCAAGAAGCCCATTCGTTTGTTGTACTTCTTCTTCGGACATTGGCCAATTCACACCGCTTTTAGCAAATTGCTGTAATTGATACTCCGCTAATTTAAGAAATCCTGGCGCACCCATACATACTGCTGCTGTATTAATCCAGTCATAACGCTTTAAACAGCCTGATGTTACAATTCCACCCATCGATGTACCAGCAACGCCAATTTTATCATTCAATAATAATTTTTTATTCTTTAATTCATTATATAATTGTTCAACTTCATGAATAGAATTTAAAACGATATCCCAAAAATGTAAGCTCATTTTCATCTCAGATAGACCTTCACTACGGTCGCCATGTAATTTTGCATCTGGTAATAGGACACGCACCCCCCTGCCTACTAATTGGTATGCATAATGTAAGTTATGTTCTTTTGCACTCATAAAGCCATGTAAAAAAACCACAACCGGGGTTTCTTCATTCATATTTTCCGTATGTATATGTAATAAAGGAATATTTCCCCACAATTCTTTTTCAACAATCATCTTTGTCACTCCCAATTTTTGTCTCATCTTTATGTTAGCAAACTTTTCTCACTGTGACAAAATTTTGACGAATGGTTTACAAAGAGATACTATTCAAATTATATGAAAGGGGCAATAAGCTATGAAACCGCATTTAATCGTTTTGGACTTAGATGGTACGTTATTAACAGACCAACAACAAATTTCAGCAAAAACTAAAAAAACATTATTGCAGGCAAAAGAACATGGCCATCAAGTGATGATTGCTACAGGTCGTCCTTATCGTGCGAGTGATATTTACTATCACGAGCTTGGCCTTACAACGCCCATCGTGAATTTTAATGGTGCTTACGTCCACCACCCAAAAAATGCTGCTTGGCAAACTATGCATACTCCTATTGATTTAGGCGTAGTGCATGATGTCGTCGATTCCATCAATAGCTATGAATACGAAAATATCATTGCTGAGATTAAGGACGATATTTATGTGCATACAGAAGATGAACGGATATTAAATATTTTTAATATGGGGAATCCAAAAATTACTCTTGGAGATCTCTATACTCATTTACTTGATGACCCAACTAGTTTACTAATTCAAGCGAATGAAGTAAATTCCATGATTATTCGTGATCATTTACAGGCTGTTCATGCAGAGGTTATTGAACATCGCCGTTGGGGTGCACCACTTCACATTATTGAGATTGTTCACCGTGGCTTAAATAAAGCAGTAGGAATCGCTCATGTAGCAAAAGATTTAGGAATCCCACGCGAGCGTATTATTGCATTCGGTGATGAAGATAACGATTTAGAAATGATCGATTATGCAGGTATCGGTGTAGCAATGGGCAACGGTATTCCTTCTTTAAAAAATATTGCCAATGAAATTACTACAACCAATAATGACGATGGCATCGCTAAAATACTCATCGATCGCTTGAAATTAACCTAGTTAAGTAGTAATTTGAACATAAATACCCCATTTTTTTCTGTTTAACTTTATTCAAGAGTACTCTTTATTCGATGGGTACTTATTGAATAAAGTTAAACATCCTAGGTTGCAATTATATTGAAACTCGATATGATAATATATCTATATAATATTTCATTCGAAATAGTTTTGAGAAACCTAGAGTGGAAAGTGAAAGCTCGACACTTGTTCACCTGTTATGTAGTATAGGTATTTGAAAACTTCTCATATAGAATATTAAATTAGGGGGACAAATGATGAAAATTTTTACTGATAGTGGATGCGATTTACCAAAGTCTTACTATGAAGAAAACAATGTTGAACTTCTTCCACTACGAGTGCAATTGAACAATAATGAATATGATGATGTCATTTCAATTGATTCCAAAGAAATTTACGATGCTATTCGTCAAGGTGCTCGCCCAAAAACATCCCAAGTATCACCAGAGATTTTTCTCAACCATTTCGAAAATCTAGCAAAGAATGAAGAGGAAGGGATTTATATTGCCTTTTCATCGGAATTATCAGGCACCTATAATACTGCGGTCATGATTCGCAATCAAGTGCAGGAGCAATATCCCTCCCTTAAATTAGCTATTATCGATTCTAAATGTGCTTCACTTGGTTTTGGCCTAGTAGTCGAAGAAACGGTTCGACTTCGAAATACAGGTGCTTCATTGGAAGAAATCGAAGCAAAAATCACAGCTCTTACCCCACAAATGGTACACTTATTTACGGTTGAGGATTTAGATTACCTTGCTAAAGGTGGGCGTGTATCAAAAGCAAGCGCATTTCTTGGAGGGCTCCTAAGCATTAAACCAATTTTAAATGTAGAGGACGGTAAGCTTGTGCCGATTGAAAAATCTCGCGGGCGCAAAAAAGCCATCGCTCGCATGTTAGATTTAATGCAAGAACGCGGCGATGATTTTTCTGATAAAATTGTTGGTATTAGTCATAGTGATGATGTGGACTTTGCCAACGAAGTAAAGGCTTCTATCCAAAAAAGATTTTCGCCAAAAGCCATTCAAGTAACAATGATTGGCTCAGCAATAGGCTCACACGTTGGACCAGGTACAATTGCTATTTTCTTTACGAATAAAAGCTATCAAGCTTAACAAAAACCCCCTCAGCACTTAAAAAGTGTTGAGGGGGTCTATCATTTTATCTTGTATTAACTACCTGTAAAATCATTAAGGGGTGAAGCACCCTTTATGATTGAGCATCTTGCTCATTACGACGTACTTTACCTCGTCTAATAATAACAACTACAAATCCTATGAATATAACCCATACTAATCCTAGTGCTACCATATAAGGTACATTTAATCCTTCATCATTTCTAACTTGATAAACCTCTACCATTTCACGATTTAAAATAACCGGATATACGTCTTTTTCATTTATACGAACTTTTTCTTGATGGATAATACCATTTAACATTTTACCTTCCCCAAGTTGAGCAGGTGTTAAATCAACGCGTTGTGTTTTACTAGTGTTGTTAACCATGATGACCCATTTTTCTTTATCGGATGTACGTGTAAATACAAGTAGGCCATTTTCATTGGTAATAACGTCAAAATCACCTTTGCGTAATGTCTCAGATTTATTACGTAACGATTGAACATTTTTAATATATTCGATTAATTCATCATCTGTTTTAAAGTTGAAAATTTGGTGCGTATCTGGCTTTGTTTCCCCGTTCATCGCAATTTCTGTACCATATTGCACAACTGGAATTCCTGGCATCATAAATAAAGCACCCATCGCCATTTTCAAACGCGTTGGTGGGAACATATTTTCTGTTGCAGAATCAAATGTGAAACGACGCGTTTCTAGGGAATCCACCATAATTTGAGTTGGCTTTTCACCCGTAAAAGGTTCCATCAACTTAGAAGAATCCATATCAACATTTTTAAATATATTACGATAAATATCAGCCGTAGCCGGTGAAATACTTGCATCAAAGTTTGCATCACTTTCTTCATTCGAAATCACATAGAGCGATTTTTTCGAATCTTTTACTGCTTTAATCACTTCATTGATAAATCCTGTATCGACACCAGCAATATTTGTTAAACGCACCCCACCAACATTATATGTAGAGACAAAATCTGTTGCTGATTTAATAAGTGCTTCTTGTACATCTTTGTTTGTTAAGTCCCACTGTACTTGTCCATTATTTGTTGAAGCAATCCAATCCTTTTTCGCTGGATCTTTTGCCCACTCATGATTCGGACTTACGTTGTTTAGCGGGAAATCAACCATGATCGATACATTTTTAGCTTTATAGGCCTCAATGACGCTTTGGAATTCCTCAGATGTACCAAAATGACGCTCAATTGTAGAGTAGCTCGTCGGCATCGATCCATCATATTTCTCAGTGGTAAAAATCGGACCAATAGAAACGATTGTAAAGCCCATCTCTCCGATAAATTTTAGTTTTTCCTGTAAGCCTACAAAATCGCCTCCTGCAAACTTAGTAGGGTCTTGCGTATTTGTATCAAAATCGTTAGTGCCCGAACCATTAAAGAAACGGTCAACGAGTAAATCATAGATGCTTTCTTCTGCAATCGTTCTTGTCGATGCTTCATCAGCATACGCAATTGGTGTAGCACTCACTAATGAAGTTGCTAGTAAAAGCGATGCAGCTGTCGCACTTATCCACTTCTTGAATTTCACATTTATTCCCTCTCTTTCAAACCAATCCATCGTCATTTTACCAAATAAAATAGTCACGTCGCTATCATTTAAAAATATTTTCCGAAAATGCAAAATTAATTACGACAAAAAGGTGTCAACTTTTACTATCAATTCATTCAGTGGCTCGGGCGGGGACCCGAGCAGTTTTTCGAGTTACCTGAGCACTTCTTCGGCTAACCCGATCAGTTTTCTTACCTACCCGAGCACTTCTCTGGCTAACCCGATCAGTCTTTTAAGCTACCTAAGCAATTTCATCTTCTCTCCAAAATAAAAAGCCGTGAAGCGAAATCTTCACGACCTTTCCAAATAATTATGCTAAGAAAGTTTGCCCCATTGGTAGTTTGAAGCCTAAATATAATGTAATGAATAAGAATACTGCAAATAAAATCCAAAACATACCTGTTGGTTTATTTTTCTTTTGACGAACTAATACCATTTCCATCATCCCAATAACTAAAATACCGCCTAGGAATTTAAAGCCGTAGAGCATACCCATATTATAATCCATGCCTTTAATGAATAGTGCCCCACCAGTAATGATAATTAAAATGTAGAATAAACGTAATGTCATATGTAAGCCTTTTGACTGCTTGCCCATTAATGCTGCAATTAAAAAGATTACGATTGCAACTACCCAAGTGGTAATATGCAAATGCGTTTGGCTAGTTAAGAAATTCATTATTTTCCCACCTCATATTCTTTTTTCTATCAAACTCTATCCTACCATGTGATGGAAAGGGTTTCAAACATTACAATAGTGTTCATGTAATATACAACAATTATGCCTCGGCATCATTGTTGCTGTCGCTTCGCTTTCGCACAGAAAACATTTGTTGCTGTCGCTACAGATAAACAATGCCGAAAAGGATAAAAATCCGCGGAGGTAAACTCACGCGGATTTGGAGTATTATTCAAAATGATTTACTAAAGTACCGATGCCCTGGATAGACACTTTCACAGTATCTCCAGCTTTTAAGAATTGTGGCGGATTCATGCCTTTGCCAACACCCGCTGGAGTACCCGTTAAAATAACATCACCTGGCTCTAATGTTACATGCTGAGATAAAATCGATACTAATGATTCTACAGTGAACATCATATCTTTTGTTGAGCCGTTTTGACGCACTTCATCGTTCACTTTTGTTACCACTGTTAAATCTTGTGGATTTGGAATTTCATCTTTTGTTACAAGGTAAGGTCCAAGTGGACAAGTTCCTTCCAAGCTTTTTCCTAAGAAAAATTGCTTATGTTTTTCTTGTAAATCACGAGCTGTTATATCATTGGCAATCGTGTAGCCAAATACATAATCATATGCTAAGTTTTTCGGAATATTTTTACCACGCTTACCAATGACAACTGCTAATTCGCCTTCATAATCCATTTTTGATGAAAGATCAGCATGAATAGAAATTGTTTGGCCATCAGCTGCAATAGCAGTCGGAGATTTTGTAAATACCATTAAGTCTATTGGAGCTGCCTCTGTCCCCATTTCTTTAGCATGTTCATCATAGTTTTTCCCAATACACATAATGTTTTTTGGTGTACGTGGAATCGGTGATAACCACTCGATCACTGTAAATTCACGTTTGAAACTTTCTGCACGGTCTGATTTTTCAGCGGCTTCTACTAATTTACGAATCTGTTCAACAAAATCAAAGCCTAGAGCAATGCCATCTACAATTGAACTTGAAAAAGAAGGGAGAACTTGAAGTTCATTTTGAATAGCGAGTACATCCCATACCGCTTCTTCTTTTTTTACTTTTGGTCCAAAGCTTACATGTCCACCTAATTTAAACGATAAAATTTTCATGATTTTCAGAGCTCCTTCTTTTTTCTACATGATACAACAAAATTATAGAAATTGCCTTACTTTTACGATAACTATTTTTATTCCGAATAATTTGTGTTTTTTCACCATAACGTGTGGTTGATTTCCGTTCCGACTGGGCGCTTTGTAGCTGACGCTTCGCTTTCGCTACAGAAAACATTTGTTGCTGACGCTTCGCTTTCGCACAGAAAACATCCGCTGCGCTGCAGGGTCTCGGGCCAACACGATGTTGGTCACGAAGGCGTTATCATAGGATGTGATGCTTTTAGCCTTCGTTCCTCTATCGCTAATCCCCGAGGAGTCGCCCAATCTCCACTACAATCCACTTATATCAATTTCGCCTTGACGTAATTGCTTCTGAATTTTGAATTGTGCCCGCACAATTCATTCCTTTAAAAATTCATGACATCCGCCAGAGGCTTTATCTTCATAATGAAGATAAATAACATACGGTTTAACATTTACTATCCCAAACAATTAATAATAAGCTAAATCGCAATTAATTATTCTTATTAAACAAGACGTGTTCATTAACTTTATGTTGCCCTCACATTGAAAATGAACGCTAATTTCCACCGCAGATTGTGCGTTTTTTTGCACGAGAGTCAAGCCCTCAACAATTACCCTGCTTTAGTTTTCATCTTATACGTTAACTTGCGCCATAAAGCCTCTAACGGGCCTTGTTGCCATTTCGCTAGGCAAATTTCTGCCACAATCATTTGGACAATAATAATACCGACTGCAATTAACACACCTGTTGCGACACTCACTTTTCCATACAAGCCAAATCCAAATTGATAAAATAAACATGTTCCAATCATTGATTGAAGTATGTACATCGTTAATGACATGCGCCCCATTTTTGCAAAAGGACTAAGCAGCCTTGATATAACTGGAAGTAAACAAAGTAAAACAATGAGCCCCGTATAGCCAACTGCTAAAATTGGACCACCTATGTATACTTTCAAGTAGTCTAGCAAATAAGTACGCGTAAACATGACTGGTAAGCTCTTAATAAAAATGCCAACTGCTAATCCAGCTATTGCTAATGCCAGCCAAAGCCATTTTAGCTCCTTTGCTCGTTCCACTAAACGCCATTTAGATGCCGCGGCACCAATTAACATAAATGGTAAAATTGTAAATAACGCTACAAACCACATGCCGATCCCCGCCTGAACAGATAAATCGGTTAAACGTTGCATAAATGCATCCATCCAACTGCCCGTTCCGTAAGAAATTATCGCCTGCTCTACCGAAGTAATATCTAAATACTCATCAATTTTCATATTAAAATTAATATATCCTACAATAAATAACATAAAAACTTGCATAACGCCGTTAATCACAATACCTATTGACATTAACCAAATAGGGTGAAGACGTAGTAAAAGCAATAAAAAAATGCCGCAAAATGCATACATCATCAAAATGTCGCCCCACCAAATGAGCACAGCATGTAGCAAACCAAATACAAATAATACAGAAAGTCTTCGCAGTCCTATTGCATAAAAATTTTGTTCACGACTTTGCGCTTTCTGCCACTGCATAGCGAGTCCATAGCCAAATAACATGGCAAACAGCGGATAAAAGCTACTTTGTACATAAATATCTAAATTTTGCTGCCACACTGTATCAGATGGTGTTGTAAACCATGATGCCAAATCAATATATGGCATCGGCAAATAAAAGGCAAACATATTAACGAGTAAAATGCCTAGTAAGCTAATACCACGCAAAATATCTAATGTTGCGACGCGCTCCTGCAACATTGTCGGTTTAAACTCCACAAAATAGCCTCCTCTATGTATACGGCGAAAACAGAGCTCTCTAACATTCATTCCTTTATATGAAACGCTATCAGATAGCCCTGTTTACACCGTGTTCACTTATGCATGTAAAGCCCGTTCAATATCGAATAAATATAGAACCTTATCACTCACTTTTATATGAAGGATAGATTCAATCGCCTCACTATAAACTCTCAGCTGAACACCATATCGGTTTAAAAGTTCCTTTGTTAGCGCTGGCTCCTCAGCAAAATGTGATTGAATACGATCTGTTTTATAATCAAGCAAAATCCATTCACCATTCTCATCCTCAAATAAGCAATCAATAATCCCTTGTACAATTTGAGCGTCGCCATCTTCATCTACCCTACTAATCGTAAATGGCAGTTCTCTTCGGATTGTTTTTGCTTTTTTAAAGCGTTGTCCAATATCTGTTGTAAAGAAATTATATATTTTTTTCCATGGGACAATCTTCCCCTCCGCCTCGGTCAGAAGCTGTCTTGCCACTAAATTAGCGACAAACTCCTTAACCTCCTGTACATCCGTAAAGCCGTTTTGAGGTACATGTTGCATGACTGTATGGACAGCTGTTCCTATTTCTGCACCTGTCAGCTGTTTGTCCTGTAAAAAGGTTGGACGGGGCGCAATAGTCGTCGTTTTTTGCTTAGAAGGTACTGAAAAGTAATATTCAGGCTCCTCCTGTCGCTGTAGATTTTCTAAACGCTTTATTTCACTTACAGATGTTTTTGAGCGTTTTTGTGTTGATTTCTGAAATGCATAATGTGCTTGAAAACGCATCGTAATTTCCGACAGCAATGCTTCGTCCTCTGGCGTTTCTAGCAATGGCTGTACCTCATCCTCTAACGCCTGTATATCATACGCAAAATGGCTTGTTTCAACAGCTCGTACCCACCAATGCGATACGTCTTCAGATGCCTTATAGGAGGAAGAAGCAATTTTTGCAAAATCTGCATGTCTCGCAACTGCAGGCCCAAGCCAATCAAAGTAGCTATTAGCTCTCGCGCGTAAATACTCTTGTAATGGGGCATCCACAGGTAAACTTTGAGCATCCTGCCAGTTATCGAGCGTTTTACGCCAATTTTTTACGGAGCCTACTAAAATAAGTCGCTCCTTCGCACGTGTCATCGCTACGTATAATACACGCATTTCCTCAGCCCGCATTTCAAGCTCCTTTTTCTCCTTTAGCGCTAAAAATGGTAGAGATGTATACGTAATACGATTTTCTGGATCAATTGCCTTCACTGCAAGGCCAAAATCTTGATCGAATAAATATGGATTGTGGAAATCCATTTTATTAAACGGTCTCCCCATCCCTGCAACAAAGACAACAGGGTATTCCAAACCTTTTGAAGAGTGGATCGTTACAAGACGTACAACATCGTCCTTTTCTCCAATCGATTTAGCTGTTCCTAAATCATCTCCACGCGTACGCATACGATCAATAAAACGTAAAAAGCGAAATAGTCCTCGAAAGGCTGTTTTCTCATACATTAAAGCACGGTCATGTAAAATGCGTAGGTTGGCCTGACGTTGCTTACCATTTGGCATAGCACCAACCATCTCATAATAATGCGTGTCTAAATAAATTTTCCAAATTAAATCTGACAGTGAACCACGTCGTGCTAAATCTCGCCAGTTTTCAAATGCTAGCATAAATCGTTGAAGCTTCACAAAAGTATCTGATTGCACACCATGCCCATCACTTCGAATAAATTGCCTTAATGCATCATAAAATGGTGCTTTTTTATCTGCTAACCGTATTTTTGCTAGCTCATTTTCTGTTAAGCCAACAAATGGTGCACGGAGCACTGAAGCTAAAGGGATATCCTGATATGGATTATCGACAACCTTTAGTACATTCAGCATAATCATGACTTCAAGCGCATCAAAATATCCTTTAGAGGACTCCGCATAGAGAGGGATTCCCGCAAGCTTAAATTCCTCAACTAAATCAGTTGACCATGTCATTGAACGCATTAAAATCACAATATCACTATATTTTAATGGACGTTCTGTCTTCGTTTTTGTATCGAATACGGTTGTCCCATCCTCCATCATCTGCCGAATACGCTCAATGATAAAACGTGCCTCATACTGTGATTTTTTTAATTCCTCTAGTTCAGAGGCATCGCTTGCAATGTCTTCCGTCTCTTCGTCCAATGCCTCTTCTTCAGGAGGATGCATGATGACTAGCTCTACCGGAACTTCTTTATCATCATACGGCGCTGCTGGCTTTAATGAAGCATTTTCATCATAAAGAATTTCCCCTACACGCTCACCCATAATTTGTGCAAATACATAGTTTGTAGCGTTCAACACTTCTTTTCGACTACGAAAATTAGCGTTTAAATCTATACGCATTCCCGTTAAATCTGGGGCCTCTAGAAACTCACTATATTTTCGCATAAAAAGCTTCGGTTCTGCTAAACGGAAACGGTAAATACTTTGCTTCACGTCCCCAACCATGAATAGATTTCCATCTTGCTCACTACCTGTTTTCACAAGCTGCAATATTGTTTCTTGAAGCATATTTGTATCTTGATATTCATCAACAAGTACTTCTTTAAACCGTTGTTTCAAATCTAGTGCAACAGGTGAAGACTGTAAGTTACCTTCAACTTCTACAGTTAAAATTTGCAATGCGAAATGCTCTAAATCCGAGAAATCAATAATTCCTCGTTCTAATTTTGCCATGCGGAACTGTTCACTAAAAATATTTGTTAATTGGACTAACGTTCCGATCGTCGGACCCATCAATCGTATTTCTTCAAGCAAGCGTGCAGGAGTACGCACAAAATAAGTCTCTTTCAGCTTATTGACAATTTTTTTAGCTGACTCACGTTTTTTCTTGGCAAGCTCTTGTAGCTCCATATCTACTAAAGTATCCTTTGATACACGCTTTAACGTTGACCATTTCACCGTACCAAAATAATCAAAGAGTTCCTGCCATGTTCCTTCACGACTAATACGAATACCTTCCTGAATCATGGCAAAATCCATTTCTGCGGTTTCAGCATATGGAGCAGGTCCCTCGGGCTGTAGCGTAATGGCACGCATTTCAGAAATTAAAACGAATGCCTCCTCAAGACTATGCTTGACTGTTAACTTTACATATTTCGACAGCTCTAAATCATCAATGGTCACGTCCGCAGCTAAGTCATATGTCTCTGGTAGACTACGAAGCCATTTTAGAGGCTCTGCATGTACACGAGACGTATCATATAGCTTGCTTATTAATGTTTCAATAGCTTGATCATCACGATCCGACGTAAAGCTATCAACGAGACGGTAGATTGCTTGAACCTGTGCCTCATCCTCAGAATCGTAAGCATCTTCTAATACTTCTGCCAATATATCGTCCCTTAGCAACGCAACCTCCGCCTCATTCGCTATACGAAAGCCTGGGTCAATATCTAACATATAGGCATACTGTTTAACGATTGCTAAACAGAAGGAATGCAGCGTTGAAATTTGTGCTTTATTGACAAGGCTTAGCTGGCGTCGTAAATGGTTGGAAGTTGGATTTTCTGCAATAGCCTTTTCAAGCGCCTCCGCCATACGGTGACGCATCTCAGCAGCAGATGCATTTGTAAATGTAACGACAAGTAACTCATCCACATTGATGGGATCCTCTATCGCAACTACCTTTTCAATCATGCGATTAATAAGTACTGCCGTTTTACCAGAGCCTGCCGCAGCCGATACAAGTGTATCCTGACCGCTTGCATAGATGGCCTTCCATTGGTCGTCAGTCCACGTTACTTCCGCTGGCTTTTCGGGTATTTTTTGTACCAACTTACTTCATCTCCTTCCGAATTTTCTCAACGATATCATTCGGTTTTGCTTGCTGTAACTGACGATAGCTTTGCTTGCCATCAGATGGGTCGAATTGACAAACAGCTGTAAATTGACAGTAGTCACATGCTGTTTTTGTTTTAAGTTTATAAGGACTAATGGACGTATCCCCTGCTAAAATTCCATCACCAGCCTCTTGATGCTTGCGCCGTACAAAATGCTGTAGATTTTTCATATCATTAACAGGTACAATACGCGACTGAGATTCTGACGGTGTCCCATCTTTCTTCATATAGACAGGAATAATTTTTGAATGCCCACTCGATTCCTCTAATTGCTCATCCATCGATAAAATGGCCTCCGCATTTTCTGACAAAAGACCTTTCATTTTGTATTGTTTTAAACGGTCTTCTTCAATTTCACTATCACTTAAATCCTTATCAAGCTTTAGCATTGGATTGTGGACATGTACATAAAGAACCCCAGCTGGCTCCGCCTCACCTGGCAGCCAATAAGAAGCGTTTTCCATCGCCACATCTAAATACGTTAGTACCTGTAGAGACAAACCGTGGTAAACCTCATTCAAATCTAAATCACGAGCGGATGATTTATAATCGACGATCCGTAAATAAGAGCGGTCATCAATAGACGCACTATCCACTCTATCAATACGACCTCGCATAAACATTTTCTTACCACCTGTTAAATCTATTTCAAGTGGAGGAAGCTGTTCATTTTGCCCCGGTCCAAATGATGCCTCAATGGCAATTGGCTTAAAGTGAGATACATTCGCATGCTGTGTAAGTGCCGTCATTGTTCGCTCGACAATACGAATAAGTTTGCGTTGAATGTAGCGATAACGTGCGCTTGACAGTAAGATTTGATGTGAAAATACCGGCACAATTTGCTCTACAGCTTGGCGTGCTAATTGTTTAATTTGCTGCTTTGTTAAACGTATCCATGATAGTTGCAGACGGTGTGTCTCTTCAGTAATCCATTTCAATGCCTCATGGAATAAATCACCCATTGCAAATGTTTCTAGTCTGTACTCTGCCCGCTCTTCTAGATGAAGTCCATACGTTGTAAAATGAGAGAATGGGCAACGGAAATATTTCTCAATACGAGACACGCTAGATGTTAGCTTTTGACCATATAATTCCTGAGTGATGTGGTTTTCTAATGGTTCTGCTTCATTTTTATGAGTGATTGGATGTAAAACTCGATCATAAATAAGTGCCCAATAAGGGTCTTGTTTATAAAATTTTTGTAAAGCAAGCCACTCTGGCGCTAGTTCTCGACTATGTTCAGCTTGACGTTTTTGCACCATTAAATGTGCTAAAGCTGTACGTGGATGGCGTAAATACGGTAATGCACTTTCATCCAATAGTTCAATTGGATCGATTACAACTCGCTCGACCTCGACACCGCTCAAAAGGCCTGCCGTTTTATCATTGCCGATAATTTTCTTTATATAGAGTGAAGACAGTAGCGCCTTGCCCTCTTCATCTGCCGTTGGATAGGACATATATAATTTATCGGAGGATGTCGTTAAAGCTCGATATAGCAAGAAATTTTCCTGCAGTAAACGATTTTTAGATGTTGGCGCCAGTTCATAGCCAATTTGACTAAACCATTCACGTTCGTTATCTGACAGCAATCCCTCATAATCCATACGAGTTGGATAGACTCCATCATTCATTCCTAAGACAAAAGCGACTTTTATATTCGATAAACGAGCTAAATCAACTGTCGCTACCATAACTTCATCTAATGTAGGCGGGATACGCGAAAATTCTAATGTATCAAAGCCCTCGTCTAAGATTTTCGCCGCTTCCTCTACGGACATCTCCTGCTCACCAAACATATACACAAACTGATCGAGCACTGCAATCCATTCTTTCCACGCTTGATCATGCTCACTTGCAGCTAATGCATCGCCTCGATCAAGTTCACGGTCTTTCATTGCTTGAAGCTTTTCATAAACATTTAAATGCTCAATCAACTCAAATAAAGCTGTCGCTACATCTCTACCTGTTGTCGCCACTTCCAGCTTGTCCTGTAATGATTTAAGCGGCTGACGAATTTCGTTGCGAATAGCCTCGATTTCTGCCTGCATTGCACGTTCTTCATCCGTCTGCACTCGTGAATGGAATTCTAGTCCACGATACTTTTTGAAAAACCATCGAGCTTCTTCAAACCAGCGCTCTCCAAAAACGCCCTGTGCTAAACAGTAGTTTTCTAAACGATCCGCTCGCTCACGCCAAACATTTAATTCTGCATGTAACGGGAAAAATAAATCTGTTTTCACACTACGAAAAACCGGTTCATACTTCCAATTGGAAGTAATAACCTCTAAAGCAGATCGACTAAGTTCAATTAAAGGGTGATGTAACATCGTCTTTTTCGAATTTGTAAAAATAGGAATTTCATATTGTTGGAAAATTGTTGTAATGAGCGGGTCATAGACTTCTGCTTGTCTATAAAGAAGTACTATATCTTGATAACGATACCCTTTCTCTCTCGTCAGCTTTGTTATTTCCCGGGCAATGGCATGTATCTCCGCACGTCGATTAGATGCTTCAAGCACCATTACATCACCTGAAGTTTCTTTCGTTTGAGGCACCATATCAGCAAAGAGAGCTTCCATATGTTGTAAATCACTAGACTGGAAACGATACGTATTATAGAAGTGCAATGGTGCTTCAACTTCAATGCCTTCTTCATATGCAATATCGTGTAAACGTTGGTTCGTAGAAGCGGCTTCATGGAATAAAGATTGCTCATCATAAACTTCATCGATATGGTCAAAGGGAAGAACTACCGTTACCTGTTTTGTCACCTTTAATAACTCTTTTACAAGCTCTAATTCTCTTACCGTAAATGCTGTAAAACCATCTATATAAATTGACGCCTGCTTCATCGTCTCGGAGCATTTTAGTTGCTCGGTTAAAATCGGATAATACCCCTCACTATCGACATATGTCGTGCCAAGTCGTTCCTCCAAAGCTTGCAAAACTACTTGTAAGTCATTCGTCTTCGCTTGCAATGTATTTGGCGCATCAATGGCTTGCAAAGATGCTGTCACTTCAGCTAGCACCGAACTATTTACACTATAACGACTAAACTCTCGTAATAGCGATTCAATTTCCTCCGTAAAGCCTCGTTTCCCAGCTGCTTGTCGAAATAATGAAAACTCACTTTTTTGTTCCTCTAAAAGTTTGCGAATAAGCATTCGATAGCCATAGCCATTTACTTCTTTTCGAGCAATACCACCCGTTTCCTGTAATACTAGCCATGCTAATCGTTTAAATGTCATGACCTGCGCACGGATTAAGCCTTTCAAGTCATGCTTATTCGTAAGCTCATACTCCGTTGAATAAGACATTTGGTCAGGTACAATCACAAAAATTGGATGACCTAACGGATCTGTTTTTAGTTGCTCGACAATCTCTTGATGAATAAACGTTGATTTACCCGTTCCTGAACGTCCTGATACAATACGCAATGTCATGTACTTTTCTCCTCCTGTTAATATATCTATATCAATTATGCCTCGGCATAATTGCGTCCGGAATCGGCTTTGTGCTTAGGCCTGCAGGATGCAGCAGGTCAGTTAGCCGTTATCGCAAGGATGCGATGATTTTAGGCTAACATCCTTTATTAACGCCTGTCCGATTTCCGTGACATCCGCCGAGGCTTTAACTTCTTTCAGTAGATGTTTGTACACCCGCTAAAAAGTAACTTAAACCCGAATTCATTACAACACCTATAGAGATGGGAGCAATGTTAGTCGTAAATACACGGGCTTTGCTGGTCTACCTGAGCAGTTTTTGCATGGACCCGATTACTTTGATGGTTCCCCCGAGCTTTTTGCTTCTCTAACTTTGCATTTTACTATTTTATCTAAACGCTGCTCCACGTTTCTCGAACATCGCCTTACCTTTATGAATGAAGATAAAAAACCCCTTCTCTCATTTTACATGATAAAAGGGGTAAGATGTGCATATTCAACTTTCAACGTTGATGATTTTTCGTCAATTTTCTCGCATGTTTTAAGTCTCTTTCTACCCGGGCATTTAATCGTTTCTCCATAAACTTGCCAACCCACCAAAGCAAGACAATCGCAACAGCTGCAATAATCAGTCTAACAGGGCTCGTTAGGAGAGACTTTAAATCGTAACCAAGTACGCTCATTCCTAAAATCATAACGAACTTCCCAGCCAATAACACCACAAAATAAAACTTTTTATGAATATGAGATAGACCCGCTACAATGTTTACAATGATTGAGGGGGTAAAAGGAAAACAAAGTAACACGAACAGAGGACTAATACCATTCATATCTACCCATTTAATTAGCTTCTCTACTTTTTTACTGCCTGTTACAAATCGAAGCTTTGGATGCTTGCCAAAATGTCGGACAAGCAAAAATACCGCATATGAGCCCGCTACGGATCCTATCCAGGATAATAAAAAACCTAACCATAAACCAAATGCGCTCGCATTTGCGACAACGAACACGACCAAAGGTAAAAATGGAAAAAACGCCTCTATAAACGTTAAAAATAAACCAATGACCGGGCCAAGCGTTCGATATTGTGCCGCAATCTGCTCAATATTATCTACAGTAAACCATTCACTCAAAATCGACACCTCTATTTATATTGCAAAATCAAATGTAAAATCGTTAACTTTTCCGAAGTATTTTTATACTCATGTGGTTGATGTCCTGAGAATACTAGTGTATCCCCTTCTTCTAGTAATTCATGCATCTCCCCAGCAGAAATATTGGCCTGCCCTTGGATTACAGTCACAGTTTCCTCTACCCCTTCTGTGTGGGCTTCACTTCTACTGAAAGCACCGGGCTCCATTTCAATCCTATAAAGTTCCCAGCCACGATCTGGATTATAAGGAATAATGGAATACACACGATATCGCCCCTCATCTTCATCTACACGTGGCGCATCCTTACTACTATATTTCATGAAGTGTGCTGTTGGTGCTTGTAATAATGAGGAAAATGAAGTACGCATTCCCGCAGCAATTTTCCAAATCGTTGATACTGTAGGATTTGCCTCCCCTTTTTCAATTTGGGCCAGTTGAGCTTTACTTACCCCTGTAGCTTTGGCAACATCATCTAAGCTTAAATGACGTTGTTGCCGGATCTTCTTTAATTGAAATGCCAAATTTCGACTCATTTGCTCCATTTTTTTTCACCAATTTCTATTGTTTATTTTATCAGACATATGTATACTTTAATAAACACAACTAACTATCAGACTATTCCATTATTAGTATACATGGAAATTTTTAAGAAAGGACGATTTATTTATGACAAGTACAACCGATTTTCAGAATGAAACAGCAAACATGCCAGACGATAGCTTTTTACAAGGCGTTAAAGATTGTGTTCCCACTTTACTCGGTTATATAAGCATAGGACTCGCTTTCGGTGTTGTAGGTTCCGCTTCTGGGTTATCTGTATTCGAAATTGCACTATTAACTATACTCATCTATGCAGGCTCCGCACAATTTATCTTTTGTGCACTTCTTTTAACAAATAGCCCTGCTTCTGCTATTATTGTAACCATTTTTGTTGTAAATCTACGCCATTTATTAATGAGTTTAACATTAGCTCCGCACTTTACACGCTATTCCATGCTAAGAAATGTTGGTTTCGGCACATTATTGACGGACGAAACATTTGGCGTTGCTGTTACAAAGCAAATGCAAAGCGGGAAATTACATGGCAAATGGATGGATGGGCTGAACATAACTGCTTACTCATTTTGGATTCTTTCTTGTGTAGCTGGCGCATATTTAGGACAGTGGGTAGCAACTCCTGAAAAGTGGGGTCTAGATTTCGCATTGGTTGCTATGTTTGTGGCACTTCTTGTTCTCCAACTTAACAGTGTAGGTAAAAGTAAAATAATGCATTATCTTATGTTAATAGGCTATATGGTTGTCATTATGTATGGTCTTTCTTATATTGTGCCCTCCCATGTGGCTGTTCTTCTTTCAACAGTTATTGTAGCAACTATAGGGGTGGTGACAGATAAATGACGACAACTACTACTATGGTATGGCTCATCATTGGCTGTGCACTTGTCACTTGGCTACCACGTATTATTCCTTTTATTTTCGTTCGAAATGTAAAACTACCTGAGGTTGTATTAAAATGGCTAAGCTTTATCCCAGTTTGTATTTTGAGTGCTCTTGTCATCGAAAACTTATTGGATACAGAAAGCGGAAAAATTGTTACATTAAATTGGCCCGTATTGATTACCTTTGTGCCAACCCTTATAATTGCAATTATTACCAAAAGCTTATCTATTACAGTTGTAGCGGGGGTTATCATTATGGCAGCCGTAAGATTCTTCATGTAAAAAGGTCAGTCTTAAAAGTGAGAAAGCTATCACTTTGGACTGACCTTTTATATTAATTTTTGTTTTTTTTCATTTTACTTGCTAGCCAAAAGCCTACTGTTAACGAAAATGCATCGATTACGAAGATAAGAGGCGGCGAAGTATATCCTGCATAGACAGACGCCGCAATAAGCGCAATTGCCAATATTAAGGCAACATACCGATTATACGTAATTCTAGTAAACAATAATACGAGTAATGCTGGTAAAAATAACGCTAGCATCATTTTCCCAAAAACATCCATCATATATCCCTCTGCTCAGCTAGTAATAATCCAATGCGATAATGATCATTGCTATATATAACATGCTGTGTTAAGCGTATTTCATTGTTACGATCTATTACTTCTAGACGGCAATGTGCAGCATTTAATTGCAAAGCCTCGTATAAATCATTTTCAGTAAAAATGGTCTGACCGTTTACTTTACGAATACATTCTCCTGCCAGTAAGCCCATTTTTTCAGCAGGTGAATCAGGTAAGACAGCCGCAATAATAGCGCCCTTTGAATTTGGTGCAACCGCATAAATGTCTGTTTTATCTTGCAGCGCATAGAAGATTGTGATAATGATACGAATCACTGCACCAATTACCAACGTGATAAAGCCAATTAACGGCTCCAACGCAGCAACAAGTCCACCTACTAAAATTAACTGCCCTAGTATTAGCACCGCTCGGCCAATTTTAGGCAATTGCAAAGTCGGCAATTCTTTTCGAGTAAGCTTTGAAAAGCCTATGACGAGTGGAAATAGTACAAGTGCAAAAGTACTCTCCCCTAATGTAAATTGTGGCCAATATGGGAAATCTACAGGAATAATATCACCAGGTATTACAAAGAAAATTGGCAATATCCATACATTTCTTGAACGATAGACAATTGCCTGCATACCTCGCTTCGTCTTTTCAACTCTCGGTGTCGTTACCTTCATTGCTGTTCGACGAATTAATATCCCCTCAGCAATCACACTTAGACCTGCTAAAACCGTAATCGTTATAATGGAACCATCTAATAAATTTACACCTTCTAAAGAGATTTTCCACCAAGAAAATGTCCAATTGTAATGGTACATCAACCACATTGCTAATGTCGCAAGCCCCATTGTATAGATAGGTGAAAGTGCATTAATGAAGAACAGTAATAGTGCCAACGCAGAAATAGCGATTAAATTCATTAAAAAAGCTTTAGGCACTGTTAAACCTAAACCAACACTTATGAGTGAAATGAGGAGGGCATTTAGCCACCCAAATTTCCATTGACCAATTAGCTCTGTCCAACCCCAAATAATACGTCTATTAAAAAACTTCCGCTCCTGTTTTACACGACTATAACCTAATAAAACCGCAAATAACATTGCGATATACATTAATGGGTTGATTAAAAAGCGGCCAATCGCTGTTACAATTTCTATTAAAATATCACTAACCATACGAACACCCGCCGTTTCTATCTTGAATACTATGATTTTATTGTATCAAACGACTACACTCTTGCGTAGTACAATCTAGCAGAAAGCCTTCTATTCTTATTTTTTTATGTATTCAGCGGATATTAATTTAAAACGTTGCAAGTATGTCGATTACCATTTTTATGAATTAAGCCGAACATTCGAATATTTCTTGTAACTTAAATTTGTAATAAGTGTCTAATAACTAGGAGGTGTTATATTGAAAGTTCTTAAAAAGATGATATTTATTTCTGTATTTGCTTTGTTGATATCTTCTTGCAGTAACTTCACTTTTCTTAAAGGGTGTCCTGATGGGGAAATTGAATGGGTGGATGTGTTGATGATTAACGATATACAGTATGAGCATCATATTCCAGAGCCAGTGAATGAAAATCTTCCTATAACGATTGAAAAAGGTAAAGAACTTGGTAAAGTGACATATAAAATGGCTGACAGTGCATGCAGTAATCACAAGATGCAAAATGGTGATGCGACATATTTAAAAGAAGGAACAATCATTTCTGAAATAAAAGGATATCCATCTTCCTTGATTATTGCTGCAAATAATGATGTTTATGTAGCCAACACAAATAAAAAGGCAAAAACAGTAGGAGAACTTTACCCTATGGATCATTTGGTGAAGAATATCTATTTTGAAAGCACTGAAGATGGCAAGAGAATACACACATTCTCACAGTCTTCTAAGGATACGTTCCTAGCCGCATTTTATGAATTAAAATTAGAAGATGTACAATCATTAATTGATGTAGGTAAGCTAGAAGATACACGTATATTTTTGGGGATTGAACTTAATAATGGTGTTTCATTTAGGCAGCTTTACTGGAGCGACTCTAATACATTCCAGAATGGAGCAATTGGGAACGATAAGATAAAGGAAGTTATTAACTATGAATTATCAAATCTAAAAAAATAATACAAGTAATATAATAAAAATTCCTACAATCATGAGCTGTAGAAGTCGCTATTTTTCAAATTGTGCTATCAAAGTTGTTTCTACAGCTTGAGACGGAAAAGAAAGCATTTTAATCAAACTTTGTTCAATGTGCTTTCTTTTCATTTGATGATTTGTCAAATTAAGTGCAACAATTGCTCATTAAAAGCCTCGTTTGCAGTTTTCCAACCAAGACATTTTCTTGGTCGGTTGTTGATATAGTTTAATGATTCTGTTAGTTCTTCTGGTGATACTTCTTCAAAATTTGTTTGCTTAGGGAAGAACTCGTGAAGTAATCCATTCCCATTTTCATTACTTCCGCGCTGCCAAGAAGAATAGCATCCGCAAAATAAACATCAATTTTCAAGTCATTTTCTAACACTTTATAGCAGCTAAATTCTTTACCTCGGTCTTGTTGTGGCTGTTTTTATAGCGCCTTTGGGTAATTTAGTATGAAGTAGACGTACTGCTCTTTCCATTGATTGAGCTGAGCGATCCGGTATCAAAAAGCCAACATACCACCGTGTCATTTGCTCAATAAATGTTGCTACACAACCTTTTGCTTTCCCACGTCTAGATACAACTGTATCTAACTCACAATGTCCAAAGGTTTCACGTTTACGTACTTCTTTTGGGCGTTTAGAAATTGGTGTACCAATGTTAAATCTTCCTCTTGTTTCGCGGGGCTTTTGGCGCTTTCCTTTTTGACGGAGAACGGTTATAGGCACTTCTAAAAGACCATCGTAAATCCAGCGATAGATGGTTTTAAAACTCAGCTGTCCTTGATATAAACGGCCGACAATTTGTTCAGGCGACCAAGTATCCCGCAACTTTTCTTGAACAGCTTCTTTTACTTCTGGCGTATATTTTAACTTGGCACCACAGTTGGATTTATTTTGTTGGTAACGTACTTGTGCTTCGTCAGCCGTACTACCGGCGTGGCGTTTTATTTCTCTGGAAATCGTAGAAGGTTGACGATTTAAGAGTTTCGCTATTTTACGAATCGAATAATCAAGTTCCAGGTATGTTTCTATTTTTACACGTTCTGATATGGTAAGATGAGTATAGCTCATAACAATTCCTCCGTTTGAATGTTGGTGTGGTAACTACATTCTACACGAGGTCGTTATGGGCTTCCTTTATGTTGACATCTGGGTGTTGCACTTAATATTACAATCCATCATTTATAAAAAATGATTTTTAGAATTACTTTTAATCAAACTTTATTCTAAACAAACTAACCTTTAGGTCCTGCATCTTCGTCAGCTGGTGCTCGATATTTTGCTCCATCGCCCATTACTTTTCCGAGGAGTTTCCTTATTTCTTAACCTTCGGCTAGATAAATGGCAGAACCCATAACCATTTTTATCGTATTATTTGGGTTAACCAGCTGGAAAAATGCAAATAAAAAAGTCGAGGAATAAATCCTCGACTTTTCTAGGTGCCTAGCGACGTCCTACTCTCACAGGGGGAAGCCCCCAACTACCATCGGCGCTAAAGAGCTTAACT